>CAYWOO010000181.1:0-14317 GCA_964458665.1 uncultured Dehalococcoidia bacterium
CGAGCGCGCGACCACCGGCGTGGCGCGTTGACACCGGCGATCCGGCGGCACTACGATGCACCCGGCGGTGTGACCGCGACGGAGGCGAATTGCAGGACGGCCAGTCCGGCGACAACGGTAACCTCAAGCTCGTGATCATCATCGCGTCCGACGCGGACGCCGAAAAGCTCACCCGTAAGCTCATCGAGCAGGGCTACCCGGCGACAACGGTGAGCAGCACGGGGGGCTTCCTGCGCAAGGGGAACGCCACCATCCTCTCGGGCGTCGAGGCCAACGAAGTCGACAGCGTGGTCGCTATGGTGCGCAGCGAATGCCACGCCCGCACCGAATACGTGCCCGTGCAGACCCTCCCGTTCTTCGGCGAAGGCTCCGTCCTCCAGGAACCGATCGAGGTCCGCACCGGCGGCGCCATCGTCTTCGTGATGGATGTCGAGCGCTTCGAGAAGACGTGAGTTCGGTCTTCAGTCGTCGGTCGTCCGTCATCGGTGGCAGTTGCAGGGGCACGCGGTGGCGTCCCCTCCGTGCGTCAGCCGCACGATGAAGAGGAGATCGCCATGACGATTTCACTCGCACCGCAACCAGCTGTCGCGCCATCCGAAACGGGCCGCCGCACGGCGCTCGTCACGGGCGCGTCGTCCGGCATCGGTGCGGCCTTCGCGCAGCGTCTCGCGCATGATGGCCACGACCTGATCGTCGTCGCGCGCCGCCGTGACCGGCTCGAAACGCTCGCCGCGCGGCTGAGTGCCGAAGAGGGCGTGGCGGTCGACGTGCTTGTCGCCGATCTGACGGCTGCGGCGACCTCCTGGCCGTGGAACGCGCGATCGAAGGCTGCGCGACGCTCGCGTTCCTCATCAACTGCGCCGGTGCGGGCGGATACATGGCGTTCGTCGAACTGCCGCCCGATCAGGCAGAGGACCTCGTCCGGCTGCAGGTCGTCGCGCCGACGCGGCTCACGCGAGCCGCACTGCCAGGTATGATTGCGCGCGGCCACGGCGCTATCGTTAACGTCTCGGGCGGCCTCGCGTTCAGCGGCGCGCTGCCCGCACCGCCGCTGCCGCAACGCGCTGTCTACGCCAGCTCGAAGGCGTACATCAACACCTTCAGCGAGGCCCTGGCCGACGAGTTGAAGGGCACGGGCGTGGTGGTGCAGGCCGTCTGCCCGGCATCGTCCGCACGGAGTTCCACGAGGTCGCCGGACTCGACGTCTCGAAGGTGCCGCTGAAGCTCGAGCCGAATGAGGTAGTCAGCGCGTCGCTGACAGGCTTGCTGCTCGGCGAAGTCATCTGCGTTCCCGCATTCAAGGACGTTGCCCCGCTCGCCGCTCTCGATGCCGCCCGCGCAAGCATCTTCGCCGGCGTCCGCACCAGCACCCTCGCAGATCGCTACAAGGATCCGCGTAGGTTCTGGGTTCCCGCTTCTCGCGTCCCGTCTCCCGCTTCCATACACTGCCGCCATGCACGCCAACGCATCGCTCGCCGCAATGGTCGCCTGGCTGGACGAACAGCTCGACATCCCCAAATACAGTGTGACGGAGCCCGATTCGAACGGGCTGCTCTTCGCCTCGCCCGCCGGCGACGGCGTCTCGAAGTTCGCCGTCTCCGTGAACACGTCGCTGACAACGATCGTTGGCGCGGCGAAGTGCGGTGCGAACCTCCTGTTGGTGCATCACACATCGTGGCCCGGCATCGACCTCCACCTCCACGATGAGAAGTTCGCCGCGCTACAGACCGCCGGCGTCTCGCTCTATGGCGCTCACGCCGCACTCGATGGGGCTCATGGCCTCGGCAACGGCTGGGTGCTGGCCGAGTTGCTGGGCGTTGCCGTGAATGGCACGTTTGGCGACTTCGCCGGCGGTCATGCCGGGGTCATCGGCGACTGTGGAGGCACCTTCGCCGAGCTAATCCAACGCGCTTCGAAAGAACTGCGCGTCGACGTTGAAGCGCATCAGCACGCGAAGACGTTTGGACGGGTGGCGATCATGACGGGGGCGGGCGGGATGACGACGGATCTTCATGCGGCGCGCAAGCTAGGCGCCGACACATACGTCACCGGCGAAGGCAGCATGTACACCAGAATGTTCGCCAAGGAGACCGGCATGAACCTCATCTTCGGCACGCACCAGGCTACGGAAGCGCCTGGCATCCGCGCGCTCGGCCAGCGCCTCGGCGAACACGCCGGCATCCCCTGGGAGTTCATCGACGAGTCGCCCGATGTCTTCTGATGCTCACCTTCCGTCCAGCCCGGGGGGACGCCTCGAATTCTTGTAGGGGCGCAACTCGTTGCGCCCGCGCTCGTCCTACGCCGACGCTCCGTCACACAACACCGAACGCCTCGTGCCCAATTTCTCATCTGTGAGAATCTGTGAAATCTGTGGATAAGAACGGCAAGGCGATGTCCGCGCTACAGTACCTGCATGCCAGCGCCCTCGAACGGCCAGCCCATCCCGCCGGACTTCCTCGCGCGCATCCGGCGTATCGAGATTCGCGCGCGGCATCTCGTCGCCAACCGCTTCCTCGGCGAGTACCACAGCGTCTTCCGCGGCCGCGGGATCGAGTTCTCCGAAGTGCGCCAATATGAGCCCGGCGATGACGTGCGCGCCATCGACTGGAACGTCACGGCGCGTATGGGCGCTCCCTACATCAAGAAGTACGTCGAAGAGCGCGAGCTGACGGTGCTGCTCGCCGTGGACGTCAGCGCGTCGTCCGCGTTCACCACCACAGGCATCTCGAAGCGCGAGCTCGCTGCTGAGCTGGCTGCGACCCTGGCGTTCTCTGCCTCCGCGAACAACGACCGCGTCGGCTTCATCGCGTTCACGGATCGTGTCGAGGAGTATATTCCTCCCGCCAACGATCGCCGCCATGTCCTCCGCATCATCCGCGAGCTGCTGTATCTCGAACCGGGGGGACACGGCACGGACATCGGCGCGGCGCTCGCGTATCTCGCCCGCGTCCAGAAGCGCCGCGCCATCGTATTCCTGATCTCAGACTTCTTCGATGACGGTTACGAAAAGCAGCTGCGAGCCGCCGCCCTCCGCCACGAGATCGTCGCCGTCACCCTCACCGACCCACGCGAAGAGCATCTGCCCGACGTCGGCTTGCTCGATGTTCAGGATGCGGAAACCGGCGCCCACATCGTCATCGATACGTCCGATCGCGCCACGCGCGCCGCTTACGCCCGCCGCGCGGATGACGCCCGCGCCGCCCGCCATCGCTCCTTCGCCGCCGCCGGCGTCGAAGAGATCGCCCTCCGCACCGACGAACCCTATGTCGCCCCCCTCCTTCGCGCATTTCGCGCCCGCGATCGCCGCCGCACCTGACTCGTCAACCGCCGAGAGCCGTGAAACGATTGCTGCCCTCGAACCGCTGTAGGGGCGCAACCCGTTGCGCCCGCGTTCGTACCAGATCGACCCGCCGTTTCCGCGCACAATGTTCCATTCGCTCCCTCTCCACGTCGTGGAGAGGGGTGGCCGAAGGCCGGGTGAGGCCACGTGCGCCACCAACTCTCCGCCTCCCCGCACGCCGGTCGTTCGCTCCCTCTCCACACTGTGGAGAGGGGTGGCCGAAGGCCGGGGTGAGGCCGTCCGCTACCCTTCCCCGCATGAAGATCGTCGTCTCCCCCACGATTGCCCGCGACTACGGCCGCCAGATCCGCGCGATCGTCCCGCGCGCCACGCTCATCACACCCTCGGTCGCGGCGGATGGCAGGCTCGCCTGGTCCGCCGACGTTAACGGCGCGGACGTCGCGCTGCTCTCCGAAGATCTCTGGCAGGATCTCGATCTGCGGCAGAAGGCGCTGCCGGCGTTCTTCCGCATCGAAGGGCTGCGCTGGCTGCACACCTTCAGCGCAGGTGTCGATTCGCCCGCGTTCCAGGTGATCATCGATCGCGGCGGCATGCTGACGAACTCATCCGGCGCCTCCGCGCCTCCGATCGCGCAGTACGTGATCGCGATGATGCTCTACCGCACGAAGCGCATCGACGAGTGGCGCGACCAGCAGCGCCGCCGCGAATGGACGCAGCTCAGCCCCGGCGAGCTGACGGGCCAGACCGTCGGCATCATCGGCACCGGCGCCATCGGGGGCGAAGTCGCGAGGCTCGCGAAGGCGTTCGGCATGCGGACGATCGGCATGCGCCGCTCCGACAAGCGCACGCCGCACATCGACGAGCAGGTGACGCCGCGGCGCCTGCCGCAACTGCTGAAGCAGACCGATTTCGTTGTCCTCGCCTGCCCGCTCACGAAGGAGACCGAAGGCCTCATCGGTGAACGCGAGCTGCGCGCCATGAAGCCGACGGCGACGCTGATTAACGTCGCCCGTGGCCGCGTCGTGCACGAAAGCGCGCTCATCCGCGCGCTGACGGAAGGCTGGATCGGCGGCGCATGCCTGGATGTGTTCACATTCGAGCCGCTGCCCGAGAGCAGCCCGCTCTGGGACATGCCGAACGTCATCGTCACGCCGCATAACTCGGGCCCATCGCCGTTGAACATGGGCCGCGCCATGGCGATCTTCCTCGACAACCTCGACCGCTTCGCGAACGGCCGCAAGCTGCGCAATCTCGTAGAGAAGGCAGGGACGTAGGCCGACGCTCGGGTCCTGCGCCGGACGTAGCTGGTATGATTCCGGCACTATGGTTGTGCGTCGCATCACGCCACAGAAGAAGAACCAGCCTCGGCCAAAGCGTGTACCTGCTCGCCCGTTCGACATCTTTGAGTATGTCATCGAGCAGGGAAAGTCGATTCCGGCGGAGGAACTTTCCCGCATGCCTCGCGACGGTGCCAAGAACTTCGATCACTATCTCGACGGCTCGCCAAAGCAGTCGTAGTTGCGACCCATCTTCGTAGATTCCGCGTACTACATCGCGTTGATGAACCCGCGAGATGGTCTCCACACAAAAGCGCTCGAGCTGTTCAGCCATATTCATGCTTCCAGCGACATCACTCTGACGACGACGGACGCCGTACTGGTCGAAGTGCTCACACGCGCTTCGAAATTCGGACCGCACTCGCGCAGAGCGGCGGCCAATCTCGCACTACGCGTCGCGGATGACCCACGCGTGGCAGTCTTGCCGCAGAGCGGCGCACTCTTCGATGCAGGGCTCGACCTATATCGTCGACGGATCGACAAGGCCTACAGCATGACCGACTGTATTTCGATGGTTGTGTGTCGAAGTCAGCGGATCCGTGAAGTACTCACATCCGATCACGATTTCGAACAGGAGGGGTTCGCGATCCTGATGTGAGCCTACACCGCCGCCGCCCCCGGCACCGGAATCACCGCGCCGGTCACGCGCGCTGCCGCATCCGAACACAAGAACGCCACTACGTCCGCGATATCTTGCGGCGTGTTGTGGTCGCGCGGGCCGCGCTCGCAACGGACGGCCGCCAGCGCCTCGTCGAGCGTCACGCGCGGCGTCGGGCCCGGCGCGACGGCGTTGACCGTGATGCCGCGGCCGATCTCACGTGGCGCAAGCGTGCGTGTCAGCCAGTGGCGCGCCGCTTTGCCCAGCGGATAGTCGAGCGGCGCCTCCGGCGGCCCGTAGCGCCAGTCGTCCGCGCCGTAGCCGCCGATGCTGACGATGCGGCCCCAGCCGCGGGCACGCATGCCCGGCAGCGTCGCACGGACCAGCAGGAACGTCGCTTCGATCTCTTGTGCCAGCACGGCGCGGAAGTGCGCCGGATCGATTTCGGTGATGTCCTGCGGCTTCCACGGCCCGCCCGCGCTATTGACGACGATTTCGATTGGTCCGAGCGCTGCCGCCGCTGCCGCCACCATCGCATCGACCTGCGTCGCGTCCGCCACATTCGCCGCGAACGGCAGTGCGCGCCGCCCCATCGCCCCGATGGCTGCCGCCGTCTCCACGACGCGCTGATCCTTGCGGTGATAGTTCAGCACCACGTCCGCGCCGTCGCGCGCCAGCGTCAGAGCGATACTGCGCCCCATCCCCTCGCCGCCCGCGCCCGTGACCAGCGCTACCCGTCCTTCAAGTCCCATGCATGGAGCATAGGCGCTAACCCACCGGAGTCGCTAACCTAGAACCTAGAACCTAGAACCTAGAACCACGGATCTCCCATGCCCACCTTCACCGGCAAGGTCGCACTCATCACCGGCGGCACGCGCGGCATCGGCAAAGCGATCGCGCTGAAGCTGGCGAGCGAGGGCGCCGATGTTGCCATCAACTACTCCCGCAGCAAAGAGAGCGCCGATGCCGCCGTCTCCGAGCTGCGCGCGATCGGTGTGCAGGCCGAGGCGTACCAGTGCGATGTCGGCGACCGCGATGCGGTCTTCGAACTGGTGAAGCAGGTCGGCGAGCGATTCGGCCGCATCGACATCCTCGTCAACAGCGCCGCGCGCGGCCTCGAGCGCCCGCGTGCCGCGATCGATTCGTTGCCGAAGCACCTCAAGCACACGATGGACGTCAACGTCTTCGGCCCCTGGTTCGCCGCCCAGGCAGTCTTGAAGTACATGACGGAGGGCGGTGCCATCATCAATCTGCTCAGCCCCGGCAGCGATCGCTACCTCCCGAAGTACGCGCCCGTCGGCGTCTCGAAGGGTGCGCTCGAGTCGCTGACGGTATACTTGGCCGTCGAACTCGCGCCGCGCGGCATTCGCGTCAACAACGTCTCCGCCGGCCTCGTCGAAGGCACGGACGGCGTCCGTATGCTCGATGGCGACATGGTCGATGGCTACGGCGCCAAGATCCCCGCCGGCCGCCACGTCCACCCGGAAGACGTCGCCGAGGCAGTCGCGTTTCTCGCCTCCCCCGCAGCATCCATGATCATCGGCCAGACCCTGCTGGTGGACGGCGGCTACTCCCTCCTCGGTACGCTCTAGTCCAGCCTACGCCCGGCGTGCGCCGCATCGTAAGGAGCAAGGCGCGCCTTGCCCTCGTCGTTGTAGACACGTACCTGCGGCTTATATCTCTGGCAATCTGCTGATCAGGCCTTGGGCCCGAAAATATGGGCCTTTCGGCCACTTCGCGGACTCCGAGCTAGCGGTAGCATCGCTACTATGGCGACTTCCCGCTCTGAAGCGGAACCGCTTCGGCTTCTGTTGCTCGACGATCACGTCGCTGCACGGCAGGCGCTCGTCCGGCGTCTTGTCGGCGAACCAGGCTTGCTCGTTGTGGGCGCGACGTCGGACCCGACCGAGGCCGCCGCACTGGCGGTGCTCCACGATCCCCACGCCATCCTCATCGACCCGCGGCGGCAGGACGGCGCCGGCATCGCCGCCATCACTGCGCTGGCCGCGTTGCCGCTGCCGGCGCCGCCCCTGATCGCCGCCCACGCCGCGTACTACGATGCGGACCAGTGGCTGCGGGCGCAAGCAGCCGGTGCGCACGACTGGATCCTCAAGCAGTTCGATGTCGAGGCCCTGCTGCACCGGCTAGAGTGGGGCATCGCGCGCCAGCGTGGAGCAGGTGCGTGATGTTCCGCCGCCCCGATCCCTACTGCCAGGCGCTGTCACCCCGTAATCTGTCGCCATGCGACCGCAAATCGGCGTCATCGGCGCGGGCGTCATGGGCTCGACCCACGGCAAGTCCATCCACTTCTGCCTGAAGAGCGGCCTCATCGAAGGCGACCTGATCGGCATCGCCGAAGATGACCCCGGCCGGCGTGCCGCATTTGCGCAGGCGTCCGGCGCCACGCTCGTCACGGCCAGCGCCGACGAGTTGATCGCGTCTCCGCTTATCAACACGGTCTACATCTGCACGCCGACGTTCAATCACCTCGATCTCGCGCAGAAGGTGCTGGCGCGCGGCAAAGCGCTGTTCTGCGAGAAGCCGCTCGCGTTCAACGGCCACGACGCGGCGATCATGCGCGACGCTGCGACGAAGGCGGCCGTCACGCACCAAGTCGGCCTCGTCATGCGCTTCTCGCCCGTCATCGCCGTCACGCGCGACCTGATCAACGATTCGGCGTCGGGCCGCGCGATGACGTGCATCATGGTCGATGACCAGTTTTTCCCGATACAGGGCCACTACGCCAGCACCTGGCGAGGCGACGTCACGAAGGTCGGCGCTGGCACGCTGCTGGAGCACGCCATCCACGATGTCGACATCCTCATCTCGTACTTCGGCCGCGTGAAGCGCGTGTTCGGCGTCACTCGTCACTTCTTCGAGAAGGAGGGCGTCGAAGACGTCAGCAGCGCCATCATGGAGTTCGAGAGCGGCGCCGTCGTCAACCACATCTCGATCTGGCACAACCTGCTGCACCGCGGGTCCAGCCGCCGCATGAACGTCGTCTGCGAGAACGCGCAGTACTCGTGGGAAGACGACGACTACGCCGGCGCCATCCGCTGCGAGACGAACACCACCGGCGGGCGCACGGACATCTCGTCGGAGGAGGTGATCGCGCGCTTCATTGAGCGCTTTCCCGTCACCGATTCGCGCTTGCGCGAGGCGGTGATCCCCCACGATCTCGGGCAGGCGTACCTGCTGGAGGACTACACGTTCTTGAGGGCCGTCAGCGAAGACCGCCAGAGCTGGCTCGATTTCGGCGTCGCGACGTACGCCCACGAAGTCGTGGACGCGATCTATGCGTCAGCAGCGGGCGGCGCGCCGGTCGTGCTCTCCGGAGGCTAGCCAATGCCCGACTACGACCTCATCATCCGCCACGGCGGCATTGTCGATGGCACCGGCGCGCCCGCGCGCGCGGGCGACATCGCCGTTGTCGGCGACCGCATCGAAGCCGTCGGCGACGTCTCCGGCACGGCGAAGCACGAGATCGACGCGCGCGGCCTCACCGTCGCCCCCGGCTTCATCGATGTCCACTCGCACGACGATGCCGCCGTCATCCGCGATCCGCGCGTTGACTTCAAGATCATGCAGGGTGTCACGACCGACATCGCGGGCAACTGCGGCGCCGGCGTCGCGCCCGCCAACGACGACTTCCGGCTGTTCTACGAGCGCGGTTTCGCGCCCATCCTCGGCGAGACCGAGCTGCCGTGGAGCACCACGGCCGAATACTTCGCCGCGGTCGATGCGGCGCACCCCGCCTGCAACGTCGCCGCGTACGTGCCGCAGGGCGTTGTCCGATATAACGTGCTCGGCCAGCGCAAGGGGCCGCCGGACGATTCCGAGATGGCGCAGATGCTGGCGCTGATCGAGGAAGCGATGCAGGCTGGCGCCATCGGCATGTCGACGGGTCTGGTCTACGTCCCCGGCACCTATGCGCAGACGCCGGAGCTGATCGAATGCGCCAAGACAGTCGCGAAGTACGGCGGCATCTACACCAGCCACATCCGCAACGAATCGCTCGGCGTGCTCGCCGCCGTCGCCGAGGCGATCGAGATCGGCGAGCGCTCCGGCTGTCCGGTGCAGATATCGCATCACAAGTCGGCGGGCGCGCCGGCGTACGGCCTCACGAAGCAGTCGCTGCCGTTTCTCGCTGCCGCTCGTGCGCGGGGCGTCGACGTGACCGTCGATGTGTACCCGTACGTGGCATCGTCGTCCGGTCTCGCCGCGATGTTCCGCGCCGGCCGCGAGGAGGCGTTCGCGGCGACGCCGGCGATCATCGCCAGCGTCAAGTACAACCACAAGAAGTACGAGGGCCGCTACATCAGCGATATCGCCGCCGAGTTGGATCTGCCGATCGGCGACGCCATCCGCAAGATCCTGCACGACGAGGAGAACTCGCCCAGCGTCATCATGTTCATCATGGATGAGGACGACGTACGCCGCGTCGTCGTCGATGACCACAGCATGATCGGCTCCGACGGGCTGCCGTCCGGCGGCAAGCCGCACCCGCGCCTCTACGGCACGATGGCGCGCGTGCTGGAGAAGTATGTGCGCGACGAGGGCGTCCTGTCGCTCGAGGAGGCCGTGCGCAAGATGACATCGCTGCCCGCGCGGAAGCACCTGCTGAAGGATCGCGGCGTGCTCCGGCCCGGTGCCTTCGCCGACATCGTCGTCTTCAACCCGGAGACCATCGCCGACGTCGCAACGTACACGGAGCCGCGCCAGTACCCCGCCGGCATTGAGCACGTCGTCGTCAACGGCGCCGTAACCGTCGACGCCGGCCGCCAGACCGACGCTCGCGCCGGCCGCATGCTCCGCCGCGCGTAGTCCGAGAGGAAGCCTGCATGGATGTCCCGATGATCGATGACCAGATCCGCCGCGACGTTGGCGCAGCCGCCGACGCCACCGACTTCGGTAGCGTGCACTGGGCCGTCCGCGAAGGGCATCCGCCCGGCGCCGAGATGACGATCGGCCTCGCGACCTTCGACGCGGGAAAGAGCAACGCGGAGCACATCCATCCGAACTGCGAAGAGGTGGTGTACATTCTGGACGGTGAGGTCGAGCACACGCTTGGCGACCAGACGACGATCCTGCGCTCCGGCGACCTCATCGTGGTGCCGCGCAACGTGCCGCACCGGCTGATCAACACCAGCGGCGAGGCCTGCAGGACCTACATCGTCTTCTCGTCACCGGATCGCCAGTTCGTCCCGACAGGACGCTGACGGCTGCGGCTAGCCCTTCGGATGGACCAGCAGTACCGGCGCCACGCCTGAGCGCACGACTTGGTCCGCCGTCGACCCGAAGAAGACGTGGACGATTCCGCTGCGGCTATGCGTGGCCATCACGATCACGTCGATCTGCTCTTCCCGCGCCCGGTCGACGATCACCTCCGCGACATTGTCTGACACATGTGCTTCCACGTGGCAGGCTGTGCCGGCGGGCAACTGTTGCGCCAGGCCAGCCAGATAGTCTTCCAGTTCCGATATGCGCCGCGCGATCGCCTGCGTCTTGTCTTCCGCGTACGAGGCGTCGACGGTTTCGACCACCATCGGCGTGCCCCGCCCCATCGCGTCGCTGACGACGATCGGGCGCGGCCGTCCGCGCTTCCGCAACTGCCCGTCCGGCTCGTGCGCCACGGAGAGCAGCGAGAACTCCACGTTCGGCAGGTGGGCCATCTGCTGGAGCTGCGGCAGGATCGCCTCGGAATACGTCGTTCCGTCGAACGTCGCCAGGATCTTCATGCCGACCTCCGTCTGCTGTCACGGTGGAAGCGCACTACGCAAATGCGGCTGAGCATCGTGATGACCTGGTCCTACGCACGCCCAGCCGGTTCCGTCAGAGCCGATCAGCCGTGCCGTCAGCCTTGCTATGATACGCCATGAGCTTCACGACACTCGCTGTCACGAAGTCCGGCCACGTCGCCGAGATACGCCTCACCCGCCCGGCCGACGGCAATCCCGTCGACGCGCGCTTTCTCGACGAGCTGGATCAAGCCGCATCCGCCATCCACGAGTACGACGACATCCACGTCGTGCTGCTCACCGCCGACGGCCACACGTTCGCGAGTCCGGCGACAAGCGACGTGCCCGCACCGTCGCCGGACCGCCTGCCATTCCGCTGCCTTGAGCTGATGGCGCAGCCGGTCATCGCCTGTATCCAGGGCGACGTGATCGGGGTCGGCCTCGAACTCGCGCTCGCCTGCGACATTCGGGTTGCTGCCGAAGGCGCGACGTTCGCCATCCGTGATATCGCCGAGGGGCGCGTGCCGAGTGCCGGTGCGACGCAGCGCCTGCCGCGCCTCATCGGCCGTGGCAAGGCGTCCGAGATGATCCTGCTCGGCGAGCAGCTCGATGCGCAGGCGGCGTTGGCCTGCGGGCTCGTCAGCGCCGTCGTGCCGCGCGCGGGGCTCGATGCGCACGCGCGCGCGCTCGCGGAACGGATCGCCGCGCAGGGGCCGATCGCCGTGCGGTACGCGAAGGAGTCGATGCTGCGCGGCCTCGATATGCCGCTGGAGCAGGCGCTGCGTTACGAGACCGACCTCACCGTCATCCTCCAGACGACCGCCGATCGCGCCGAGGGCGTCAGCGCCTTCCTCGAGAAGCGGCCGCCGAAGTTCGAAGGGAAGTAGCATGGGCGACGAACCGCGGCGCCAGCGCCCCAGCCTCGGCGCCGTCTTCTCGAACTTCCGCACGTTCGATGCGCCGTTCCTGACGAAACTCCGCATGGCCGGGCACAACAACTGGATCAAGGCGCGCACACGCGACGGCTGCTGCGGGAACGACGGCCAGCCCGGCTGCTGAGTGACGGCCCAGGAGCCCCGTGCGGGCTCCGAACCGTAAGGCCGCGCGCATCGTAGGGGCACGCGGTGGCGTGCCCTCGCTCGACAAACCCGCCCCCGTGAGCGCCGACCTGGTGTGGCACAGCCGCCCCGGCTGTGAGTCGCCCCTGCCACATACACTGCCCCCATGACCGAGACCGACCGCCGCGCCGGCCTCTGCGCGTCGTGCGCTCACGCCCGCCGCGTGACGTCGGCCCGCGGCTCGGCGTTCGTGCTGTGTGCCCGCTCGCAGACCGACGCCCACTACCCGAAGTACCCGCCGCTGCCTGTGCTCCGGTGCGTCGGCCACGAGCCTCGCGACAGCGATGGGACGTCCGATTCGCCGGGCTTTGATTGAGGTGTTGTTTTTCGCTTTTGTCGTGGTGGCTGATTGTTCCGGAGGCTGCGGTCGGCGTTGTGGCTGATTGATCCGTTTTTCGGGCTGATTGTTCGGCGCCATCCGCGTGGTCGATCGCGCTGGGGTGTTTGCATATCGCGAGCTTACGCTGGCGAGGTCGCGATCTCCCATGGTGCGGTGGCACGCCGTTAGATCATGGTGGACGGGCCCTCACCTCCGGCCTTCGGCCACCTCCTCTCCCACAAGGGGCGAGGAGGAGCGTTTCGGGCATCGAGGTTGAAACGCGAGCGGTGCGTGGCGGCACGTGCCGCGTGCGGGATAACGCCTCGTCGATATCCCGGCCCGGGTCGCCTCGCGCGTAACGACCGCCACTGGCTGGCCGTTATTACTTGACAGCGACCCATCCCGCGTCGAGCTCGGCGCACAGTACAGAGGAGCCCTGCCCCATGCACATCACTCGATCGTTCCGCATGTTCATTGCCACGGTTGCCGTCACGGCCAGCCTTGGCGCCGCCGTCTCCGTCGGTGCCGCTGGTCCCGGCAGCGGCGAGGGCCACACGCCCGTCACGATCTGCCACTGGGTCCCCGCGCACGGCGGCAGTTTCATCGTCATCACCGTCGACGACGACGGCGCAAACGGCAACAAGAATCTCCAGGCACACATGGGCCACCCGAACGACATCATTCCCGCAAACGCCGACGGCACCTGCGGCACGCCGGACTTCACCGACTAGCAGCACGCACGCCGAAATGAGAGGAACGGCCGCCCACCCGGGCGGCCGTTCCTCCGCTCCTCCTTGTTCGCCGCATCGATCGGACACCGTTGACGCGACGGCACCGCAGATCCGCCCCGGCGGAAGCAACGCCGCCGGTGCCGTTGCTCCACGCGTCGCGGTCGCGTGTACTGTCGTGGTTCAAGCGAACGCAGTGAACCCAGCAGGAGAACCGTCATGAGCGCCCTTGTCACGTACGACCTCAGCGACTCCATCGCGACGATCACGATGGACGACAGCAAGGTGAACGCGCTTTCGCCGCAGATGCAGGCGGAGATCAACGCCGCGCTCGATCGGGCGGTGGCAGATAGCGCGACGGTAGTGCTGACGGGGCGCGAGGGCGTGTTCTCCGCGGGCTTCGATCTGAACGTGCTCGGCACGGGCGGGCCGGACGCGCTCGCTATGCTGCGTGGCGGCTTCGAGATGGCCGAGCGGCTCCTCTCGTTTCCCACGCCGGTCGTCATCGCCTGCGCCGGGCACGCGATCGCGATGGGCGTCTTCCTCCTGCTCTCCGGCGACTATCGCGTCGGCGCAGCCGGCCCGTACCGGATCGTCGCGAACGAAGTGACGATCGGCCTCACGATGCCGCAAGCCGCGACCGAAATCTGCCGCCAGCGCCTCGCGCCCGCGCACTTCCACCGCGCGGTCATCCTCGCCGAGACCTACGCCCCGGAGGACGCCATCCTCGCCGGCTTCCTCGACCGCGTGGTGCCGGCGGCGGAGGTGCGGGACGCCGCGCGTGGCGTCGCCGTCGGTTTGGCGAAGCTCAACGTGGCGGCGCATGCGGCGACGAAGCTGCGGGCGCGGGCGTCGGCGCTGTCGGCGATACGGGCGGGGATGGTAGCGGATGGGCTTGGAGTTGGGTTGTCGCCTAAGCGCGATTAAGGGGCGGCGGAGCGCACACGCTGCCCGGCGGGCACCAATGACCATTGTGCTGGGCTGGATCGGGGAAGTCAAGCGTGGTATAAGAAAAATATTATGGCACGATGGCGTGGCATGATAGGAAAAATGTGATACGATGGGCTCCGAGTTCACGTTCTATGACTACCAAGGAGATGATGGGATCAACGTCATCTTCGACTGGTTAAGCGGCTTGAGAAGGGGAGCGAAGGCGAAGTTCAATAATCGGCTGACGC
>CAYWOO010000182.1:0-7882 GCA_964458665.1 uncultured Dehalococcoidia bacterium
GCGGACTGCGTTCGAATTGAATCCAGCAAAAGGGGACGCGAAGCGCGTGGCATAGCCGTCCTCGGCTGTGTGTCCGGCATAGCCGGACCGACGGTTGCCGAGAATCCGACCCGTAATCTACGATCGCGTGCGCGCGGATGCAGAACGCCCCAACGCAACGATCCGTGAGAAGCCGTTCGGCTAGCCCGGACAGTTCGGCCCGGTCAGACACGTCGGCGACGCCGAAGGCGTCGCCGTCCTGGTGCCCCGGGGGGTCGCTGTATCGCTCGGCTCCGGCGTCGGCGTACCAGCCTTGGGCGTGGCGGTCGCCGTCACGCGCGGCGTGCGCGTCGCCGTTGCGGCCTCCGTCGGCGTCTCTGTCGCCGGCTCCGCCGTCGGCGTCTCGCTCGGCTCCGGCGTCACCGACGGCGTCAGGTCCGGCGTTGGCGTCTCCACCGATACGCCGACGGTCACCGTGCCGGCCGGCGAGGGCGTCCTCGACGGCCCGGCCGTCCGCGTGATGGTCGCCGTGCCCCGGCTGACGCCGCCGCCGCTGCCATCACCACCGAATGCGGCGAGCAGCAGCGCACCGCCGCCGAACGCCACAACGAGCAGTCCGATCATCGCGCCGATGAACAGCATCACGCGATTGCGATCCCAGCCGCCGCCGCCGCCGGACATCATCGGCGAAATCGAGCCGCCGAAGCCGCCACCGCCGCCGCCCACACCGACTCCGGCCGCAGCGTACGGACTCGGCGGCAAGGACGAGCCGCCACCTGCGCTGCCACCTCCGCCGCCGCCGCGCGCACCCGGACCGCTCGTTGTCCACGCACCCGACACGTTGCCCCAGACGTCCGCCTTGAGCGCCATCGGCGCAGGCACCATCGCGAACGCGCCCAGGATCTCCAGCGGCGCCGCGAGCCGCTTGCGCGAGCCCTGGCACGTCTCGCAGTCCTTGATGTGCGCGTCGACGGCCTTCCGCACCGGCTCCGTGTACGGCGGAAACTCGAACGCCGCCAGCACCTTCTGCAGCTCTTCGCAGTCGCGACTGCCGCGCCGCGCCACGATGTAGCTGCCGATGACGTCGGCGGCCGCGGTCTTCATGCGGCTGACCATCGTGTAAGCGTTGCCTTTGCTCACGCCCATCACCGCCGCGATGTCCGCGCTCTCGAGCCCCTGCCGCACGTGCAGATCCAGCAGCGCGTAGTCGCGCGCGTTCAGCGCCGATGCAGCTTCCCACACCAGCGCCGCTGCCTCGTGGTCGCCCGCCGCCAGCTCCGGATTGTCCAGCCGGCACGGGTCCGGCACATCGAACGAGCCGAACGCCTCTTCGTGCACCGGCGATGGCAGCGGCATCATGCGGTTGCCGCGCTCGGCGCGCGTCACCGCCACGTTATGCGCGATGGTGAACAGCCACGACTTGAAGCTCGTGGCCTTCGTCAGCCCCGGCAGCGCCTGCATCGCCTTCATGAAGACGTCCTGCGTCGCGTCGGCAGCCTCGTCGGAGTCGCGGAGAATGCGCCACGTGAAGTCGTAGATCCGGCTGAAGTAGCCGTCGTAGAGCTGGCCGAAGCTGTCGAGGTCGCCGGCCATCGCCCGGCTAACGAGCAGCGCGTCGTCCATGGCGCCTCCCAGAGCGCGGGCCGCCGCGACGCCGCCGGGGCTCCCCGCAACGCCGCGCAGACCAGATTCGAACCGAACGATACCATGACCCGGATCCCGCGGCACCACACCGCGCCTCCGATGGTAAGACGGCTCAACGGGCAGATTCTTACGCCCAGCATGGGCAGTCGGTTGTAGGGGCGGACCTATGTGTCCGCCCGTGCGGCGTGGATGCACGTATTTGGCGAGATGTTGGTGCTTCCTGGCGTAGAGGGCGATGGCGCGCGAGTATTCCGTGATGGCAAACGCAACCTTCGATAGGCACGCGCTTCAGCGAGCGCTCGACGAGAAACGTCGCAGCGATGGGTTAAGTTGGGCAGCGGCAAGGCGCGACATAAACGCGCGTTTCAAGGATGTACCGGGCCACAAACCGATCGCCGCATCAACTATCACGGGATTGGGACCCGAAGCAGACAGCATTTTGCAGATGCTGATATGGCTCCGGCGAACCCCGGAGAGCTTCGTTCCGGACGTTCGGGATCCCGACGCCGAGCGTTATCGATTGCCAGAACTATCGTCGACTCAAATCCTACGAGTGGACACCAGGTCGATGCATGCTGCACTCAACCTTGAACGCATCACACGAGGCATTAGCTGGAAAGACGTAGATCGGGCATTAGAGATTGGAAGCACGAGTCCACTCACTGGCCTGGCGAAGGGCGGCCGAACCAGCATCCAGATGCTGACTTTGGTCGCGGGTTGGTTGGGGAAGCCGTGCGTGACCTTTACGCGCGCATCGACATGGTAATCAGTCTTCACCCGTCCATCCGCAACGCGTGCCGCCGCACATCGACGCCCGCAACCCCAAACCGCACGATGTTCAACGTCTTCGCGACTTCCGGCGATCCCGAATAGTACGCCGGCACCGATCCATCGCCCGCGGGTTGCGGCACGTCCCAATGCCCGAGCGCCACGTAGTCGGCGCCGCTCGCCGCGATCTGGTGGTCGTGGATCAGCCAGCCGCGATGCGCGTCCTGCGGCCCCTGCACCCAGTGCCCGTGCGCAACGGATATCTGCCACGTCGCCGACTTCGGACGCGCCTCAGCCAGCGCCGGCATGTCGACGTACGCCATGTGCGGCACGCCCACCACTTCCAGGCCCAGCGCCTCGAACACGACGGCATCCGCCGCGGTGACGCCCAGTACGTGCACGTTCGCGATGCTGTCCATGCCGCTGCGTCGATACACCGCGTCAGGCGTTGCCGGATCGTGATTGCCCGGAAGAATCACGACCTGGACGGTGGCATCGGCGAGCATGCGCGCCGCGCCTTCGAGGATCGTTGTCGCCGTCCGGTGGCTGTCGAACACATCGCCGGCCAGGATCAGCGCCTGCGCCCCCGTCTCCTCGGCGGCATCCAGCACCGCTCGCAGCGCCGATAGCTCGCCGCCTTTGTGCCAGCGCCCACCAAGGTGCAGGTCCGACGTGTGCGCCACGACCAGTTCGGCCGCGGCGCCAGCGTGATCTCCGTTCGATGCGTCATCCGAACCCATGCCGCATTCTCGCCGGACAGCCACTCGCGCGGAAGACGGCCGCTACGGCGATTCGAACGCTATGCGACCTTCAGCAAATATACCCGTGGGCTCATCTTCCCGATCATCCGGTTCACGTGCCAGAGGCAGTCGCCGAGCATGATGTCATAGTTCGACTGGCCAAACTGCGCGATGTACTGTTCCGGCGCGCGCCGCAACCGAGCCGTGTGGATAAGCCGGCGACCAGCCTGGCCCGAAGCTTCTTCGCCCCACTCTCCCCACTCGCTGGCAAGCTCGATGCACTCGTCGATCTGAAAGCCTCCGGCGGTGAACGATGCTTCGACGAATTGCGGATCGGTCTGGAATACTCCGGGCGGACTGACGAACAGCTCGGCCTCACCGGGATACATCCGATCCGTCCAGAACACCGAGTGGTAGATCAACATGAAGCCTCCGCTGCGGAGAACGCGGCGGCACTCCGCGACTGCGCGATCAAGCGCCTCGACGTGCACGAGCACGTCCTTGCACCAGATCAGATCAACGCTTGCGTCACGCACAGGCTGCGCCTCCGCAGTACCAAGCTCGAAGCGAACGCGTTCGCGCAGTTCCGGGGTCGTGTCTGCGGCCTCGGCGAGCGACGCACTCGCGATCTCAATGTGTCTCGCGACCGGATCGATCCCGTGCACAGAAAAACCGAAATCTCGAGCCAACTTCAACGACTGCTGCCCCTCGCCGCAGCCAAGGTCCAACACATGCGCGCCCCGCCCGAGGCCGAGGTTGCTCACGATCTCGTAGAGCATCTCCGGGCCGCGTGCGTGCAAGCTCTCGTCGAGGGCAGCCTGGAAGGCCTCCTCGATCCGCGGATACTCGTCATAGGATGCGTCCAGGAACGACTGCGCCACGGTTGCTCCTTACTCCGTATCCGGGCTCGCGTCTTCCGCGTCGGCGGCATCCGCGGACGCGTCGTTGCGAAACGCGTGCACGTCGTACTCCATGCCGTAGATCCGCTTCAGGTCGACGATCGCCGCCAGCGCCCGCTTGCCGTGCGGGCTGGCAGCCGACTCGCCCTCATCGCCCGGCACTGGCTCGAACGAGTGCAGCACGATCTTCTCGAGCAGCTGCCCCAGCGTGATGCCCTCGAACTCGGCGAGCCCCTTGAGCACCTTGACCATCTGCTTCTCCATGCGCACACCGAGCTGCACGCGCTCTACGCTCACTGCTTCCACCGAGTCGGGCATCGCTGTGGGCTCCTCGCTCGTATCATGCTGGTACCTTGGTACCACGGTAGGCGTATCGAGAAGCGGCGTCAAGCCATCGAGAGACTGGTTGGCAAGTTCTCAAGCGTCGATCGGGAATCTTTGTTCTGTTCCCCTTGACAAACAGCGTACGCCTGTTCTACAGTACGTCTGTTCTGAACAGGAGGTTCAACCCCATGCAATTCGCCATCGTCCTCTCGCTCGTGCTGTTCATCTCCACCGCTCTGCTCCTCTTCCAGTTCATCACCGGCAGCCTCATCGGCGCCGACGACGAAGCCGCCAACCGCTGGCCTGGTCGCACGCACCGCGCCCACTGACGCAACGCCACCTCGCCGCCAGCCGAAGGTCGCCTGTCGCACACCGCCGCTCACGCACGCCGTCCGCACCAACGCGGACGGCGTTCTCTACCCACCGCTCTACGCTCACCAATCGACTCCTCACCCTCCACATGAGCGGCCGTTCCCAAGTCCTGCCGGGGACGGCCGCTCGCCAACTCCACATCGGTGCCCGTGCTCTCGGTGCCCCAAGCGCAACCGCCCCGCGCGGACAGAAGTCCACGCTACGTCCACCCTGTGCTCAGACTTCGTGCCCTTCGTGCTCTTCGTGGATGGTTTCCCCCCAACCTTCGTGCCCCTTCGTGACCTTCGTGGATTCTCGTCCCTCAAATCTGCGTAATCTGTGAAATCTGTGGATTCCCCGCAGCGGTTGCTGAGCGGCGGACTGAAGTCCACACTGCGTCCACCCTGTACTCAGACTTCGTGCTCTTCGTGCTCTTCGTGGATGGTTTCCCCCCAACCTTCGTGCCCCTTCGTGACCTTCGTGGTTTCTCGTCCCTCAAATCTGCGTAATCTGTGAAATCTGTGGATTCCCCGCGGCGGTTGCTGAGCGGCGGACTGAAGTCCACACTACGTCCACCCTGTACCCAGACTTCGTGCCCTTCGTGCTCTTCGTGGATCGTTCCCCCCAACCTTCGTGCCCCTTCGTGACCTTCGTGGTTCTCGTCCCTCAAATCTGCGTAATCTGTGAAATCTGTGGATTCCCCGCGGCGGTTGCTGAGCGGCTGACAAGCTGACAAGCTGAGCTATGCGCATCCTCGCCATCGACATGGGTACCGGCACGCAGGACATCCTGCTCTTCGATTCCGCGCGGCCCGTCGAGAACAACATCAAGATGGTGATGCCCAGCGCGACGAAGATCGCCGAGGGGCGCATCCGCCGCGCCACCGCCGCTGCCGAGCCGCTGCTGCTAACGGGCGTCATCCAGGGCGGCGGCCCGTGTAACTGGGCTGTCGAAGACCACGTGCGCGACGGCGGCGTCGCCTACGCCACGCCGGAGGCTGCGCAGACCATCGACGACGACCTCACACAGGTCACGAACATGGGCATCCGCATCGTCAGCGACGACGAGGCGAAGGTGCTGCCGGACGATGTCCATCGCGTCGAGCTGAAAGATCTCGACCTGCCCGCCATCCGCGACGCGCTCGCCGCCTTCGACGTCTCACCTGCGTTCGACGGCCTCGCGCTCGCCTGCCTCGACCACGGCGCGGCTCCACCCGGCTACTCGGACCGGCTGTTCCGATTCGAACACCTCAAGCGCGTCGTCGGCGGCCGCAACGATCTCGCGGCATTCGCCTTCCTGCCGGACGAACTGCCCGCATACCTCACGCGCGCACGGACGATGATGGCGACGGCGCACGCTCAGGCGCCCGATACGCCCGCCGTCTTCCTCGATACCGGCCCCGCCGCTGCCATCGGCGCCCTGCAGGATCCGCACGTCGCGGCGGCCGAAACGCAGCTCGTGCTGAATCTCGGCAACATGCACGCGCTCGCGTTCCACCTGCGCGGTACGCAGATCATCAGCCTCTACGAGCACCACACTGGCGAGCTCTCGCGCGGCCAGATCGAGGACTTCACCGAACGCCTGATCGCCGGCACGCTGCCGCACGAGGACGTGTTCAACAGCAAAGGCCACGGCGTCTTCTACGCCGAGGGCGCAGCGTCATCTGCGCGTGGCGGCGATCCGCTCGTGGCCGTCACCGGCCCGCAGCGCGGCAAGATCCGCAACAGCCGCCTCAACCCCTACTTCGCCACCCCGCACGGCGACATGATGATCAGCGGCTGCTTCGGCCTCCTCCGCGCCTTCGCCGCGAAGTACCCGCAGCATGCGGAAGAGATCGACCGCGCGCTGTCGGCATAGCCATCACACGACAAGAGCATCGATCGCCGTAGGGGCGCAACCCGTTGCGCCCGCGTTCGATCTGCGCCGTTGCAGCGATTCCCAAATCCCTTCCCAATCGATCCCGCTCCACGTCGTGGAGAGGGTGGCCGAAGGCCGGGTGAGGTGCGCGATTTCGACCTGATCCCAATTTCCAACCATTCGAGGCCTGACGCCCGCGACAGGAGCATCGATCGCAGCAGGAGACAACCGTTGCGCCCGCGCTCGGCTGGCGCCGTTGCCCCGATTCCAAGAACCATTTTCCGTATCGATCCCTCTCCACGTCGTGGAGAGGGTGGCCGAAGGCCGGGTGAGGTGCCCGAAACGCCCTCTACGCCGTCGGCGCAAGAACGAACAGGGCGGACACTCAGGTCCGCCCTACACTACTTCGTGGCCCTTCGTGTCCTTCGTGGTTAATCCGTCGGGCGGCGCGCGACGAACCGCGCCACCGCCGCTGCCGCACGATCGACGCTCGGATACACCGCCAGTCGCGCGTCCGTCAGGCGCTGCTGGCCGCCGCTGACCGCGCGCCACTTCGTCTCGTCCATCGAGTCCGCCGGCCCCAGCACGAACGCCATCGGCTTCGTCGACTTCACGCCGATCGCCGCGAACCGATCAACCAGGTGCGCCATGCGCTCGATCGCATCGGGGCGGCCGAGCACCCAGTCCTCGCCGACGTTTGCGATCAACGCGTCGAACGCGTCGCTCTCCAACATCATCTCGAGAATGCGCGCGCCGGAAACGCCACTGCCCGCCAGGATCGACTGATCGACTGGATTGTCTACCCAGTCCGCCAGCTGCGGCGCTTTTTCGCGCAACCACTCGCGGATCGCGTCCGGCAGCTTCGGCACCGCCAGACCCGCCTCCTCGCAGACATCCGCCGACTGCACCGCGCGCCCGCCGCCACCGCCAACAACGCCGACTCGCGTTCTCCCCCTCTCCGCCGGGCGGAGAGGGGGCTGGGGGGTGAGGTCGCGTAAGAACGCGAATGCCACGAGCATGTCGATCAGTTCGTCAAACGTCGCTACTTCGATCGCGCCCGCCTGACGCAGTACGGCGCTCCAGATCTGGCGCTGCCCGGCGAGTGCCGCCGTATGCGATGCCGCGGTCCGCGACCCAGCGCCCGTGCGGCCGCCCTTGAGGATCACAACCGGTTTTGCACTCGCGCAGCGCCGCAGCGCCGCGAGCAGCCGCCGCCCGTCGCGTGTGCCTTCGATGTACGCGCCGACGACCTTCGTCTCCGGATCGTCCGCCAGGTAGTCGAGAAAGTCCGCCTCGGTGAGATCGAGCGCGTTGCCGTAG
>CAYWOO010000183.1:0-3268 GCA_964458665.1 uncultured Dehalococcoidia bacterium
TTCTGGGTGCGGGCGTCGGTGAAGGCGCCCTTCTCGTGGCCGAACAGCTCGCTCTCGAGCAGCTCGCGCGGGATCGCCGCGCAGTTGATCTCGACGAACGGTTTGCTGTGCCGGGCGCTCATCCGGTGGATGAGGTTGGCGAAGTACTCCTTGCCGGTGCCGCTCTCGCCCTCGATCAGCACGCTGGTGTTGTCGCCGCGCGAGACCTGCTCGGCGATCGTGTAGGCCTCCTGCATGCTCGGGCTGAGCGAGTGGAGATAGTCCTCGTCGGCGAACGCGTGGTGACGGAGCCGGCGCAGCTCGAGCCACAGGCGCTGGGATTCGAGGGCGCGCCCGACCAACGCCAATAGCTCGTCGTTCTGGAACGGCTTCTTGACGAACCAGAAGGCGCCGGCGCTCATCGCTTCGACCGCGGTCTCGACCTCGCCGAAGGCGGTCATGAGGATGATCGGAACCTCCGGCTGCAGGCGCTTGATCTCGCGCAGCAGCTCGAGCCCGGTGCCGTCCGGGAGCTTGAGGTCGAGCAGCATGAGATCCGGCATGTCGTGCTCGAGCACCTGCCGCGTCTCGCGGACCGACCCGGTCGAGAGGACGGTGAAGCCGTCGTCCTCTAGCGTCTTGCTCACGAAGTGGCGGATGGAATCCTGATCATCCACCACGAGGATGGTCGCTTTGTTCATGACGTGCCTCCATTGACTTCGAGCGGCAGCTCGACACTGAAGGTCGTGCCGCGTTCGATCTCGCTAAGGACCGTCAGCGCGCCGCCATGGCGCTTGACGATCTCGTGGCAGACGTAGAGTCCGAGCCCGGTCCCGCTCTTGCGGGTGGTGAAGAAGGGCTCGAACACGGTTTTGAGATGTTCGTTGCTGATGCCGCTCCCCTGGTCCGTGACCCGGGCGATGACCCCGGTGCGAGCGGCGTGGCGTCCGGAGCGCCCGGCGCTCCGGGTGCCACGGTCGCCCCGGTCGCCCCGGTCGGATGACATCGCCGCCAGAGTGACGGTTATCGCGGCGCCGTCGGGCGACGCCTCGGCCGCGTTCTTGATGAGGTTGATGAACACCTGCTGGAGCTGGTCGCCGTCGTGCGGCACCGGCGGCGTGGCGGGCGCGACCTCGACCGTGACGGTGATGCCGCGTGCGGTCAGGTCGGGCTCGAGCGACTGGACCGCGCGCTGGATGGCGTCCTCGAGCGACGCGACCCGCCGCTGGAGTCCGCGCGGGTGGGTGATGTCGAACAGGTCCTGGACGATGCGGTCGAGCCGGCGGATCTCGCTCAGGATGAAGTCCAGGTTCTCTCGCTGCGGCGCTTCGGTGAGCGCCCGCGACAGGTACTGGACCCCGGCGGCGATGCCGGTGAGGGGATTTCGGATCTCGTGCGCGACGCTGGAGGTGAAGCGGCCCAGCGCGGCCAGCCGGTCCTGGCTGCGGGCATGCTCCTCCGCGCGCTTGAGCGGCGTGAGGTCCACGAACGTGGCGATCGCTCCGTAGACCGCCCGCCGCTCGTTCCGGAGCAGCGAGGTGGTCAGGCTGACCGGGATCGGCGCCCCGTCGTTCGAGCATAGGAGGGTTTCCTCGCGCAGGCACTCATGGCCATGCTCGAGGGTGGCCTTGAGCAGGGTCTCCCCTTCCTCGCCGAACAGGGCGCCGAACGCCCGGCCGCGCACCTCCGCCTCCTTGAACCCGAGCAGCTCCTCGGCGGCGTGGTTGAAGGTCAGGATCTCGCCCCGCATGTTCACCGCCACCAGCGCGCTGGCCATGCTGTCGAGCACGTGCAGCCGGAAGCGCTCGCTCTGGCGCAGCTCCTGGTAGAGCCGGGCGTTCTCGACCACCGGCGCCACCGAGAGGGCGATGGATTCCAGCAGCGTGACATCGGAGGTCGTGAGCGGCGGCGCATCCGCGGTGCGAGCCATGCCGATGACGCCAAGGATCGGCAGCAGCTCGCATCCCACGCACTGGCGCTGGCCCTCCTCGCGATCGATCGGCCAGTCCGCAGCTGCCGCGCCCGGGGGCGGCACGAGGTTGCTGGCGTCCCCGAGGACGCAGCGTCGGCCGCACAGCTCGTGGCTCTCGGCGATCGGCCCGGACTGGCTGCGCTGGAGGGGCACGCAGGCGAGCGAGCCGAGGCGGCTGAACGTCTCCTGGAGCGGGTGGCCCTCGGGCAGGTCGGCGATCCGGTGGCGCCGCGTGTCGCGCAGGTGCACCGTGCGGTTGAGCCACAGGCTGCGGGGCAGCGCCCCGTCCCCGCCGATCAGGGGCAGCTCGATGCGATGGCTGTGCTCGCGCCCGTCGCGGCCCAGGGTCCAGGTGCCGGCGAGGGCGACCCGCTCGCGGTCGATGAGCAGCAGGAAGGCGTCCTCGAAGCCGAACGCGCGATGGAGATAGCGGGTCACGGTGCGGGTGGTCTCGCCGGCATCCAGCGAGCTCACCATGCCGCTCGCGACCTCGCGCAACGACACCAGCTGGACGTTGGTCTCGATCAGCCGTCGGTGGCTGCGCTCGAGCTCCTCGACCAGGGCGGAGACCGTGCGCAACAGCGTCTCCGAGCTGTCGGGCTCGAGCGCGACCGGCACGCCGGAGGGCTCCCCGAGACCCCGCACCTCGTCCACCCGGCGCAGCAGATCGCGCAGGGTGTCGTGTTTCTCGATGTCCATGTTTGAACGGTGTCCCGAGCTCCGGCGCGGGGCTGGCCGGAGCTCGTGTTGCTGTGGATCGGGCGCGGCGCCTCCGTTGGGCGGGGGTGGAGGCGTGCGCGCCGGTGAGGTCAGTCCTGGTCCATGTCCACCACGTCGCGCAACGTCGAAGCGACGTGACGGATCTGGTCCTCCGTCAGTTCAGGGTAGATCGGCAACGCCAGGGTCTCCAGGGCAGCCGCCTCGGAGTGGGGCATGTCGCCCGCCTGGTGGCCGAGCATCGCGAAGCACTGCTGCAGGTGGAGCGGCACCGGGTAGTAGACCTCGGTGCCGACCCCGCGTTCGGTCATGCGCGCGCGAACCGCGTCGCGGTTTGGGACGCGGACCACGTACTGGTTAAAGATGTGGCGCGCCCGGGCGTCGCGGAAGGGCCGGCCGATGCGCGAACCCTCGAGGAGCTGGTCGTAGAGCGTGGCGTTGCGCGCCCGCTTCTCGCTCCAGCGGTCGAGGTGCTTGAGCTTGACCCGCAGGATCGCCGCCTGGATCGCATCGAGGCGTGAGTTGGTGCCGACCAGCGCGTGGTAGTACTTGGGCCGGGCGCCATGCTCGCGCAACAGGCGGACCCGGTCGGCGAGCGCG
>CAYWOO010000184.1:0-8233 GCA_964458665.1 uncultured Dehalococcoidia bacterium
AGAAATACCCAGCCGCGCCGGCGGGCGCGCCGACGCAATCGCTGTCATCCGCGTCCGTCCCCACTTGGTACTCGTGGTTGCCGATAGCGGGATGAATCTTTTCCTTGAACCGTCCCCACGTCGGATCGAAATATGCGGCAAAATCCTCGGCGGTCCCGCATTCGTATTGATTGTCCCCCAGGGCCAGCACGGCATCCGGCGCCTGGGCAAGGATGAGGTCTGATGTCTGTGCTTGAGCGCATCGAGCTGCCGCGCTCTCTGATCCACAGGCAATATCGCCGGCCGCCATCACGACCACAGGGGGCGTCGGTGTGCCAGCCGTATCGGATGGTGCTGATGCGATCGCAAGGATCGTCGAAGTCGCCGAAGCGGCGCTTTTCGCCGGTTGGCTTCCGCGCATCGAGAAATGCACGACAAGAGCCGCGACCGCTGCCGCCGCCACCAGCCCGCAGATCAACACGGCTGGCCTCTGATGGAGCATGCTGACAGGTTAGCACGCTCCATTGGCCTTCGCGCCAACACAGATATTCCGAAACGGCAACTTGACGCGTCTAGTTGACAGTTGCGCGCCAGACGACGATGCTGGTACGCATCTCGAGATGGGATTCGCGCGGCGCGATGGCGGGCACGTCAACAATGGGCTCGTAGGGCATCTATTCCTTGACACCACGCGGTTGAGTTCGTGATATCTTGATCCTCGATGGAGTTAATGGATGCATGCGCACGCGTAACATCCCCAGTCTTCGTTCATCCGTAGCGCCACGAATGCGCACGAGCGCACGGAAGCTCTTGGCGTCTCGTCGCTCTCCCGTAGTGGCGCTTCCCCTCTTGGCGGTGGTATGTGCGATCTTGCTGGCCGGCGGGTTCGCCAGTGACTTCGTCGGCGGTGCGTCGAGCGAGGCAGCCGGCGATCCGGTGATAGCGGCCGCTGGCGACATAGCCTGCGACCCTACGAGTTCGCACTTTAACGGTGGACTTGGCGACGGCAGCTCGAGCTGCCGCCAGAAATACACGTCGGATCTTCTGGTCAACAAGGGCTTGGCCGGGGTGATCGCTCTTGGCGACAACCAGTACTACTGCGGCGGATACCAGGCATTTCTGCAATCATACGACCTGAGTTGGGGGCGCGTGAAGTCGATCACGCACCCGGCAGTCGGCAACCACGAGTTTCTGACGGCAGGCGGCACGGGATGCACCGCCGCCAACCAGGGGGCGGCCGGTTATTTCCAGTACTTCGGCGCTGCAGCGGGTTTGCCGGGACAGGGCTACTACAGTTACAACATCGGCGCCTGGCACCTGATAGCGCTCAACACGAACTGCAGTGAGGCGGGCGGATGCGGTGCGACTTCAGCGCAGGGGAAATGGCTGCAGGCTGATCTGGCGGCGAACAAGAACTACTGCACCCTGGCGTACTGGCACATCCCCCGCTTCAGTTCTGGCGGGCGTGCGAATGCGAACTCCCAAAAGTTCTGGGATCAGCTGTATGCGGCGGACGCGGACGTGATCCTGGCCGCCCACGATCATCTCTACGAGCGATTCGCACCGCAGACACCGAGCGGGGTCGCCGACCCGGCGCGCGGCATCCGGGAGTTTATCGTCGGAACCGGCGGTGCGAACACGACGTCGTTGACAGCGATCGCCGCGAACAGCGAGGTCAGAAATGACAAAACCGCGGGCGTCCTCAAGCTGACGCTGCATCCGACGAGCTACGACTGGCAGTTCGTCCCCGAAGTGGGAAAGACCTTCACGGACGCCGGCACGACGCAGTGTCACGGCAAGACGACCACGCCCACCACGACGTCCATGCCCACCACGACGACTGTGCCAACCACTACGTTCGTGCCGACGACGACTGCGGGCGCCAGCGCGACCCTGACGCCCCTGGGCACGCCGACGCCAACCGCGACTTCGGGTGGGGGATCGGCGCTCGCCCTCGCCGCCGTCGCCGACTCGTACGTCAGCGACGCGGCTGCCGCGACAAACTACGGTACGGGCACAGCGCTGCGGGTCGACGGCTCCCCGCTTGTGCGGAGCTACTTGCGGTTCAACGTGCAGGGGATCACGGGCGGCGTGAGCCAGGCCAGCCTACGGGTCTTCGCCAACAGCGCTCAAAGCGTGGGGTATGAGGTCCACGCTGTGGCGGACTCGTCATGGGGCGAGACAGCGATCACGTTTGCAAACGCACCGCCCTTCGCGGCTGGATCAGCGGGTTCGTCCGGCCCCGCGAGCACGGGCATATGGACGACCGTCGATGTGACGTCGCTCATCACCGGGAACGGTCTTGTGAGCCTGGCCCTGACGACGCCGAATACGACGGCGCTAAGCCTCGCCAGCCGGGAGTCCGGCGGCAACGCTCCGCAGCTGATCATCGTGATGGGCGCAGCGCCCGGCGGCTAGAACGACCGAACGCTCGCAGTCCGGGGCACTTCGACGGCGATAACATGTGGCTCCGCAGCGCGTAGGGCTTCGACGAGCGAACGTCCACGTATCGTCACGGGCTAGTCGCGCTCGCTAAGCCGGACGTCGAGATCGCGCACTCTTTTGCGTGAGGATCGGCAGCATGGCGATTGCGATCTTCGGCGTGGTGCGAAGCTTCGCGATAAAGCCCTCGTCGGGCGTGCGCGCGCAAATCCCTTTGGCCTGAACTACGTAGCGAGGAGGATGGCCGCCGCCATCCTCCTTTGCGTCTTTCACTGTTCAGGGAATTTCGATTTATTGAGCGGACTCCTGGCCGCGCGTCTTGTTGAGGATGTTGTCGAGGCTGTCCGTCAGCTTCTGCAGCGCCTTGTCCGCCTTGTCCTGCGCCAGCTTGTTCGCGGCTACAGCGGCGTCGAGCTTGGTCTTGGCGTCGCCGAGAATCTGCGTCTTGACGGCGCCGATGTCGTCGCCGGCGACGTCGGCGATCGACTTGCCGCTCTTGAGCTGGGCTTTGAGATCTGTGGTGGTCATGTTGAGTGCCGTGGCGGTCGATTCGAGGATGCCATCACGAAGCCGCTCGAGACGGGCGCCCCGGCCGCTGTGCTGGCCGCCGCCAAGCAGCTTGCGAAGGCCGGGAGCCTTACCGCTTTCGATGTTCGCCTTGGCCCTGTCGGCCTGCTCTTGCGTGATCTTGCCGTTTGCGAGCGCCTCGTCGACGGCTTCGGTCGCAGCCGATTTGAACGCCCGCTTGAGCTGGTCGAGCGTGACGCCGAGGTTCGCGGCGACGCCGCTCAGGAAGTTGTCGCGCCGTTCGATGCGCCTCTCGCGGCGGGTGGTGTCCGGCGTGGCGCCCGGCTCCTGTGCGGACGCGTGGCCGGTAGCTCCCGAAATGCCCGCGAGCACGATGCCGCCGGCCGCCGCTACCGTAAGGATTTTCGCTTTGATGTTCATGCTTCTCTCCTACTCTTTCTCTCGTCCATCCGCCCCGATATCTGTACCAACGACACCGTACACCGATGCTGGTGAAGCGAGCGGAAACGCAGCGTAATGTCTCCGTAAACTCTCGCATCGAGGTACGTGAAGTTGACAGCGAGGGTATCTGGCTGCCCGGATTGGGGCGCTGCGGTACAATTAGCCAGCACACCCGCGGGAGACCCCGGATCCATGGCGCCCAACGAACCAGACAAGGTGCAGCGCGAGATTGAAGAGCTGCTTGGCAAGCTCGACAACTTCGTGCCCGAAGAGCGGCTCGTCTCGAAGATCAAGAGCCGGCGGAGGGCGGAAGCCGGACCGGGCCTGACGGAACGCCTGCTGAAGCGCGTTTCGCGGATCACGCTGGGCCATGTGATGCTCACCGGGTTGGCGCTGCTGCTGGCCGCATCGTTCGCGCCGGGGCTGTTCGGTGGCTACTCGCGCTACGCGCTGATTCTTGGACTGCTGCTGACGGGCGCCGCGTTCGTGATGTCCGTCATCGGCTGGGACAGCAAACGTACCATTACGGGCGGCACGTCGGTAAAGCGATGGCGTGGGCAGGTGATCGACTATTCGCAGCCGTCGGCGCCGAATCGCCTGCGCGATTGGCTGCGCGGCCGCCGTCGCCGCTAACACCCAACGCTGCGCTGCCGTCGTACTACGTAGCGTCACCCTCACGCCAGCAGGAGCGATCCGCTGCACAAGTCCCGTAACCGCGTCCTATTGTTCGTGCTCGCTGCGCTTGTGCTGGCCGCGTGCGGCGGCGGCAATGCTACGTCGAACGCCACGCCGTCGGCTGCGGTCATCGTTGCCGCCACGCCGGCGCCCACGCCGACAGCCGACCCAATCGGCTCGGCGGCGGTGGACGGCCAGCGGGCGTACGACCATGTGAAGAAGCTGTCGGTAGACATCGGGCCGCGCGTCACAGGGACACCAGCGGAGATGGTTGCGCGCGACTACATTCGCAGCACGCTGGCGAGCTACGGGTACGACGCGGTTGTCCAAGACTTCGGTTTTGACGCGAGCGCTTATCTGCCCGCGCGCGTGGATGTCGCTCCGATTGCCGACGCGACGAACGGGACATCGATCCCGGCGATAGCGCTGCGCGGATCCGCGGGCGGCCTAGCCAGCGGGAGGCTCGTTGTGGCCGGCCTGGGCCGGCCGGAGGAGTTCCCCTTGGGTGGACTTGCGGGTGCGGTTGCGTTGATTGCGCGTGGCGAACTGACGCTGTCGCAGAAGGCGGGCAACGCGATTGCGGCTGGTGCGAGCGGTGTGGTGATCTACAACAACGTTCCGGGCCGCGCTGTGTTCGATCTGGGCGGCCAGGTGGCGCTGCCCGTCGTGAGCATCGATCAGAGCGCGGGAGAGCAGCTGGCGAACGCCGTGCAACCGTTCGAGGCGCATATTCTGGTATCGCCGCCGAAGGGGACGGGCTACAACGTGATCGCGAGGCCGAAGAGCGCGGCAGCGTGCGACACGATCACCGGCGGCCACTACGACAGTGTGCCCGTGGCGAGCGGCGCGGATGACAACGCTTCGGGCACAGCGAGCGTGCTGGAGTTGGCGCGGGTGGTTGCAGCGCGGAAGCTCGCGGCTCGCCATTGCTTTGCGTTATTTGGCGGCGAGGAGTTCGGTCTGTTCGGGAGCCGAGCGTACGTCGCTGGGTTATCGACGGAAGAGCTACAGGCGCTGCGCGGGATGGTGAATCTCGACGTGGTCGGCACGTCGAGCGGGATCGATCTCATCGGGGACGACGACCTGATCGATGTGGCGCGGCTGGCGGCGCAGAGCATCGGCGTGGCGACCACGTCCTCCGTGCTGCCAGACAGGGCGGGCAGCGACCATCTGAGCTTCCAGGCGGCTGACGTCCATGCCGTGATGCTGTCTCGAGCGGACGATCAGATTCACACGCCTGAGGACGCGATAGGGCGCATTCTGCCCGCATCGCTTGCGGAGACCGTCGAGGTCGCGCTGGCGACGCTGGAGGCATTGGCGCCGGGATCGTAGGCGCGGCGGTCTCGGAGTTGCTGCGCGCGATTCGATGGTTCGCGGGAATCGGTGCGTGGATTGCCCGCGTTGGCGGAAGCCGATACGATCCGGGCGGTTCCACACTGTCCATTGGAGGCGCTTTGAGGCTCAGCCGAGGCCCGTTTGTCATCGTGTGCTGCGCGCTGGTCGCCGCGGTGGGCGCCGCCTGCTTCGGCGGCGGTTCATCGAGCGGGAAGGCGCCGGACATCAGCAAGATCGCTACGGCGACGCTGCCGGCGAAGCTGCCAGAGCCAAAGATCCTGAGCAGCAGTGGTGTGCAGTCAGGTGGCGGACTCACGTATACGATCAAGGACGGCGACACCCTCGCGGGTATCGCGTCCCGGCTTGGCATCGTCCTGGACGATCTGCTGGCCGCCAATCCCGGCATCAATCCCGGAACACTGCGGGCGGGCCAGTCGATCAAGCTGCCGCAGAATGCCGAAGCGCCGCCGGCGGTGGCCACAGCGACGCCGGGGAAGACCGGCGCGACGGCGAAGGCCGGCACCAGTACTGCGGTGCCGAAGGCGACCGAGCCGCCTCCGGCAGAGGTGCCGGCGACGGTGACACCGGCTGGTCCCACGGACACGCCCGTACCGGGCGCGACAGGGACTCCGGCCTCGGTGGGGCAGACGTACGCCGTGCAGGACGGCGACTTTCCAGCGAAGATTGCGGAGAAGTTTGGAATAGCGGTGGAGGATCTGCTGGCGGCGAACCCGGGCATCAACCCGACGGATCTCCACATCGGCGATGTGATTGTGATCCCGCCGAAACAGCCGTAGCGTCGGACCTGGTCAGGCAGCGCATCAGCACTCAGCGGCAGCAGGCCAGCTCGTCGGCGGTCGGGCGACGAAAACCACGAAGGGCGCGAATTGGGATCTCACCGCGACCCCCTTCGGCCCGCCACAGCGAGCAGGCCGGCGGAGAGGGAGATCGTGCTCTTGTCATCCTAGCGCAGCGAAAGATCTCATTCGATCTAGATGCTCCCCTCTGGTCAGCATGACAGCGACGGCGCTGGTCGCTGGATGTGACGGGCGGGGCGCCCGCGCTCCATTTCAGCTCAGACCCGCTTCTCGTACCAGGCTACGTCCCAGTATTGGCTGAACTTGTAGCCGACGGCGTGCATGATGCCGACGGGCGCGAAGCCGAAGCGATCGTGGAGAGCGGCCGAGGCTGCGTTCGGCATCGTGATGCCGGCCATGATCATATGGATGTCCTCGGCGCGCAGTGCTTCGAACAACGCGGTGTAGAGCGCACTGCCGATGCCGCGCCCCGTCGCTTCGTGGGCGCAGTAGATCGATGTCTCGACCGTCGTGTCGTAGGCCTTCTTCACGCGGAACTGGTGGGAGCCTGCGTAGCCGAGGACGACGTTCGCTTCCTCGGCGACGAACAGGCGATGTCGTCCAGCTTCACTGAACTGCTCGAACCATGGGTGTCGCTCCGCGACCGTTACGGGATCGATATCGAACGTGATCGGCGTATTGATGATGTAGTGGTTGTAGATCTCGGTCAGGCGCGGCAGATCGTCGAGGCGGGCGGTGCGGATCGCGATCGCAGATTCGTCCGCGGTCATAGCTTCTTCTCGTACCAGACGACGTCCCAGTACTGATCGAACTTGCGACCGACTTCCCTGAGTAGGCACAGCTTCGTGAAACCGAAGCGCTCATGCAGCGCGCACGAGCCGTTGTTGGGCAACGTGATTGCGGCGACGGCCATGTGGATGTCCTCCGCTTGCACGGACTCGAAGAGCACGTCGTACAAGCGGCTGCCGACGCCTAGCCCGACGGCTTCGGGCGCGCAGACGACGCTGACTTCGACGGTTGTTTCGTAGGCGCGCCTGGTTCGAAACCGACTGGTGCTCGCGTAGCCGAGGACGACGCCGCGGGCCTCGGCCACGAGCAGGCGGTGGCGGCCGATTGTAGCGTAGTGGCCGAACCACTCCTCCCGTTGTTCTAGGCGCCACGGCTCGAGATCGAACGTGATCGCTGTATGGATGATGTAGTGATTGTAGATGCCGTTGAGTCGTGGGAGGTCGCGTGATTCAGCCGGCCGCACCGCGATCTCGCCAACGTCGCGCATCCGTTGGATGCCGGACGAGTTCCCCTTCGGTGACGTGAACATCGCCATATCGTAACCCGCCGACATGGTACCGGTGCGATGTTGCGCATGTGTTACGTGGGGATCACCCCAGCGCGAGGGCGAAGACGCCAGCGACGATCGCCGTGGCGCCGGCGAGGCGGCGGGGGGCGTCGGATTCGCCGAGGAGGCGGAGGCCGAGGATGGCGCCGAAGAGGATGCTGATCTCGCGCGCGGGCGCCACGTAGCTGACGGGTGCAAGCGTATAGGCGACGAGGACCAACAAATATGCACCCGGGCTCAGCACGCCGATGACAATCAGTGCGCGTCGCTGCTCGGCCAGGATGGTCGCGAGTTCGGCGCGGCCGGACCGACGTCCGAGGGCGAACGGCACCATGATCAGCATGCGCGAGAGCTCGAGCCCCCATGCGTACAGAACGGGCGTGACGATGGTAACGCCCTTGCTATCCCAGAGCGAGTACGCGGCGATGGTGGCGCCGGTGGCGAGGGCGAAGATGATCGAGCGCGTGACGTCACCGCCGCTGGTGGAGTTGCCGCCCCACGACATGACGATGATGCCGGCCACGACCATCGCTGCGCCGGCGAGCGCAAGGGCGCTCGGGCGTTCGCCGAAGATGAGGATGGCGCCGACGACGGCGAGCGCGGGGCCGGTGCCGCGCGCGAGGGGGTAGACGACGGAGAGATCGCCGGCCTTGTAGCCCTCGCTGAGCAGCACGAAGTA
>CAYWOO010000185.1:0-2782 GCA_964458665.1 uncultured Dehalococcoidia bacterium
GATGGTCTGCCCGTCGCCATTCCGCGTCCGCTGGGAGCGAACGATTCGGGAACTGCGCGTGTCGGAGCGTTTCGGACGTTTGTTGTCGGTGGTAGTGATCTCGACTAGCGCCGCCAACCGAGACCCGCACCAAGTCAGTTGGCGCGAACGGCGCGAGCTATCTGGCCTCAACGTCCTGCAAGTCGGCATCTATGCCGAAACTCTGAACGCTTGGTGCGGAGATTACTTGTCGTTGGCCGCTACGGCGTCGATCCCGCTCAACAAACACGATGCTCAAGGCCGCAAGATCGAGATCCAAATTCCGCAGACGGTCTCGATCACCGGCATGCTCGCCGGCGGAATTCTCTGCACCGAGTTTCACACCGGACTCGCCGCCGGGTACGAGCGCGCCGAGATTCTACTCTGCGGGTCCGCCGCCACGTGCCGGGTCAATCTGATGACGCAACAAGTCTGGCTGCACCCCGAGTCGTCTCCGTCCATGACTGGCGAGTTGATCGACGCCGTCGGCGATGAGTGGCAAGTCGAAGCCGAGTTTCTCGCCGCCATCCGCTCTGCCCGTCGCGGAGAACCTTGGCAGGTTCGTCCCAACTTCCCCGAAGCCGCCCGCTATATGCGGAAGATGCAAGCGATTCACGATTCCGTCCGCGAGTCACGACTCGTCAGCCTACTGGACTACTCAGGTTGACGAAAATAGCCGGGGGTGGCGAACCGCACGCAGAACACGGGAGGCAAATCCGAGCTGACGTTGCAGATTCGGAGTGAAGACGACACGGGACATTCGATGTCCGAAATGAAACAAGGTTGATACGGTGTGACGCCCGACCGTCATCAGCATGACCGCCATGCAGCCGTCCGTCGAATGACCAAGGATCACGCCCGTGCCCGAATCGCAACCGCACCCAACGCACGTCGCGCCGACTTCGCTCTACGAACGCCTGGGCGGCGTCTACTCCATCGCGACCGTGGTCGATGACTTCATCGACCGCATCATGGACGACCCGCGACTGAATGCGAATCCGAAGGTCGATGAAGCTCATCACCGCGTCTCGCGAGCGGGTTTCAAATACCTCGTCACCGAGATGGTCTGCTGGGCCACCGGCGGTCCACAAAAGTACACGGGAAAGTCGATGTTGGACTCGCACGAGCATCTCGACATCAGCGAGGCCGAGTGGCAAGTCTTTCTCGGCGACTTCCAACAAACGCTGGACCGGTTTCAAGTCCCCGCCGCCGATCAACGAGAATTGTTCGCGATCGTCGACAGCACCAAGCAGGACATCGTGTTGCCGCAGAAACGATGACTCTTCGTGCATTGTGGCACGATGGAATCACAACAACACTCGGAGAACAACCGATGGGAACTGATCCTGGACTCACTCGACGCCAGATTCTGTTGGCAACAGCCGCGACGGCGACAAGTGTCTTGACATCCGAGGCCGCTGAATCGACGAACAATACACCGCCCGGCAAACTGTTTCGCATCGGCGTGGTCTCGGCCACGATTCGTGGGAAGCCTCAACCGCGAAATGGCCACACGTGGCACTTCGCGCAATACCTGCATCCGACTGCGGACATCGACGCGTATTGCAAGTTCGTCGATCCGGGATCGGCCAAGTTCTTCCGCGAGTACGCGCGGAATCCAAAGTTCACGTTCGACCAACTGCCGTTTCCCGACACGAAGATCACGCACTACTTCGATGCCGACCAGCAAGCTGCGAGCGACTTCACAAAGGCATTTCCAGGAGTGCAGGTCGCCAAGTCGGTCGAGGAGATGGTCGAGCAAGTCGACGCCATCTGGCTCGGCGATGCGTCGGGGTTTGGCGACGATCACTTTGATCTCGTCGCTCCCGGTCTGCGCAAGGGCTTGCCAACATTCTGCGACAAGCCGATCGGCGAAACGGTCGCCGGAACGCGAAAGATCCTCGAGTTCGCCAAACAGCACAACGTACCAATCATGTCTTCCAGCCTGTTCCGTCACGAGTGGGGTGCGGAGGCCGCACTACGCAAGCGAGACTCCGGTGAGTTTGGACCGATTCAATATGTGATCGCCAGCGTGCAGGGAGGCTACTCGGAGAGCGGTTGGATGGTTTACGGCCAGCATCCGGCTTGGACCGTGATGACGTTACTCGGACCGGGCGTTGAGGCCGTCAGCATGTACGCTCGTGAGAACGTCGCCCACGCATTGGTCACCTACCCGGATCGCATGCCCGCCGAGATCTGGTTTGGCCGACCAAATTCATCGTGGGAATACTGCCACACCGAGGTCCATTTCCAAAAGAAGAAGTTCGAGTACACAGCCGGGATCGAAGGAGACTTCTGGTACGGCCATCACTACGAAATGTTCCGCATGGCCGCGACATTCCGCGAAATGGTCCGAACGGGAAAGGAACCGATTCCTCACCAAGAGATTCTCGAAGTCACCGCCATCGTTCACGCGGCGGCGAAGTCGCTCAAAGAGAAGAGTCGACTTGTTGATTTGGCGGAAGTGATGACTTGACGCACTGAGTCAACGAAGCCCTTTCAATCATTTCCGTCGTCTTCCAAAAGCAGGGCAGTCCCATGCGACTCATCCAATTCATCGATCACAATCTTGGCCCCTGCATGGGCGTGGTGCTGGGAGACTCGGTGCTGAGATCACAAAGCACAAAGGGGTCAGGAGTCGTTGTTTGCCTGTTCATTTTGGAATCTGATTTGCGGCCGGCCGCGGGGCTGGAGGGTGGAGGAAAGACCGAGTCGCTGGTCAGTCGATTCGATCCAGGACGACTCACCGAAAGGGCTGCCGCGC
>CAYWOO010000186.1:0-6294 GCA_964458665.1 uncultured Dehalococcoidia bacterium
GGGCAGTGTAACGCACGCTGTGTGCGGTCGTCGGTCGTCGGTCGTCGGTCGTCGGTCGTCGGTCGTCGGTCGTCAGTCGTCAGTCGTCAGTCGTCAGTCGTCAGTCGTCAGTCGTCAGTCGTCAGTCGTCAGTCGTCACCGAGTGTCATCTTGAACGGCGAATCGCCGCTGCCGCGCGAACACGCTTCAGCTCGAAATGAGAGCCCTCTCCACGCTTGTGGAGAGGGCGCGCCCGACGGGCGCGGTGAGGCACGCGCTCGACGGCCGTGGCGAGGTGCGCGTAAGGCCGCCGTCGTTCTTGAACATCCGACCCGGCTGCTCCGCGCACGCTCACTGTTCACTCACGCCGCACGCGCGAGTGTCAATTTGTCGCTGTCGATTCGTACAGCGACATGCTTGCGCACGCGTGCATCGTGCTATGATGGATCTACGGGCGCGCAGACCTGGGGGAGGTTCTTCTGGACTCTGATTACCGCATCGACGTTTCCGAAGTGAACCGCAACATCGACGTGGTGGATGTGATCGCGCTGTATTTTCCGCTGCTGCGCAAGACGCTGCTGATGGATATGCGTACGAACGATGTCGATGGCCCGATGATCCGCGTGGTGCCGATGGCGAACACGCCGGAAGAGCGCTTTCAGTCACTGCTAAAGATGCGGCCGCGCTTCGGCCGGCCGGAAAGCATCACGATCATTCCGTGGCCGAAGTACGCGGCGAGCCTGGTCGAAGTTGGCATCTGGGATCGCATTGTGCGGCGATATGCTGATACCGGATCGGCGGAGTCCGTGCGCGAGTGCGAGCGTTGTCACGCCGAGTTGGTGAAGCTCGAGCGCGAGGAGTTGCGGCGCGCGATTACGGGTGAACAGTACGAAACGCTGTGGGGCGAGCGCGGCATCGCGGAGGTCGAAGAGGTGCTTGTCGGTGACGATGACATCGACGAGTTCGAGGACGACGACGGAGCGGTGTTCGAAGAGGACATGTGAGGGTCGCCGGAACTTCATGGAACAGCGAAAACGGATGGGCGCCAGCGGGCGTCCATGTTGATCCGGGCGGATCGGCGTGCGTTCGCCGTACGGACGGCCGCGTGTGGGAGGCGATATCGCTCGTTTGGGTGATCAGATTTTCGCCATCTGGGCGGGTTGCGTGATAAGCTGGGCTCGTCGTATGGAGGCGCGCGCAGCATGACGGCTCGTCAGATCGGCCGGCCCAACCCCACATCGCAGGCTCGCCTCCAACTCATCCTCATCCTGCTGGCCGCGTGGAATCTTCTGGCGTTCTTCCTGGAACTGACGAACACTCGACTGCTGGAGATCGGCGGCATCGACGGCGTGCTCGGCGCGCGGTCGGTGAGCGGCGCGATGGCCGTCCTGGCGATCGCGTATATCTATGCGGCGCGGAATCCGATCCGGCACCGGTTCGTGCTGTGGCTCGCATCGCTGGAGCAGTTCGTGGCGATGTTCGCGGCGACGTTCCACTGGGCGCGCGGCGACGTCGGTGCGGGCGAGGCGCTGGTGCCGATCCTTGCGGCCGCTGGACTGCTGGTGCTGCTGATGACGAATCTTCCCCGGCAGACGGACTCGATCTGACAATGAACACGCCACAGCCGCCCGAGCCCGCGAAGCGCGCGGCGGAGCCAAGCGCCGTCGCCGTCATCAGCGCGACCGGCGCATTCCGGCTGCTGCTCGTGCTGCTGGCCGTGTGGACATTCTTCGAAGGATTCGCGCTGTTCACCGGGGGTCTGAGCGCGCTTTCGCTGGGTGGCGACGACCGCACGGCCGAGCAGATCATCGGCGCGCAGATGATCGTGTTCGTCCCGGTGTATGGGCTGCTCGCGTGGCAGCGGGATCGCTACCGCCTGCTGATCTGGGTGCCGTACGGCGCGCAGTTGGCGCTCGTCGTGCCGGCGGCATGGGGGCTGCTGTTCCGCGGCGACACGGACGGCCTCCTATTGCTGGTCGTGTCGCTGACGTTCGGCGCGCTGCTGTTCTATTTCTGGTGGCACAGCCATCCGCTGGACTTCTTCTCGGATAGCGGCGAGGACGACGACGACGAGAGCGACGACATCGACGATGACGAGCCCGATGACGACGACGATGATGGCGAAGGCGCATCGGGCGCGCACCGGATGGTTCGTGCGCGTGACGTCGCGCGTCGCTCAGGACGCTTCCGCCGCCGCGACGGGTAACGGCGGCTTCCTCCGCGCCGGTGCCACGGTCGAAGCAATGGCGCAGCCGTCCTGACGTCAGCAGGCCTTGCTGGCGTGGCGCGCCACGCTCGAGGAGTGGCACAGCCGTCCCCGGCTGTGAGATAGCAACAACCAAGGACAACCCCTCGAAACCGCGCTACCGCCGGAGGTGAGGTGCTCGTCCGCCGCCAGCCGTCCGATGTCGGATCGCCGCTGGTCAGAGTTTGCGCGCCACACGCGCCGCAGCGGCCGTGAGTCGCTGCGGCGCTTCATCGATCGCCTGCTCTATCGACATCCCTGGCTCGGCAAGCACCTCGACGATGTCGTAGCCGCTCGCGACCGCTCGCACATCGCCTTCGACGCTGCCAGCGATGATCGCAACGCGCCTCCCGTGCCTGCGGGCGAGCGTCGCGACGCCGCTGGCCGTCTTCCCGTACGCCGTCTGCGCGTCGAGGCGGCCTTCGCCCGTGATCACGGCATCGGCGGCAGCGATGCGTGCTTCGAGGCCGCCGGCTTCGGCGACCATGCCGAAACCGGGTTCGATGCTGGCGCCGGCGAGCGCGGCGAGGCCGGCCGCCAGTCCGCCCGCTGCTCCACCGCTGGGCATCGAAAGGACATCGATGCCGCAGTCGCGCAGGACGATTTCCGCAAAATGGCGGAGGCCGGCGTCGAGCGCGCGCACCTGGGCGGGCGATGCGCCCTTCTGCGGGCCGAACATCGCGGCTGAGCCCGTCGAGCCGGAGAGCGTGTTCGTGGCGTCGGACGCTACACGAATCCTGGCGCTCGTGAGGCGCGGATCGCGGGCCGTGAGGTCGATGCGGTCGAGCGTCGCGAGCGGACCGCCGCCCGGCGAGAGTTCGACGCCGGTGCCATCGAGCAGGCGGACGCCAAGCGCTTGCGCGGCGCCGGCGCCGCCATCGACGGTGGCGCTGCCGCCGGCGCCGACGATGATCTGCGCGCAGCCGCGGTCGAGCGCGGCGCGGATCAGCTCGCCGACGCCGAAGGTTGTCGCAGTGAGCGGATCACGTTCGTCCGGGCGGAGGAGGATGAGGCCGGATGCGGCGGCCATCTCGATGACCGCAGTGCCCGCGGCGGGCGCGCCGAGGATCGCCCAGGCAGCTCGAACGGGGCGCATGAGCGGGTCGTGGACCTCGGTCTCGATGCGCTGGCCGCCACGCGCCGCCAGCATCGCATCGACGAGGCCCGGTCCACCGTCGGACATCGGCACTTCGACGATCTCGGCGTCAGGACGGACGGCGCGGATGCCGGCGGCGATGGCGCTGGCCGCTTCGATGGCGGTGAGGCTTCCCTTGAACTCCTGCGGTGCAACGACGATGCGCATCGCTCAGGCGCCGATCTCGATCGGCTCCGCCGGGAGATCGCCGCGCAGCAGCGGCGGCAGCAGTTCGGCGAGCCTGCGCGGCGCGAACCACTCGCTCGACGCGGCAATATCGTCGACGGACCAGAGGCGGTGTTCGACCATGGCGATGCGCTCTTCGGGCTCGAGGCCGTCGGTGCTGACGTTGATGTCGGTCGCGCGCACCACAAAGTAGCGTTCTCGCTGCTCGATCCAGCCGTCGGCGAAGCGGAAGGTATGGCTGCGGATCCAGATGCACGGGCCAAGCGGCGCTTCGATGCCGGTCTCTTCGCGGAGTTCCCGGCTCGCGCCTGCTTCGGGCGACTCGCCAGGGTTCAGGCCGCCGCCGGGCGTGATCCAGACGGAGCGGGCGTCCAACAACCGCTCGTCCTCCCAGCGGAAGAGGAGGATGCGGTCGCGATCGTCGAGGAGGACGACGCGAGCGGCGTTTCGGACTTGGGGCTGGACGCCGGGCGGTGGTTGGGGTGGCACGCCGCATCATATCTGGCGAAACGGCGCACTTGGGGCTTGACAAATCGAACAGGCATTCTATACTAACGATTCGACAGAACGCCCGTTCTATGGAGGCCGTCATGGCACGCCGCATTCGCATCCGCACTCTGGTTGTCCCGCGCTCCCGGGCTTGCCCGGACTGCGGCGGTCCGCTCGTCCACGCTGAGGGGTGCGTGACATGCCCCGTTTGCGGGTTCAGCGCCTGTAGCTGAGGACGACGCATCCCGATCCGCGTGCTGTATCATGGCGTCGATTCCGCCGGGAGGGCGCGCGCATCATTTCGAAGTACGCTGGCTCACGGTCTCGCACCACTACCCTCTTCGACGCACGAGGAGCGCGCCGGTGAGGGATGGCGACCCGCTCGAGGAAGTCAATCGCTTCATTGTCGTTGCGGGCGCGCTGGTGGTCGTCTTCCTGGCGCTGCTCATCACGCTGCTGGCGTGGGGCGCACCCGACGAGACCATCACGCGCATCGCGGACTTCGCCGGCTATCTGCGGCGGCACAACGATCGCGAGACAAAGATGATCGTCTCGCTGGGGACGGCGGTCGTCGTGCTGCTGATGCTGACGGCGATCATCGTCGAGCTGACGCCTTCGCCGACGCAGAAGATGCGCGTTCGCAGCATGAAGTCCGGCGAGGCGGCGATCACGACATCGCAGATCGCGGAGCGGATCAACGCAGAAGTCTCGCAGATCCCGGATATCGCCGAGTGCGCGGCGATCGTGGCGGCGCGCGGCAAGAAGGTGGAGGTCGTGCTGGACCTGCACGTGGGCGCGGGCGCGAACCTTTCGCAGACGGCCGACGAGGCGTGCCGGCGCGCGCACGTGCTGGTCGAACAGCAGCTTGGCATCGAGATGGCGGCGATGCCGCGTGCACGACTGCACTATCGCGAGCTACGCTTGGGCGGAGAGGCGGCCGCATCGGCGGCGCAGCGTGCATCCGGCTGGGAACGGCCGGCGGAGCCCGAGGGGAACATTGACGAACGAGGATAGCGCTCCCGCACACCTGAGGCGCCAGAAGGCGAAGCTGATCGAACCGCCGGCGCGCGAGGAACTGTGCAACGTGCTGGAAGCGGTGCTCTTCGTCGCGGACTCGCCGATCGAAATCGGCGCGCTGGCGCGGACGGTGAATGCGCCGAAGCACGACGTATCGGACGCGCTCTTGGAGCTTGCGGAAGCGCTGCGCGACCGCGGCGTGCGCCTGCAGCGCACCGGCGACCTGGTGCAGCTGGTCTCGGCGCCCCGCACGGCGTCTTACGTGGCGCGATTTCTGGGGCTGGAGCATCCGCCGCTGACGAACGCATCGCTCGAAACGCTGGCGATCATCGCGTACCGGCAGCCGATCACGCGCACAGGCATCGAGTCGGTGCGCGGCGTCGATTGCGACGGCCCGATACGCACGCTGATGGCGCGCGAGTTGGTCGAGGAGATCGGGCGCGCGCCGGTGGTCGGGCGGCCCGTGCTGTTCGGTACGACGGTGCGGTTCCTGGAGTACTTCGGGCTGGAGAAGCCCGAGGACATGCCGCCGCTGCCTCTGACGGAAGAGCCGATCGATGAGGGCGAAGAGGCGATCATGTGAACGCGGGCATCCTGCGTTTCACGTTGCGTCTGCCCGAAAGCGGATCGCTGAAGGACAAGCGCCAGGTCGTGCGGAGCCTGAGTCAGCGCATCCGCAACAAGTTCCAGGTCTCGGTGGCGGAAGTCGGCGACAACGATTTGTGGCAGATCGCGACGATCGGCGTCGCGTGCGTGACGAACACGCACCGGCATTGCGAGGAGATGCTGGACGAGATCGTAACGTTCGTGCGCGAGTCGCGGCTCGATGCGGAGGTGGTGGATGTGGAGTCGGATGTGATCGGGATGGATGATCGGGAGTAACGGAGGGGAAGATGAAGAAGTCGGGCGCGAGCGAAGGCCAGTCGGCATCCGATCTCATCTCGAAGAGAATCGCCGACCTTGGGGACTGGCGCGGGATAACCCTCGCCAGAATGCGCAAACTCATCAAGAAAGCAGACCCGGACGTCGTCGCCTGCGGCGACGACCCTCTCGCCAGGGAGACGGACGACGAGCGCGGTGTCCAGCAGTCGCTCTGCGCCCACACGACACTCCAAGACCATATCCGGAATGCTCCCCTCGCCACGTCGTGGAGAGGGGGTGGCCGACGGCCGGGGGTGAGGTGTCCGAAGCGCCCGCCGCAGCTCGCTACACCGCGCGGCGACGACCCTCTCCCTCCGCTCAC
>CAYWOO010000187.1:0-5138 GCA_964458665.1 uncultured Dehalococcoidia bacterium
CCAGGTTAGCCCGTCTTCGATCGTGATGTCCCCCGCGACCATGTTCAGCACCTCGGCGCGCCGCCTGCCCGTCAGCGTCAACGTCAGGATGATCGCCGGTCGCGCAGGCCGACCGGCGTCTCCGGGATCACGGCGAGCAGTCTGCGGATGTCGTCACCTGTGAGGCCGCGCGGCGTGCCGACTTGGACACGCGGGCGCTCGAGCGCGTCGCAGGGGTTGGACGAGACGATGTCCATGCGGATCAGGAAGCGATAGAAGCTGGAGAGGCAGGCGAGCCGCGCGCCGATGGTGACGGACGCCGGCTGCTTGCCCGAGAGGCCGACGCCATATCCCCAGGCGAAGACTTCCGGACTCGTGACGCGGTCCGGTGGCTTGCCTACGCTGCCGAAGAAGTGCTGCAGCATGCGGCTGTAGCCTTCGACAGTCCGGCGGCTACCGCTGCGTCTCTCCTTCTCGGCGAGGAAGGCGTACAGGCTGCGCTCCCAGCCTTCGGCGGTGTTGTCGAACGTCGTGATCGTCTGCATGGTGATGCCCCTCCTCTGGAGGCGTCACCATGATTGCGTTGTGTGCGACGAAGTCAAGTCAGCGCGTTGGTTCCGCACGCCATTTGCTTTCGGCTCAGCCGCCGCCAGTCGCCAGCAGCCGTTCGCTGTCGCGCTCGACTTTGGCCATCCCCGACTGCTTCGCGAAGTCGTGGGCTTGCTGCAGCAGCGCGACGGCGCGGTCGCGGTCGCCGGGGCGGTTGCGGCGGAGGAGCATGTCGCCGTAGTTGAGGCGTGTCATCGCCGTCCACGCGTGGAATCCCTGCTTGTCGTTCGATGCGAGCGCCTGCTCGAAGTGCTGTTCGGCCTCGTCGTAGCGTTCGAGCAACACCGCGAGGCGGCCGACGACGCGCGCAATGCAGCCGAACGTTACGACCTGTACAACCGTCGCGTTGGCTGACGCGTACGGGACCAGGGCCTCATACAGCGGCCGAGCCTCCGCGCGCTGAGCAGTTTCCGCGCAGGTCTCCGCCAACACGTTGAGCGTAGACTTCCAGGCCCAATCGCGAGGTATCGCGGCAAGGTTGGATGCCATCTGCTCGACCATGCGCTCCGCCTGAGAAACCTTCGCGGCCTGCATACACACGCCGGCGAGGATGGCGTTGAACAACGGTATGTGCGGATTCTGTGCGCTGACCGCAACCCACAGTGGTTCAAGCTCCGCGAGCCTACCCTGCAGATCACGGGTTAGGTAGAGCTGACCGACAGCCGTGACTCCGGCATCCGGCGACTCCGCCGCCGATGCGTAATCCGCGCGAGTTGCCTCGGCGAGATCCAACTGCCCCTCCGCCATCTGCAACGCAACAACGCTCGACGGCACCTGGTACGACATTGGCTTGAAGCGGGCGCGCTCGACAAGCTCCGCAATCTCGTCCGTGACCTGGCGGAAGCCCGCGATGTCACCCAGCTCCAGGGCGAGATAGCTGCGCTGAATAAGGGGGTGGTCGGGAAAGCCGACCTCGGTACGCTCGGCCGCGGCGCAAGCTACATCTATCAGGTCGCGGCGCTCGATTGCGTTGTCCGGGCTCCATGATAATTGGACGAACTGGAAGGCGGCCCTGCAGATGGCCGCGTCGTCGTCAAACTGCCGGGCGAGATCAAGGGCCTCGCGCGCCTGCGACAACAAGATCGGGTCCTTCTGACCGCCGAATTGAGCCAGAAAGCCGCGCGAGTCCGCGCCGGACCTCGCACTCGATGCGGATGCGGCGGCCATGACGCGATCCCCAAGAAGGCGGGCACGGTGCAGGCTGGGGGCGATACCGACTGCCGCCAACGCCTCGTCGACGAGCACCAGGCACTCCTCGGCAACATCCAGCTCACTGTAATAGGCTGAATCTCTGAACCCATACGCGCACCGGGCCAGCAAATCCGAATTCCGGGCTCGCCGTGCGATCTCGGCGCACGCGCGGAGCGAGTCCAATGCTCGTGACGGATCGCCGCCATTGTGTTGGCACTCGGCAAGCGACAGCAACACCCTCGCCGACTGTTCGTCGTCCTGCTTGCCTCCCAGGCCCATCGCCGCAAGCGCGCGTTCATAGTGCGCCGACGCGTCCTCCCACGCGTACGACTCGCGTGCGCGATCGCCGGCCCGAATCGAATACTCGACCGCCTTTTCCGCGGCGTTGCCGGTGGAGGCTATGTAGTGCGCCGCCAGCTCGCTCAGGTGATCGTCGATGCTGTCCGCGTACAGCGACTCCAGCGACTCTGCGATGCGTCGATGCAGTTGTACACGCCGTGGCTTGTTTAGCTCGTCGTACAGCGTCGCGCGGATCAACGCGTGCGTGAACGCGTAGGTGTCACTGGCACGCTCGCTGATCAGCTGCGATCCGAGCGCCTCGTCGAGCGCGTCGAGCAGAGCGTCCTCCGGGTCGTCGCAGATCGCACGCAGCTCGTCCCAGGTGAATCCGCTCGTCATGGCCGACGCGCGGCCAAGCATGCGGTTGCAGGTCTCGCTGAGGCGCGAAAGCCGGCGGCCGATCACTTCCTTGATGCCCTCGGGGATCCCCATAGCGGCGACGGTCGCGACGCCTCCCTGCCAGCGGCCCCCTTCGTGCTTGAGATTTCCGGTTTCGACCAGGTGGTTCAGGACCTCACGGATGAAGAATGGGTTTCCTTCGGACTCAGCGTGGAGGGCTTGCGCCAGCGCTTGCCGCCCGGCGGCGGCCTCCTCGGAGGGCTCGACTGCGGCGAACAGCTCCTCGACCGCGTACTCGGTAACCCCACGCAGCGAGATCCGCTCGTGGTGCTCCATCCGCCGCAGGGCGCCAAGCGTCTGCGCCAGCGGGTGTACGCGGTCAACCTCCACATCGCGGTAGGTGCCGACGACGACGATGCGTTTGTCGGCGCAGCCACGCGCGACCTGCTCCAGCAGTGCGAGCGACGGGCGGTCGCACCAGTGGAGGTCGTCGAGGAAGATCACGAGTGGCTTCTTCTCGGCGGCGTTGCGGAGGAAGGCGGCGATGCTTTCGAAGAGGCGTGCGCGTTCGGATTCGGGATCGAGCTTCGGCGCCTCTTCGAGATCAGGAATGCGGCGCTTGATCTCGGGCATCATGACCGCGATGTCGGGTGCGCCGGGGCCGAGTGTCGCGCGCAGCTCGGCGTCGGGCGTCTGCTCGATCAGGGAGCGCAGCGCCTCCGTCCACGGGCCGAACGGCGCCGACACGTCGCCCTCGTAGCAGTTGCCGCGGATCACCGTCGCACCGGAGGACGCGTGATCGCAGAACTCCTCCGTGAGGCGCGTCTTGCCGATGCCGGGCTCGCCCGCGAGAAGGATCACCGACCCGCGACCGTTCCGCGCTTCGGCGAGCTTCTTCAGCATCGCCTCGTACTCGTCGTGCCGGCCGACGAACGGCAGCTTGCGGAGCAGCGCCATCGGGTCGTGCTGATAAACAATCTCGACCGCGGGTACGGCGTTCGTGATGCCCTTCAGGTCGAGGGGGCCGAGATCCTTCGTGTTAAGGTCCTCGCCTCGTCCATCAAGCAGCCGCGCCACGAGGTCGCTCGCCAGGATCTGGCCGGCATCCCCCTTATCGCAGAGCCGGCGCGCGATCACCACCGACGTGCCGAAGTAATCGGACTCGTCGACGAAGGCCTCGCCGACGTGAAGGCCCGCACGGATCTCGAGCCGCTCGCCCGCCGTCGGGCGTCGCGACGACTGCTGCATGGCGATCGCGCACTTGACGGCGTCGGCGGCGGAGTCGAACGCCACCATCAGCCCGTCACCGAGCCATTTGACCTCGTTGCCGCCGTGCGCCTCGACGGCCTCGCGCAACAGGCGATGGTGCGCCTTGAAGATGCGCTGCGCCTGCTCGTCGCCAGCGCGCTGCAGCAGCTCGGTCGAGCCGACGAGGTCGGTGAAGAGGATCGTGACGGTCTGTGCGCGTGCGGTCATGGTGAGGCGATTGTACACCCCGCGACGGGCCCCAAGCGCATCAATGTGCTACGTGACGGCTGCGAAGGCCGTGCGTAGATGCAAGATCGGGTGGTACCGAGAACGGTACGTCTTGTGGTGCCGGCGCGGACCCTGCTGTTCCATCACCATATTCGCGTCGTGTGGGGCTGAGCCAAGCACTGGACTTACCAATCCGATGGTCTCAAATCCACTGCTCGCGGCATACTCTCTGCATGGAGCAGCCGCAGATCGAAGTGCCCCCCAAGACGTGAACGCGGAGCAGCTGCGCGGGTTCTGTCAGATCTCAGGGCGCGGGCGGCGCAGGGGGCAGCGCGAATCAGGGCGGGTTCGAACCGCTGCGACTACGCTGCGGCCAGCTCCGTCATCAAGGCCTGCCAGCGTGATCCGAAGACGCGGCGGCGCTCGGACGACGACACTTGCTGGCCGCGGGGTGATGGGATCCGCAAGTACTGGCGCAGCTCACCAAGGCGGTTGGCGAAAACGAGGTCAAGCGCCGACCAGGTACCAAGCTTGAGACGCTCTTCGTTCTGCAGAGCACGATGCGCCCTCAGCGCATCGACGGCAAGCGGAGGCAGCTGAACGTTGCGCTTTGACGACTTGGTCTTTGGCTCGGCGATTCGCAATCCGTCAGGGGTCGGCTGCATGGTGCCGCGGACTTGACGAGACCTACGTGAAGGTCAGCGGCCGCTGGTGCTACCTCTACAGAGCCATGGACCGAGATGGCAATCTCCTGGACTCCATGCTGAGTGAGCAACGAGACAGAGCGGCCGCGCGGCGGTTCTTGCGCCGTCTGCTCGACATCACCGCGCAGCAGCCGTTGCGCCTGACCACCGACCAGCACCCAGCCTACAAGAAGGCCATTCGCTGGATCGTGGGACGGAAGGCGCTGCATCGACAGAGTCAGTACCTCAACAACCGCATGGAGCAGAACCATCGACCGATCAAGCAGCGCTACTATCCCATGCTCGGCTTCGGCCAGTTCGAGTCAGCCAGCCGCTTCTGTAACGCGTTCGATGAACTGCGCCAGTACCTTCGGATCCCCAACAACCCGGGTGAGCAGGTGTCGGCGTCCGAGCGCCGCCGCGTCTTCGGAGCGCGCTGGCAAGCCTTGATGGTGGAGCTGGCAGCAGCGTAGTCGCAGGGGTTCGAACCCGCCATGAGTCACGATGCCCCTTGCACCGCCC
>CAYWOO010000188.1:0-17409 GCA_964458665.1 uncultured Dehalococcoidia bacterium
TGCGTGACGCCCGATGCGCGTTCGCCGCAGTGTATGCCCGCGCCCGCAGCGGCGCACGGTGATTCAGAACCGCGGCACCGGCGGTCGGAGATGAACTCGTTTGTGTCGTGTGAAACTGGTGGCGACCCCGAAGGGATTCGAACCCTCGATCTCCACCGTGACAGGGTGGCATGTTAGACCGCTACACCACGGGGCCGCGCTAAACAGGTGAACGCCCGAAGCTGCCGGTTGCCGGCGATCCTTCGGGCAGTTCATTCTAGTGACGGCTGTCGAGGGTGTCAATCGAGGCGGCGCAGCCGCACGACTACCGCCGCGGCGCGAGCCACTGCTCGTAGTTGTACTGCGCCGCGCTCCCCACGAGCTCGCCGTGGCGGTTGCGCACGTACTTCCACGCGGTCGAGTAGCCGGTGCTTGTGAACAGCTGGATCATCGGACGGGCGTAGAGCATCATTCGCTGCGCTTCGAGCAGCGTCCTCTGGCGCACCGCGCGTTCGCTCTCGGACCATGAGCGCTCGATGAGCGCGTCGAGCGTGCCGTCCGCGTAGCCGAACGGGCTACCCGTGCCCTCGGGCCCGCGCGAGTGGTAGAAGCGCGCCGGAATGTCCGGCGTCTCGTACGGAAGGTGGCTGATCAGCGTGGCCTCGAACTGCCCGCGCCGCACGTTGGTGAACCACGTCAGCAGGTCCAGCTCCTCCAGGACGATCTCGATCCCAAGCGTCAGCAGCTGCTGCCGCACCACCGTTGCCACATCAATGAGCTGCGGGATGTTCGCCACCTGCAGCTTGAACGATGCGTGCTCGGCGCCGGCCGCGAGCAGCAGCGCGCGCGCGCCGGCGCGGCGCTCTTCGACCGGCACGGCACCGCTGTGTGCGGCGAGCACATCCGCCTGTGGCAGCGACCAGTAGCCGTCGGCGAGGTGCGGGTTGACGGCGCCGAGGACCTGCCCTGTGCCGAAGCCGATGTCGCGGATGAGCGCCTCGCGATCGATCGCGAGATCGAGCGCACCGCGGACGCGCTGGTCGTTGAACGGCGGCCGATCAGCGCGCAAGCCAAGTGCGACCGACGCCAGGCTGGGCTCGGCCGTCGCCTCGATCTCGTCGGAGGACGCCGTGAGGCTCTGCGCCTCGCCGTTGTCGTGGTTCGGCACGACGTCCACGTCCCGTGCCTTGAATGCTGCGAGCCTCGCGTCGTCGTCGGGAAAGATGGTCCATTCCATGGCGTCCAAATAGGGGATCGGATTGCGGTGGTACGTGTCGTTGCGCGCGATGCGCACGCGCTCCTCGTTCGCGATGGTGTCGAGCCGGAACGGTCCGCTGCCGATGCTCGTGGCGCTGAGGTCCGTGTGGTTCTGCACCAGCTCCTTCGGCAGGATGGCGCCTGCGCCGATCGCTCCCAGCTCGGCCAACGAGTATGCGTACGGACGATGGGTCGTGATGCGGATCGTGCCGGTCTCCACCGCTTCGACCTTATCGAGTATCGAGGAGTGCCACAGCTTGCCCGTCACGAGCGGATTGTCGCGATAACGGAGAATGGATGCTGCGACATCCTCCGACGTGACTCGGCGCCCGGCGACGGGCGCGATGTCCTGGAAGTGAACGTCGGAACGCAGTTTGAAGATGTACGTCGTCGGATCGGGCTGCTCGACGCTCAGCGCATGGTCCTTGACCACGGTGTCGTGGCGCGCATCGACGTGCAGCAGGTAGCCGTAGATGCGGGGGAAGATCGCCAGCCCGGTTCCCGTCTCGGTCTGGGGATCGAGGCCGGACGCGACGGGCAGCGTGGTACCGGTTCGCAGTACGCCGCCCGAACGAGGCTGCGCGCCGGTCGTGGGCTTCTTCGCATCACCGCCGCAACCGACGATCGCGATCGCCGTGGCGCCGGCGGCGCCAACAGCGCTGGTCGCCAGGAGCCGCCTGCGGGACATGCGCGCCTGCGTAGCTCTGCGCCAGTAGTGGTCGTCTGTCATCTGTTGCCTGTCGGGAAAGGTTCGGCGCGGGCCGCGTAGAGGTGCGCTACATTCACGCGAATCGCGGGCTCCGTGTCAAGGACGGCGCAGGGACAGCCTCGCGTCGCTCGCTTGACACGGCTCCAAGGCCTGCATATCGTGCCACCAACGGAACTCGCAGCGGAAGGGGCAAAACATTGCCGTTTCAGAAGCCCGACGCCGTCGATCAGCACATTCTCAGCATACTGGAAGAGAACGGCCGCGCTACCAATCGCGAGGTCGCGGAGTCGGTCGGCGTCTCTGAGGGTACCGTCCGCAACCGGATCGAGCGCCTGATCCGCGACGATATCCTGCGCATCGTTGGTGTCACGAACCCCGCGCGGCTGGGACTGAACACGGCCGCCGTCATCAGCATCTCGGCCGAACTGGCCCGCATCACGGATATCGCGGAGCGCATCGCCGCGGCGGATGGTGTCGTGTACGTCGGATACACGACGGGCAACGCGGACATCATCGCGCTGGCGTTCTTCCCAAGCAACGATGAACTGACGGACTTCATGACGCAAACGCTGGCGGCCATTCCGGGCATCCTCAAGGCTGAGACGAACATTATCCTGAAGCCGGTTCGGAGCCTGTTCCCGGGCGCGACTGTGAATCTCGTCGGACGCCAGCCGACCCCGTTCCCCTCCGTCGCGAAGGCGTAACCTCACCGAGCGCACGATGCGCCCCCATCCGCCTGGGAATCAGTGTGCGAATACGGCAGCGGCTTGGAGCTAACCTGATGAGCGACGACGTGCGGAAAGAGCCTGCCAAGCGCGTCACTACGTACGATCGCGGCGGCGCGGAGAATGGCTGGCTCATCGAGTTGTACAAGGACGACGCGAAGACAACGGCGTACCTGACGGCGGCCGCCCCTGGCGCGTTCAAGGGTTACCACCTGCACCGCGTGCGTGCGGCGCGTTACGTGTGTCTGCGCGGGACCATGCGGATCATTCTCTACACGATGGGCGTTGTGGAGTACGGCAAGACGACGTGGACGCGGCAGGAACACCTCCTTGATTCGGCGAGTCCCGAGCGCCTCTTCATCCCCAACGATGTCGCCACCGGTTTGGAGAACGTCGGCGCGGAGGAGGGTTGGTTGATTAACTATCCTGATCCGGCCTACGATCCCGAGCTGAAGGACGAACAGGTGGAGTACACACAATCGGATCTCGAAGCCGGGATAGTGAAGTAGCGATGGGGCGAATGCAGGCGCTCGAAGCAGAGTTGCGGCGTCTCGGAGGCACGTTTAGTGGGACGTGGACCGCCGCGCTCACAGATCTGACCACCGGCGAGCATTTCGGCATCGATGAGGACGTCGTGATGCCGACGGCGTCGCTGATCAAGGTACCCATCCTTGTCGCGCTGTACACCGCGATTGCCGATGGCCGCCTGGCGCTGACCGATCGCACGACGTACGAGCAGGTGCACATCTGCGGCGGCTCGGGCGTGCTACAGCATCTGGCGTTCGGCACCGAGATGACGGTGCGCGACGCCGCGATGCTGATGATCATCATCTCCGACAACGCCGCCACCAACATGTGCATTGATCTCGCCGGACTCGAGCAGGTGAACACGACGCTGGCCTCGCTAGGTTTCACGAACACGCACCTGTATCGCCGGCTTGGCGATCGCTCCGCCGGGCTGGACGCACGCAAGATGAACGTCAGCAGCGCTGGCGACATCTGCGGGCTGATGACACTGATCGCGCGGCACGAGGCAGTTTCGGAGGACGCATCGGAGGATATGCTGCGCATCCTGCGCCGCTGCGACGGCCGCGCCGAGCTGTCGCACCTGTTGCCATGGAACGAAATGAACATGCTCGAGAACCCGCGCGAGAACTGGGTAGCGGAGAAAGGCGGCGCGTTCATCAACGGCATTCGGACCGGCGGCTCGATCTTCCACACGGGGCGCGGCCACTTCGTCATGTCCGTGTTCGGCGAGGGAATGCTGGCGGATGGCGCGGGCCGCGAGGCTGAAGGCAACCGCTTCTTGTGGCAGATGGGTGAGACTGCCTGGAAAGCGCTCGCCTAAAATCCGATCCAAGAAGAGCACGAAGTACACGAAGATCTCTAGTGAGTTCGGGGCGCGGGCGTTTAGCCCGCGTCGTGCAGCGGGCGATCTTCGTTGACTGCCATGAGCGTGTGGCGCTACTCCGGCGTACCGGCGTGACTACCAAGTGCTGCGTCGACAGCGTCGATTGCGGCCGTAACCTGCTTCGACGCTTCTCCACCCGTGGCGGCTACGGCGTCGAGGAAGATCAGATCGTCCTTGTGCGCGTCGCCCGTCGCCCGCAGCACGTCCGAGCCGATCTCGAACGAGCCGATGAGCGTGTCGACGAGCGACTTCAACGACTGACGATGCAATTTGTAATCGACGATCGCCTGGTGCATGCGCGCGACGAGTTGCTCGTCGCGCCCGGACGCGTCGCCGCCGGTCGGCGCGTCGGGTGATGCCGCGCCGACAATGCGGGCTGGCGCGCCGACGACCGTGACGTTCGCCGGCACATCGTGGACGACGACGGCGTTCGCGCCGACGCGGACGTGATCGCCGATGCTCACGGGACCGAGGATCTTCGCGCCGGTACCGATATGCACGTTGTCGCCGATCGTTGGTCCATCGACGCTGAAGCCGAGCTTCTTGCTGTTGGAGAGGCCGATCGTCACCCAGGGATTGATCTGGCAGTTCCTGCCGATGCGGGTGCGGCCATCGATGACGACGTTGCCGTGCGACATCATCAGGCCCGGACCAATCTCGACGCGGTCGCCGATCCAGACGTGGAACAAGGCGCGCGAGAGCGTATCGCAGGCGCTGGGTAGCGCGGGCACACCGGCGGCGCGCAGCCGCACCTTCGCCCGAAAGAGCCAGGCCGCGAGCCAGGTCTCGGCGAAGGCGATCGTGAACCAGCGCTGCAAGCGCGCCGCACGATTTGCCCATACAGGCGACGCGGGGATCTCCGCGAACGTGAAGAGCGCGTGTGCGTCGTAGTCCTGGTTCAGCGAGCCGGCCATGCAGGCGCACCCGGCTTTCGCCAGACTGAGATGACCATGTCTGAGTGCTGCGGCCGGCGCCGCGCCAGGCGGTCGAGACCGCTCCAGATGGCCTTAGCAACACGCTCGGGAAGGTGATCGAGGAGCGCGCCGTAGCGGGAGAAGAGCCAGAGCATCGAAATGCCGAAGCAGCGATCGAGTACCAGCCAGTCGCCGCCGAGCGATCGGATGTAGGGCAGGTCGCCTTTGACGTTGTGGTCCTCCGGGATCTCCCAGTACGGACGCCAGGCCGGCCGCGGGCGGCCGATGCGGCGCATCAAGCGGTCGGTGCTGCGTCCGAGCTTGCAAGACACGCTCTCGAAATTGGCCAGGGCGATCACGACGCGCCCGTCTGGCCGCGCGACGCGCGCCGCTTCGCCCATGAAGGCGTGCGGATCGGAGAAGTGGTCGAGGGAGCCCTGGCAGATCACGCGGTCGAAGGTGTCGTCCGGGAACGGCAATTCCTCCGCGATGCTGCGCACCATTTCTGCGGTGCTCTCGGGCTGCACGTAGCGGCCGACACCGATCATCTCCATCGAGGCTTCGGCGCCGATGGCGCGGCAGCCGCCCTCGGCGATGCGCATAGCGACGCGGCCCGTACCGCAAGCGACATCGAGGACCTTCCCGCGCGCAACTTCGGACGCCAATGCGACCATCGCTTCTTCGATCGCGCGGTAGAGGTACTGGGAGTCGCGGTGCGTGCCGGCGTGGAAGTCATCGATCGAGTACGTGAGGTCGAAGTCGGGCTTCTGCGTCTCCACAGTCATCGATCGATCGCCCCAGCGGATCCGTTTGCCGCGATGGCGGACATGACGGAGGTCGGCGGCCGAGCATGCGCCTGCTTCACGGCCGACAACACGACGTCGAACTCCTCGAAGCCGCCGAAGAGCCCGCTGAACCAACGCTCGAAGCGATACTGACTGCCTCGGCTGCCGTTGGCGACCTTCTCGATGAACTGTGTAAGCGGGCCGCGCGCCAGCGCCAGGCCGCTATCGTCGCCGCGCTGTCCGGCTACTCGCAAGCGCGCGCGTTCGATGGAGAACGCCGTGGGCGTCGGCGCGTCCCACGGTTTGCTGCGCGGGTCGTAGTAGTTGAACGTGTTCAGCGTCAGCAGCGGCCGCGCCCGCGCATCGCGTGATGCCGCGATGGCCGACGACGCATGCGGCAGCGTGACGTGGATCAGTGCGTTCGGCTTGCACACGCGCCAGAGTTCGTCGAGCGTCCCTGCGATGTCATCCCTGTACATGATGGTGCGACCCAGGAACAGTTCGTCGACGCTGGCATCACGGAACGGCAGGTGCGGACCCGCCTGTGCGACGAAGGCGACGCCCGGCGCGGCGACCGCGTTGAGGCGCATCGCGCGAGCGGCGTGTTTCGCCTGGCCGGAGAAGTCGAGCCGGACCATCATCAGATCGCCACCTGCGCGACCTTCAGTTCCTGCTGCTCTTCCGGGCGAAGCGCCAGCAGCGCTTCGACGCGCGAGAGGTAGTTGTGGACGACTTCGGCCGGCTTGCCTTCGTCGGTAATCCGTCCGTGCTCAATGAGGATGCCGCGGTCGCAGAACTTCGGCAGGTTGAGCATGTCGTGTGTCACCAGCACCATCGTGACGCCGTTGGCGCGCAGACGGTGGATGTGGTCCATGCATTTCGACTGGAACTGCGCGTCGCCCACGGCGAGCACCTCGTCGATGAGGAGCACCTCCGGCTGCACGTGCACCGCGACGGAGAAGCCGAGACGAAAGAACATGCCCGACGAGTACGTACGCATCGGCTGGTCAATGAAGTCGCCAAGCTCGGAGAACTCGATGATCTGCGGCAGGATCGCGCGCGCCTCACGCAGCGTGAGGCCGAGCAGCACGGCGTTGAGGATCGCGTTCTCGCGACCAGTGATCTGCGGATGGAAGCCGGAGCCCAGTTCGAGCATCGCTGACACGCGGCCGTTGATCGTCACCTTGCCGGACGTTGGCGGCGTGATGCCGGACATGACGCGGAGCGTCGTGCTCTTGCCGCTGCCGTTGGGCCCGATGATCCCGAGGCTCTCGCCCCGCCGCACGCGCAGGTCGACCTCATCGAGCGCGACGAACGGGCGGCGTGCGTTGGAGAAGAAGCGTGGCAGATGCAGCAGCATCGACTTGATGTCGGTTGCTTCCTTCTGGAGCGCCAGGGAGTAGTGCTTCGACACCTGTTCAAACTGGATCGCGATGTCGCCGCCAATATCAGAGGGCATCCGCAAATCCCCCCTGCATTTTGTTGAACGAGAACGATCCGAGCGCTGCGATACCCGCGGCGAAGATCAACGCGGGCGCCATTTCGGCGCCGGGCAGTTGGTTGCTCAGGAACAGACTCCGCCAGCCCTCGATCAGCGATGCCATGGGATTCAGTAGCACCCAGTCATGATACTTCTCCGGCACGATCGACAGTGGGTAAATGACGGGCGTGAGGTAGAACCAGATGAGGCCGACGAAGACATCAGTCAGGTGCTCCAGGTCGCGGAAATAAACATCGAGCGACGCGATGAACAGCACGATGCCCATGATCAGCACCGCTTCGACCAGCAGCAGATACGGGATGCCGATGATCCACGTCCAGTTCGGCGTGTAGCCGTCGATGACAAGGAGGATCACCAGCACGGGTATCGAGAGCGCGTACTGGACGCCGTTGTTGAGCACGGTCGCCAGCGGCAGCACAAAGCGGGGGAAGTAGACCTTCTTGATCAGCGCGCCGTTGCCGGCGAACGAGCCGACGGCGAGCAGCAGCGACGTCTGGAACCATGTCCATGGGAAGAGGCCCGCCAGCAGGACGAGGTGGTAGTCCTCGACATCGATGCGGATGAACTTTCGAAGGACGACGAACAGCACCGCCCCCTGCAGGAGCGGCCGGATGAGAGACCAGAGGAACCCGAAGATCGTGTCCTGGTAGCGGAGCTTGAGTTCGCGGAACGTGAGGAGGTAGAGCAGATCCCACGATCTCCGCATCTGGCGATTGATGCTCACACCCTCCGTGATTGGAAGCTAATTTCGCTCCGTAGCGTATCACATCGGCTGCGCAATCGAACCGTGAGCGCGCTTGTGTTGACGGCCAACGGGGCTCCCGCCGTAGGCGGGAACCCCGTTATGGATCGCAATTGGATGGTGGCTGGCTATTCGGGATCCAGGAACGGTGAGAACTGGCTGGTCATGCGGGCACGGCGTTCGCCGAGGCCCGCCACCTGCAGCCGGTGCATGTACTCGTTCACCTGCCGCTTTCGGACGGCGCTCAGCATGCGCAGCCCTTCGTCCATGTGCTCTGTCCCGCCGCCGAGAAGAATCGCCAGCGATTCGATTGATCCGCCAGTAGCGGTGACGCCCGTGCCCGCAAAGATCTCTTCGCCTGCGTCGAGGTAGCTGTGGATCTCTTCGCGACGGTTCGGCTCGGTCTCCAGGATGTGCTTCATGTGCATGACGCCGAACGCGACATGGCGCGACTCGTCCTGGAGCGCCAGGCGGAACATGCGCTTCTCGGCCTCGTTGTGGGAGAGCAACTCGCCGGAGCGGAACAGCGTCTGGATGAAGCCCTCACCGATGATGTGCATGATCGCTGACATCTCGGTGAAGTCGCGCGCGGCGATTATGCTGCGCAGGCCCGACCCCGGACCGCCGCTCATCAAGCCGCCGCCGTTTGCGAGCGCACGCTTGCGGAAGACATCGAGGTGGCGCGCCTCATCCATAATCTGGCTGGCCAGGTAGAGCTTGATCTCGTAGTGCTCGTTGCTGACGTTGGGCAACCACTGGCCGGGCGTATCGCCTGCGATAAACTCGACCTCGGTGAGGAATGTGCAGAGCTGGCTCATCGCCAGTTCGATGTCGTCGGGCAATTCTGCGAGCGTTTCCCACGGGATGTCGGTGGCCGAACTCCACTGGCGCTGCACGGCCTCCTCGTAGAGCAGCGTGGCGTTCTTCGACCAAACGTCGTTCTTCTGCAGCGTGTAGCCGACATGCGGCACGCCGTTGCGGGCCACGGCGCCTCGCGGCCGCATCGTCTGGTCGCCTGCTGCGGTGCTGACTTCGCCGTACGGGCCGGCGTTGATCTCGTCGAGCGTCAGGCCGCGCTTGCCGGGCTTCGCCCTGATGCCCCAATCGGCGGACGAGTCCAACCATGAGAGATCGAGATCGTCGGGAAGCGGCGTCTCCTTTCGGAGCATCTGCATCGTATCGACAGCCATGCGTGCCTCCTAGGCCTGCGTAACTTAGCTAAGTACTCGCTAAGTTACGACACGGAGGGGCGCATTCGAAGGGCCGATCGGCTCCTAACGTTCAGGAGGTTGGACGAGATGGGCCACATTGGTGGTCCAGATTGGCGCAATGGGACGGCGCCGCTCCGGCGGCGCCATCCTAGCATTTCGCCGTGGCGACGACCTGCTCGCACGTCGAGACCTGCTTGATCTCGACGCTGCCGACCATGCCGAACGGCTGCATGAACTTCGCGACGGGTTCCTGCGAGTCCGCTTCCAGCACCATGTTCATCTTGTGTTCTCCGGGGTGCACGACATCGGCGAGGATCCTGATGCCGAAGGTCGCGGCGTTCGGCTGACTGACGTGCTTGCCGAGCATCTGCATCATTTCAGGCTGCTGCGTGGGGCAGGTCTCGAGCGTGTGCTTGTGTTCGACGAAGTAGAGCGGCATGGCGATGGTCCCTTCTGTGCAGTCCGAGAATCACGTGATTGAGTCAGTGTGGCCGATCCTCGGACGTCGAGCCAAACGTCGAGATCGGCTGCCCGTCAAACCGCCGTTGCTGACTATCGGCGCGGGTTGCCTCGTAGTATGATGCGGCAACGCGCAAGGAAGGCCGCGCGAGGGCGCCTCGACACACGGAATCGCGATGATGCGGACACTGAAAGCCCGTCTCGGTGCGGATGACGGCGGGCCCGGCGCCGGAAGCACGGCCACCGGGCCGCCGACTCTTGCGATGGCCGCGTCGGTTGTTGCGCTCGGCTTCCTGGGCAGCCGTCTGCTCGGCTTGCTGCGCACGGTCGTGCTCGCCCACCAGTTCGGCACCAGCCCGGATCTCGATGCGTACTTCGTCGCATTCCGCATTCCCGATCTGATCTTCCAGTTGCTCGCCGGCGCTACGCTCGGGAGCGCCTTCATCCCGACATTCGCGCGCATCGTCGCAGGTCGCGGCGAGCGCGACGCGTGGCGTCTGGCGTCCGGCGTGCTGAATCTGCTCTTCGCGGCAACGCTCTTCTTCGCGGTAGTGGGCCTCCTTCTCGCGCCGTTGCTGGTGCCGCTGACCGCGCCCGGTCTGGGCGAAAACACGGGCGAGCAAGCGCGTTTGACGTCGCTGTCCGTCGATCTGACGCGCATCATGATGCTGTCGCCGGTGCTGTTCGCCGTGAGCGGCATGTTCATGGGGATCCTCAATGCCCGGCATCACTTTCTCGCGCCAGCGTTCGCGCCGATGTTCTACAACGCCGCGATCATCGTCGGAGCGCTCATCTCGAAAGACGTGAAGGTGCTCGCCGTCGCCGTCGTCCTGGGCGCGGTGCTGCATCTCGCCGTGCAGCTGCCCGCGCTGCGTCTCGTGGGGATGAGCTGGCAGCCTGTCTGGGACTGGCGCGACAAGGCGGTGCGCGAGGTGGGACGGCTCATGGGGCCGCGCGTCGTCGGTCTTGCCGCGTTCCACCTGAATTTCGTCGTCGCGACATTCTTCGCTTCTACCGTCGGCTCCGGAGCGATTTCTGCCGTGAACTACGCGTGGCTGGTGGTGATGACTCCGCTCGGCCTCTTTGGCATGGCGATCTCGACAGCCGTTTTCCCCCGCATGGCCGAACAGGCCGCGCGCGACGAGAAACAGCTACAGGAAACCGTCTCCAAATCGCTGAGACTGATCCTCTACCTGACGATTCCTGCGAGCGTCGGGCTCGTGATCCTGGCGAAGCCGATCACGGCGTTCCTGTTGCGCAGCGGATCGTTCGATGCAACATCGACCGATCTCGTCGTTTCGGCGCTCGTGTTCTATTCGATCGCGCTCTTCGCCCACGCCGGTATCGAAATACTCAGTCGCGGCTACTACGCGCTGAGCGACACGCGTACGCCCGTGGCGTTCGCGGTGGTCTCGATGATCATCAACCTCGTGCTCTCGCTGATCCTGGTGTGGCCGTTCGGCATCAAGGGGCTGGCGGCGGCGCTGTCGATAGCAACCATCGTCGAATTTACGCTGCTGATCCGCAATCTGGAGCGGCGGCTGGGGGGGCTGGACGCGGGCCACCTCGTGTTCTCGCTCACGCGCACCATCGCGTCGAGCGTGCTGATGGCCGAGGTGATCCTGCTGTGGCTGGCGTTGCTGAGGGTCAGCGGGCTGCTCGACCTCGCACGCAAGCCCGAAGCGGCCCTTGCGGTGATCGGGGCATTTGGCCTGGGCGCCGCGACGTTCTTCTACACCAGCCGCCTCCTACGTAGCGACGAGGCCGAGGTGCTGGTCCAGCGTTTGCCGCTGCCGCAGCGGCTGCGGTCGTATCTGGGCTGACGCGAATAGGCATTTTCCCCAGCTTGTGAGGCCTCTCGGCGGGTCGATATACTGTTGGCAGATGGTCACGGGCATGGCATGAATCGGGTGCGGCCTTGCGGGCCGCACATTTTTGTCCCCGATAGGGAAGAGGTCGTTCATTGAGCTTTGCAGATAAGACGCTGGTGTGCCGCGATTGCAAGCAGAACTTCACGTTCACCGCTGGCGAGCAGGAGTTCTACGCCAACAAGGGTCTGCAGAACGAGCCTGTCCGTTGCTCGTCCTGCCGCTCGAACCGCAAGACGACGCGCACCAACGAGCCCGAAGAGGGTTACGTGCGCTACGGCGTCTTCGCCAGCTTCGGCGGCAGGACGCCGCGCCAGATGCACCCTGCCACCTGCGCCGAGTGCGGGATGATGACGGAAGTACCATTCCAGCCGCGCGGCGACCGGCCCGTGTACTGCAGCGCCTGCTATTCGAAGGTGCGACCGCCGGAGTCCGAAGGCTCTTCCGAGCGCGCAGGCTAACGTCGCGCGCACAACAACAGCAAATAGTAACGGCCTCGATGCTTCGAGGCCGTTGCGATATCTGCTGCTGAAGGATGTGCGACGTCAGGCGACCGTCGAGAGCAAGTCGGAGGCGCCATAACCCTGCGGGAAGAGGATGCCGCGCTTTTCGTTGAGGTTGGCATCGGCGTGACGCAGGCAGCCGTCACAGAAGCGTGCTGGCGTGTAGGACTCGCCGCAGCGGTCGCAGAGATTCAGCGACGCGGCGGCCATCCGCCACGAGACGATGTGTACGCTTGGGTCACAGAAGCCGCTCATCGCACGTCCTCGGGGCCAGCATGCCGCTGGCGCTCTTCGTACTATAACGCTCCGGCACGGGTCGCTGTTGCCGCCTCCACCCGCGCGATGTGATCATGCTGCATAACAATTCCATCGCGACCGTAAGCTACTCGGCAACAGCACGGCTATTGGCGCCCGAGACGATACGCATAGCGACCAACCCTGCCGCGCCGATCAGCGCCGAGCCGGCGAGGATGCCAAGCTTTGCGTCGGCCACGAGCGCCGGATCGCTGAACGCGAGCCCCGTGACGAAGATCGAGACGGTGAAGCCAATGCCGGCCACCATGCCGACGGCGGCGAGCTGAGGCCAGCGCACATCGTCCGGCAGCGCGGCGAGCCCGAGTCTGACGGCCAGGAACGCAAACAGCGTGATGCCGATGGGCTTGCCGAGCATCAGGCCGAACGCCGCCCCCAGCGACACCGGCGACGACACGGCATGCCGCGCGACGCTGCCGTCGATGGCCATGCCGGCGTTCGCGAGCGCGAAGATGGGGATGACGACGAAGCTCGTCCACGGGTGCAGAAGGTGCTCGAGCCGGTCGAGTACCGATGCTCCGCCCTGCTCGTCGCTGGCACCATGCTCGACCGGCATCAGCAGCCCCATTACGACACCGGCAATAGTCGCGTGCACTCCAGACTCGTGCACCGCCAGCCACGTGACGACGCCAACGCCGAGGTAGATGAAGACGTTGCGCACGCCGATACGACCGAGGACGAGCGTGACGGCGAACAGCCCGGCGGCCGCGATCAGCCAGCCCGGCGCGATCGAATCCGTGTAGAAGATCGCGATGACGGCGATCGCGCCCAGATCGTCGACGATCGCCAGCGCGAGCAGGAACACCTTCAGCGATGACGGGACGCGCGCGCCTGCGAGCGACAGCACGCCGACGGCGAAGGCGATGTCGGTCGCCATCGGTATGCCCCATCCGCGCTCGCCGTCGCCGCCAAGATTGAACGCGAGGAATACCAACGCCGGCACGATCATGCCGCCCAGCGCAGCGAAGACCGGTAGCGCGGCGCGCTGAGGCGATGCCAGCTCACCGACCAGCAACTCTCGCTTGATCTCCAGCCCCACCACGAAGAAGAAGATCGCCATCAGGCCGTCGTTCACCCACGCGCCGAGCGACTCATCCAGATCGATGATGTAGAGTTCGATCCCGAGGTGTGCATTCCAGAAGTTCCCATAGGAATCACCGAACGGCGCGTTCACCCAGAACAGCGCAACCGCAGCTGCGGCAAGCAGCAGCGCGCCGCCAGCCGTTTCCGTGGCGAGGAACTCCTGCAGCGGACGGACGAGTCGCTGAGCAGCGCGAGCGGGTGGTGGTTCTCGCATCCATGATCCTAGCGACCTTGACGAACGGTCACTCCGCCGTCTGCGTGGCGAGGTACCGGACCGAGCCGACGACTGACGACCGACGACCGACGACCGAGCTCCAGTTAGAAGCCGTACTTCTGGCTGAGGTTGTAGCGCTTGCCCTCGTACGTAACGCTCAGGCTGCCGTCGTTCTCATGCTTGTACTGGAAGCCGCTTGTTGCTGTGCGCGTCCCGAGGAGTGACGATGCGATGGCGACCGAGAGGTTCGAGTCGAGAAACACTTCGGCCGCCTCGACGTTGTAGTCGAATTTTTTCCAGCTGATGCCTTCGGAGATCGTCGAGCCGGAAAGTGCGCCGGTTTCCGAAGGCTCGATGCTGAAGCGCACGGCTTCGGCGTGGCCCTTGCCGACCTGCTTGAACATGTACGTGCCGATTTGCGACTGCTGGATGTGGTTGCGGGGCGAACCGCCTCCGAAGATCACCGTCGACGTCCGCAATCCGACTTCCTCGGCCAGCAGCACGATCGCCGTCATCTCCAGCACGTCCTGCACGATGTCGAAGACGATGCGCTTGCTCTCCTCATGTCGGAAGAAGCCGAGGTCCATGCCGAGCACCGAGTCGCCGATCGCGGGGCAGTAGACCGGCGTCGCGCTGTCGTAGCACGCGGTGATGATGCCGGCCTGCGAGCCGATGCCCTTGAAGTAGCCGCCGAGCCGATACGTGTACTCGCGCGTCGTCATCGGCCGGTCGGGAAGCGTGCGCGCGAAGTCGAAGATCATCGGCTCGACGCGGCGATAGTCGGCCTCGTCGCCGAACGTGTCCCAGAAGCGGTTGACGTCGGCCTTCGCAAGCGCGACGTCGTCGCTGTTCACCTGACCCTGGTAGTGCAGGCTGCCGATCGTTTCGAGCATGTCGTGCGTGAGCTGCGCGCCGGTGATGTCCAGCACGTCGAGCCGCCGCTGCGTCACGAGCGACCCGATCGCGGGCCCGAAGCCTAGCGGTACCGGCGCACCGGCAACGGAGCAGAACACGACGCGGTTGCGCTCCAGCATCTTGTTCCACAGATCGATCGCCGTGCTGAGCCGCCGCGGCTGGCCGCCGGTCTTGCCGAGCGCTTCGATGAACGAGCGCAGCGTGGCGTCGGGATCAGGCGCAAAGCGTGTGATCGGCGTGTGGAAGTAGTCCTGCTTCTCCATGACGGGAAGGGTAGCGCGCTGCCGGGTTAGGCGTAACGCCTGCGGCGTCACACCACGTACTGGTCGAACAGGAGGCCGTGCCCTGTGCATCAGTCGTGCGAAGTGGCGCCAGAAACGCACCACTTATCTTCTGTCTTTTCTGTACGCCGCGCGCGATCGCAATTGCCGGCGCGCCCGTTGCGCCGACGACGCGCGACACGCCGGCGAACGAGTGGCGCCTACCCCGCCCGCTTCCGCTGTACGTACCAGCTACCAGCGGCGATGCCCGCGACGGCGATGAGCATCACGACCACGCCGGGGGTCACGGCCATGCCGTGTCCGGCGATGGACAACAGGGCGGGCTGTTCCGCGACGCCACCTACCGAGACTGCCATGCGATACGGGGCTTTGTCGAGGCATGCCACCCACACCGTGACGTTCGTACTCCACGGCACAGTGGTTGTCGTCGGAGACGCGGGAGCAACTGGTGTGTTCGTAGCGGCCGGGTTCGCGGGCGTGTGGGTGGCGGTGGGCGTGTTGGTGGGGGCGGGCGTGTTGGTGATGGTGCTCGTCGGCGTTACGGCATTTCGCTGTTGTCCCCACCATCCTGCGGCACCGGTCGTGGAGTGCGTCACGCCATGGCTGTCGAGGATGAAGCCGTTGCCGTCTGTTTCGATACCGCCTCCTGTCAGCGAGTCTCCAAGATCGCAGTAGGCAGGCGTAACGTTCAGACTCGTGGATGTGGCCTTCACGATGTAGGTGTCTGGCGCGGGGTCAGTCCATCTAATGACTATCTCGGCTTTCTCGACGATGACGTCGCCAGGGTTGGTCGCGGGCGGGCCGTCGGCTCGGAAGTCCACCCCGTAGAAATGGTTCCCCGCCGCAAGCGTCACAGGAAGAGACTCGATGAGGAACGGCATGGCCGACGACGGTTGGGTAGCGCAAGTTTCCGAGGACGTGATCGGAGTGCCGGTCACAGCGGGGTCGATGGACGCGTCACGCTGTGCCAAGCGAAAGCACGCCGTCATACCTGGCCTGACTGATCCCGCAGTGACACTGAGCGTCACTTGCGCCCCCGACGGGTACGCGGATGCGTTGAGACTCGCGATGGCTAGCGTGTTCAAGCTCGTTATCCCTAAGCCATGCCAGTCGCACGGAGCGTCAAAGACACAATCCGCCGTGTTGTTGGTCAAGATTATGACTCGCACTTCGTGCTGCGATCCAGTCGTTGTGGCCTGAGCCGATGGCGCCGCTGTCCACACGGCCCCTAACCCGATGATGGCGGTGGTGATGATGGACGCGATGGTGATCTTACGCATGATGCCCCCTTTCAAGATGACACCAGTATGCGCCCGATTGCCGGAAGGGTCTACGGCGGCCCCGTCAACGGTCATCGCCGGAGCTACGTCAAAAGCGGCTCCGGTATGTCCTCTACTTAGCTTCGAAATCGCTGTTCGTTCTGTTGTGCTTACACGACGTACTGGTCGAGGATCTTCTTCGCGGCGGTCAGTGACAGGATGTCGTTTGAGCCGTCTTCGATCATCGAAGCGCGAGCGTCGCGGAAGAGCTTCTCGATCAGCAGCTCCTTCGTCAGCCCGTAGCCGCCGTGGAGTTGCAGCGCGTCGCTCGCGACCTCGAACGCGGCCGTCGTGCAGTAGACCTTCGACGTGATCGAGTACTGGGTGCCGGGCGGGAAGATGTGGTCGTTGTACTGCACCACCGCGCGAGAGAGCTGGCGCGCTGTCTCGACCTTCGTGTGCATGTCGAAGAGCTTCTTCTGCACGAGCTGGTGCTCGCTGATCGGTACGCCGCCCTGCACGCGGTTCTTGGTGTACTCGAGCGCCTCCTCGAACGCTGCGCGCGCGAGGCCCGTGAACGTCGAGCCCATGTAGGCGTTCGCGCCGGCGAGCACCGCATCGATCGCGATCGTGTAGTGCTCCGGTGGCACGAGCATGTACTTCTTCGGAAGCCGCACGTCATCGAAGAAGATCTCGCCCTGATTCAGGGCGCGCTGGCCGATCTTGTTCAGCGGCGGGCCCTTCGTCACGCCGGCGAGGTCGAGCGGCACCAGCGCGATGCCACCGCCGGCCATTCCCATCTTGCGCTCGACGCCGAGAAACGCGAGCGCGTGCGTGGCGATCGTGCCGTTCGACACCCACGCCGACTTCTGGCCGTTGAGGATGTAATCGTCGCCGTCAGCAGTAGCCGTCAGTCCGTAGTGGATATTCGGGTCGGTCCACATCTTCGTGCCGGGCATCAGCGTGTCGGAGCCGTGCCCTGGCTCGGTGATCGCCCAGCAGCCGATGTACTCGCCTTTGCGGTCGTTGACGAACGGCATCACGACGTCGCGCATCATGTCGGGATCCTGGCGGCTCGATGCGAACGAGAATGGGAACGACGTGACGCTGAGGGCGATCGAAAAGTCGGACGCGCCCCACCCCATCTCTTCGTTGACGATGTGCGACTCCAGCGGGCCGAGATGCGCGCCGCCCAGGGCTTCCGGGAAGCCGCGTAAATGGAACTCCTGCTCGTAGGCGATGCGGAAGACGTCGCGCATGCGGGAGCCCGGTGCGATGGTC
>CAYWOO010000189.1:0-9935 GCA_964458665.1 uncultured Dehalococcoidia bacterium
TGATCAAGCTGCTGGCGACGATCACGCTCGTGCTCGCGCCGCTCTTCATCAAGAGCGGTTCGGTCACGAAGACCGGCACGCCGACGGCGGCGCCCGGCACGGCCATCGAGCAGCACACTCCAGGACTCGCATCGAGCCTGACGCTCCAGGACGCGCCACAGAAAGTCGTCGCTCCCTAACGAACACCGGGCGATCGAATCACAAAGAGGGGACTCCGCGGAGTCCCCTCTTTGTCGTTGGCGGTACAGCGAGCAGGCAGCCGGTAGACTGGCCCGCCGTGGCTCACCATTGTTGCGTGTTAGGGAGAACCTACCCCGCCGCCGATGCTTCCTCGGCGTCATCATCGCCTGCCGGTGCGGCCGTCGCTGCCAGATACTCGTCCCACGATCGTTCCCAGTTTGTGGGGTCGAACGTGTATGTATCGGCGATCTGGCCGCGCGCGATCTTGCGCAGTGGCACCGTGCGTGGTAGCGGGATGTCCGTCAGCACGAAGTCGGAGGGGCGCTTGTATGCCGCTATGTCGTCCGTGTTGGTGCTAATCTCTTCGGCGATGACCCGCCGGACAGATTCCTCCGTCGCAGCGGCGCCGCCCAGGCGCGCCAACACCTCGTCGCGGTTCGGGTAGATCACCGCCCAGGCCTGCGTCTTCCCGCGCACCTTGCGACCTATCGCCGCGATGTCCTGTATTAGCGGACTCCGCTCGAGCTTCTCTTCGAGTTCGTCTGGATGCACCTTCTCGCCGGAGTCCAACACGATGACAAACTTGCTGCGACCGGTGATCCAGATATTGCCTTCGTCGTCGATGTGGCCGACGTCGCCCGTGCGCAGCCATTCGCCGACGCGCCCGGCCTGCGTGGCCTCTTCCGATCGCCAGTACCCGGGCGAGATGTTCGCGCCGCGCGCCACAAGCTCGCCTTCGCCGTGGAGATGGACGTACAGCTCCTTCTCGGGCACATCAATCAGTCCGACCTCGACGCCCTCCAGGGCCTGGCCGACGGTCCCGAAGTGGTCTTCGTAGTAACTCGACATGTAGAACTTGCGCGGATGCCAGCGCTGCGCGGACAGTACCGGTGACGACTCCGTCAGTCCCCAGCCCTGGATGATCGGCACACCCAGACGCGCGAATTTCAGCGCCACCTGCGGGTTCAACGCCGCGCCGCCGCTCACCATGAAGCGTAGGCTGCCACCGAGCCGCTTGTGCAGCTCGCGGAAGACGATCCGGCCGATGTTGATGCCCGTGCGCTGCTTCGTCGCCTCGACGATGCGCAGCCCCTTCTGGAAGGTCTCCAGTCGGCCCTGCACCTCTATGCCATGCACGATGTTCCGGTACATCACCTCGAAGAGCGCCGGCACACCGAGGAACAGTGTGGGCTTCACCTCCGCCATGCGATCCCGGATGCGTCGCAGGTCGTTTTCGAACGTCAGCTCGCCCCCGATCGCGGGCGCCACCGTCATGCCCACGATGAATGGGAATGCGTGGTGCATGGGCAGCACCATCACAATGCGATCCTTGTCGTTGAAGGGGATCGAACGGCGGACCGACATCATGTTCGCCATGAAGTTGCGGTGCGTCAGCATCACGCCCTTCATGCCGCCCGTCGTCCCGGATGTGAATACGATCGACGCCAGATCGTCGGGCCTGACGATCGTCGCGGCCAGCTTATGGCGGCTCTCGGCCGTCGCGCGCCGCCGCGCATCCTCGATGGCCAGCGTCTCCGGCTTCACGCTGCGCAGAAATCCGCCCGGCACGCCGCCAGTCGCGGCGCCCTGATCGATGGTGATGATCGCCTGCACGGCTGCCATCCCGGGCTCAAACCTCGGCAGGGACTTCATGGAGACAAACGCCAGCTTCGGCTCCGCCCGTGCCACCATGTCGGCGACTTCCGACGGCTTGAGGTCGTAGTAGATCGGTACGGCTACGCCACCCGCGACCACGATCGAGTAGTACGCGCACGCCCAGTCGATGCTGTTCTCGCCGATCAGCGCGACCCGGTCGCCCTGTTCCAGGCCCAGCGCTACCAGTCCGGCTGCCAGTTCGTACGACCGTTTGTAGACGTCGGCGTGCGAGATGCGGTGCCACTCGCGGCGCACTTTCTGCTGGAAGGCGATCTTGTCGCCCCAGGTGCGACGGTTGTCTTCCAGCAGGTCCGGAAAGGTCAATGGCGAGCCGTCGGCTGAGCGAAGCGTGGTCTGTACCTCAGATTCGGCGGGCGCGCCGAGCATCTTGAGCTTGCTCAGTACCATGTATGCGCCTCCCGGGCCTGCGAAGCCACTCTCTGCTACGAATGCGGCGATTCCGTCACCCAGACGCGCATTCCGAAGCAGCAACGCGCCTTCGCAAGTATAGCCATCACGTTGCGCAAACGGGGACATATGTTCTGTCAACCAGGCGTCCGCTTGCGACAGTAGTTCGACCTGATCCTATCGACCGAACCTGATCGGCGGGAGGTACGAATGCACCATTGTCGCTGGTCGCGCTGACGGGCCGGAGATGAACCTAGAAGTCGCCTTCGCCCCGCAAGTTGCCATTCGAGCGGCGCAGCTTCTCGAGTGCTTGCGCCTCAATCTGCCGTGCGCGCTCACGAGTGACGCCTAGTTCGTTGCCGACGATGTCGAGCGTACGCGGGCGACCGTCCTTGATGCCGAAACGCAACTCGATCACCGTACGTTCGCGCGGAGTCAGGACGTCGAGGGCGTTGCGCACGCGCTCACGCAGCAGTTGGCGACCGGCCTCCTCCTCGGGCGAAGGCGCCATGACGTCTTCGAGCACGCTGCCGAGCGTCCCTTCTTCCTCTTCGCCAACCGGCGTCTCCAGCGAGACGACCGACTGGCGCAGCGCGCGGGCGGCCTCGCGCACCTTGTCAGGCGGCATGCCCATGAGCTTGGACAGCTCCGACGTCTTCGGCTCGCGGCCCAGGCGTTGGAAGAGCCGTTCGCGCGCCTGCGAGTACTTCGAGATCAACTCCGTAATGTGAATGGGCAGCCGGATCGTCCGGCCCTTATCGGCGATCGCGCGGCCGACCGCCTGGCGGATCCACCACGTCGCGTAGGTGCTGAAGCGGAAGCCGCGGCGGTGTTCGAACTTCTCGACGGCGCGCATGAGGCCGCCATTGCCCTCCTGGATCAGGTCCATCAGCGGCATGCCGCGCCCGGCGTACTTCTTGGCGACGCTGACGACCAGTCGCAGGTTCGCGTTGACCATGTGCTCTTCGGCGCGCTGGGCGATCTCGCGGGCGGTGCGGACGTGCGGCACCAACACCTTGAGCCGCGCCGCCAGCGAGCGATCGGTCGGGCGCGTCGTGCCATTCTTGACAATCTGCAGCGCTTCCTCGAGTGCCTTGTGTGATGGATCCGGGAAGATGCGCTGCGTGACGGCGATCGTAATCAACAGCGTGCGCACCTGCGAAGCGTTGCGCTTCGTGGAAGCGGCGACGTGTGTCTCGAACTCCTCATCCAGCTTGTCCTGGATGGCTTCGCGCAGGGGCTCAAAGTTGAGTTGGTCGACAAGCGCGCTGCGCTGGGGGAAGCCCTTCAGGAACTTTGCCCGTCGCACCAGTCCGGCCGCCTCGATCAACTCCCTCAGCAGGCAAACGGTGAGCTGTTCGATGGTGGGGACGGTGAGATTCTCCTCCATGAACGCGTCGCTCAGCTCGTCGAGGATACGCCCGCTTTCGATCTGCTTTGCCAGCGACACCTCTTCATCGGGCCGCAGCAGCTTGTAGCGCGCGATCTCGTTGAGATACAGCTCGACGGAGTCGGGCGTATCGCCGATCGGCTCCTCCGTCTCCGGCTTGATCGCAGGGACGCTGCGGGTGCGGTCGCGCGTGACGACCTGATCCTCGCGGGTGTTGACAAAGTCGTCGCTGCGGTGTTCGCGTTCTTTCTGCTTAACCATTCCTCATCCAATACAAACTCGCGTATACACATGCGCAGTTATGGCGCGCGCCCATTCGCGTATCCCGACCCGTGTCACCGTGGATGGACTGCATGGGCTGGGGCGGATTGGGCGTCAGACGACGTCCGGCAGGGGCCACTTGAGGTCGCAACTGAGACATCTTGCCTGGACCATCACCCCACCGTTCCAATAGCTCGCCGTGAATTGCTTGCGACACCTTGGGCACGCAGGTTCGCCCAAACGTACTTCGCGGGGCCCAAGCGCCGGTCGGTCATCCTTGCCATCAGGGGCGTTCATGCACGACTCCAGTCGTATTGTACAACGCCTTCTGCTTGGCTTCTATAGCTTCGGTGTAACGATATTGTCCATTTCGAAGCCGCTGCATAGTCGCGAGGCAACGTGTCAAGCTCGGATAATCGGCGCTACCTATGCCTCCTCGACCTCGTCGTCAACGGCCTCGTCTTCGGAGGCGTCCGCAGCCCACTCCTGGAATGTCACGCAGCGATCGTCCAGCTGCGGATGCCGGATGACAAATTTGCCCTGGCGCAGCAGGTTCAACATGTACAACTCGAACCCGATCAGCGCTTCCGCTTCATCGTCGGCGCCAATCTTGTTAAGGGCGACGGGGTAGGGCGCTGGCCGGAAGCGCTTGCGGGCGATCGCGCCCACGTACGTTCCGCAGCGGTCGCAGGTCAGCCCTTCGCGGACGGCGTCGATGAACTCCGCGAGTGTGTTCGGTCGCTCCGTCATGCGCTGGCTATTCTACCCCGCGTAGCGCTTAGTCTCTCGGATCGTGCGCCTCGGAATCCGAGGGGATTCCCCTATTACTCAGTGATCATAACGATGATCTAATGGGTTCATGATTGAACCCATCGAGCGTGAACCGGCCCTAAGGCGACGCGTCATGAAGGCTCCGCTGCGCCTCACCCGCGGAGCGCCGGCACCGAACCACCTGATCACCGGCGATAGCCTGGATACGATGCGCACGTGGCCGGCCGGCTGCATCGACCACTGCATCGTCGACCCGCCGTTCAACATCGGTTCGGGCAGCGGGCGCAAGGGGAAGAGCGGACTCGGCTGGGCGTTCTCGTCGCACGTCACCATGGATGAGCAGTGGGATACCTTCACGAAGGACGACTTCTACGACTTCAACGTCGCCTGGCTGAACGAAGTCGCCCGCGTCGTCAAGCCGAATGGCAACATCTTGGTGTTCGGGACGTATCACAACATCTATCAGCTCGGCCACATCCTCCAGCACGTGCTCGACCGGAGGATTCTCAACTCGGTCGTCTGGTTCAAGCCCAACGCGCAGCCGAACATCACGGCGCGCACGCTGACCGAGAGCACCGAGCAGATCATCTGGGCCGTCAATGAAACGCCTGCCAAAGCTACCGGCTGGACCTTCAACTACTGGGACGCGAAGGAGATGAACGGCGGTAAGCAGATGCGCAATCTCTGGGACTTCCCGGTGACGCCGAAGAAGGAACGCGCTGCCGGCAAGCATCCATCGCAGAAGCCGCTCGCGCTGCTCGAGCGCGCCGTGCTCCTGGCATCGCAGCCCGGCGAACTGCTCCTCGACCCCTTCGCCGGCACTGGCACGCTCGCAGTCGCTGCGGCGAAACACAACCGCGAATGGCTCATGATCGAGAGCGTGCCCGAGTACGTGGAGATCGCCCGGAGCCGGATCGCAGCGGCGGGCTGAGCGACGCCACGCACCGCGCCCCCAACCCCGAAAGTTCGTAGCCGACGTCGTGACTGATCGTTAGCCCTAGCGCTTTCAGCCTGCGTACCCGCGTCTTGAAATCCAGCGTCTCCCAACCCATCTCCGCCGCGAGGATCCGCGCGGGGACGTGCGGCCCTCCCTCGATCAGCCGCAAGACCTGCAGCGTCCACGGCCCACGCGTCGATCGCGCGTCCATCCCGGACAGCCGTTTCGCGAGCGCGTCCAAATCCAGGATGGCCGCGCGCGGCGAACTCGGCGCAACGTTGCCGAGAAATCGAAACTGCACGCGATACAGCAGCGTGTCCCGCCCGACAGGCGTGCCGGTGTGCTCGCCCGCCAACTCCCATATCGAGCGCACGTCACGGCATCCGCTTCGCGGCACGTCACGCTTCGAGATCATGCCGGCTGGCATCACCTGCACGTCCTCGACCTCGAGCGCGCCGATGCCAGTGCGATACTGCTTCGCTGCCTTCACCTTCGCAGACTTCCACAGACGGAACGTGACCGTGATCTCGCCCGCCGCTACCCGCGCGCGGTCTTCACGCCGAAACGTCACCATGCGCTGATTCCTTTCCGCTAGGCATTCAGGTCTTGCGAGCTGTCCGCGCCCGTTGCTCTCTCCTCGACCTGATCCCACAACGCCGCCTGCGCGCCCGCCTCCGCCAACCGCGAGCACTGGATCCCCAGCAGCCGAAACTCATCGCCCGCGGTGGCAACATTCTCGAATAGCTGCGTTGCCAGCGCAGCTATCGCTGGAGCGTCGTCGGTAGCCGTTTTGACGCTCATTTGGCGCGTGATCGTATGGAAATTCGCGTAGCGCAGCTTGATGGCGACCGTGTGCGCCTTCACCCCGGAACCAGCGAGCCGCCGCGCCACCTCCATCGCGATGTCCGCCAGCGCACGGCGCAGCTCCGGCCCTTCAGCCAGGTCGCGGGCGAACGTGCGCTCGGCGCCGACCGACTTCCGCTCGTGCTCGATGATCACGTCACGGTCGTCGAGACCATTGGCCATGGCGTGCAGGAATTCGCCGCTGGAGCCGAGCAGACGGCGCGCGTCGACTTCGCTGCGCCGGGCGAGATCTCCGATCGTGCGAATGCCGGCGCGCGTGAGCACCGCCTCAGTCTTGGGCCCGACGCCCCAGAGCGCACGCACCGGCATCGGCGCCAGGAATACCGCCTCGGTGCCCGCGGCCACGACCACGAGTCCGTCAGGCTTCCTGAGATCCGACGCGATCTTGGCGATGCTCTTGTTGCTGCCGACGCCGACGGAGAGCGTGAGTCGGGTCGTCGCTTTCACCTCATCCTTCAGTTCGCGTCCGATGCGCTCAGGCTCGGCGCCATCGCGCACCCACCCCGTGACGTCGAGGAACGCCTCATCCAGCGACAGCGGCTCAACGAGCGGCGTCAGCGCGCGGAACACCGCCATCACCTGCCGTGAGACGTCGCCGTATCGGTCGAATCGCGCGGATACGCGTACGAGATCGGGGCACAGGCGTACTGCGCGGCTCATGGGCATGGCGGAGCGCACGCCGTATTTTCGTGCTTCGTACGAGGCAGCCGCCACGACGCCGCGCCCCTCCGGCGAGCCGCCAACAACGACCGGCTTACCGCGCAGGGACGGATTATCGAGCTGTTCGACGGACGCGTAGAACGCATCCATGTCGGCGTGGATGATTGTGCGGCTCACGGGTGCAGGATATGCGAGAAGCGCTCACCGGCGCCGCTGTCGCTACTGCGAAGCCGTGCTCGTCGTGCCGAGCTGGTCTTCGGGAATGACGTGCCAGATCTGCATGCTGTCGTTTTTGTACGCCAGCTCCAACGCGCCGCCGAGCCCATCCTCGAGCTTCTTCATGCCGGCTTCAGGGTAGTTGAAGCGCTCCTCATCCCCGACGATCACCCACTCGACGTCGTACTTGCGGAGAATCGAGCGCGCGGCAGCGACATCTTCGGTGGAGTAGAACTTTGTGATGTCTTGGTGGCGCAGGCCGACCGTGACGCCGAACTTCACGCGCTGCTGCTCTTGATGGAACTGCCAGCCGGAGACAGCGGGATTACCCGTGTAGATGGAGACGCGGTTGCCGAGGCTTCGGTACGACGGACCGTTCGCCTCCATGAAGGTGGGCGTGCCGGGGACGTGCTCGCGGATCCAGTTGATGCCGTCTCGCGTCTCCGCCATATTGTGCTCGCCGTCGACCCCTGTCGCGTCGTAGTGGACCTTGTATGGGCCGCCCTTGTCCAGAAACGCCAGGCCGTCGTTGCCGCTGCCCTGCGCGGGGTTGAAGCGATCGTGAATGCGCGCCCGCGTGCCGAAGTACGGGTACACGAGTGAAAGCGCCAGCAAGAAGACGGCGACGGCGGTAAACGCATACCTGGGCGCCTTCACCAGCGTCGCGTTCATCGCTCCAGCGCGTTCAAGGAATGCCTCCTGGGGGCGCATGACCCCGAACAGGTACCAGAGGCCAAACGCCGCCACGACGCCCCACATCATCCAGACGTGCAAGTAGAACTTGAACACGGTGTTCATCCGCCCGACATCGCCTTCGAGCGTGAACATCTCGACGCCGCCGCACAGGCCCAGACCCAGCGCGAGCATGGCGTAGACGAACAGCAGCACCGGAGCGGTGGCCGTCGGACTGCGCAACTCGCGCGCAGCGCAAAGGATCACTGCGATCAGGCCGACGCCCGCCAACGCGATTACACCCCAGCGCTGAAATGTGCCTGCCCAGACAAGCACGCCACCCGCCGCAACCAGCGCGGCCATCACAGGGAGTGTCTGAGTCGGTTGCTTGCGCCTGGCGCTGCCGAAAAAGATCGTGCGTATCCAGTTCGTGCGGGTGATGGCGCGGTTGAGATTGAAGAGCACGAAGCCCGTCATCAGGAACAGGAGGATGCCAAAGTGGGTCAGGTAATCCTGCAACGCGGTCGTCTGGTCCGCGCGGTTGACGCTGGAGTACGACTGGCTGTAGTTCTTCGCGATGTTCGCGAACAGCAGATACGAAAGCACACCCATCACGGCGGCCTTCACCAGGCCCCGGAACAGCGATCGCAGCGTGAATCGCCCCTCCTTGGACCGCTCGCCGATGATCAGGGCCGCCGCCCCCAACAGCAGGAACGGTGGGTAATCCCACGAATTGATCCATCTCAGCGCGCCGACAATGAGCGCCAGCACGAACACCATCCCCCAGCTGCTGATCTCGCGGGCTCGCAGATGTTCGCGCGCCGCCCCGACCGGGTTGAGGCGGGAGAAGTTCATCACCACGCCCAGGCCGACGCCGGCCGCCGTCATCGAGAACGGGATCGCATACAAGTGGGCGTGCAGGTCGGAGAAGAGGAACGTCCAGAATGGGAATTCCGTGATTGGCGTGACTGTGTTTTGCTGGCCCGGAATGATCGTCAGCGCACGGCTCGGCGCCCACCAATCGTACGAGTACACGAGCTTGTGGAAGCTCGCATCACCGAACAGCACTGCTTTGAAGGCGCCGGCCGTGGTCACGATGCCGCCCAGGAATGGCACGCTGGAGTGCCACGGACTGATGCTGTCGAGATTGTCTCCCAACACGCCGACAGCGCGCAGATTACCCGCGATGAGGACGAGGAAGATCGCGCCGACGCCGGCGATGATCGGGCCGCGAGCGCCAATAGGCAGCCTGCCGGGCCTTCGCCGCATCAGTCGCCGCGTTGACTCCGCGAGGTTGTACGTCAGCGAGAACGTTGCCGCTGCCGCCATCGAGAAGAACATCGGCACGATGAGGTTGTATGCAACCTCCGGCACGATACCGGTGAGCTTGGTGATCGTCGCCGCGATGAACTGGCCGTACCAGTAGTAGTTCAGGTAGCCGCCGGCGTTCCACGGATCGATCGGCCCTTGCGTCAGATCCGTTGTGCGGATGACGCCGTTCAGGTAGGCGAAGTCCATCGGCTTCTCGCCGCCGTTGAACGGATGATAGAGGTCCGGATTCTGGAGACGGATCCAGTACGAGAACAGGAACGCCGCCAGAAAGACGAACTCGCAGAACAGCAGGAAGCGCCAGCGATCGCGGACGAACGCTCGAATCTCAGCGCGCCACAGGTACGCCGTGCCGATGCCGATCGCCACCATCACCGCCAGCGCGCCGGCGATCACCGGGCGCTCGAAATGGAACGCGCCGTAGCTCGCCGGCTCGTACACAAGATATGCCAGCGCGAGGACACCCAACGGCTTGGTGAGCAGGAAACCCCGGTCCGGCAGCCCACGGAACCCGATGATCGCTAACGGCACCAGCGCAAACGCGGCCAGTTCCATGGCCAGCAGCCAGAAAAACAACGGGAAGCGATTGAA
>CAYWOO010000190.1:0-5739 GCA_964458665.1 uncultured Dehalococcoidia bacterium
CCTTCCGTTCGACACGATCGGCGTACCTGGCCGATGCTTCAAGCGTCCGGACGATCTCATCATCCGTGAAGTGCCGCTTCACGAGCGCCCAAACGATCGCGTTGTCGCACTCGGAGGCCGACGCGTAGCCGTTCGCGCCCGTGTTGGCGAGTGCATTCTTCCAGCCTTTGCCCAACCTGCGGAGCTTGTCCACGTAGCTGGCGTTGATCTCTGAGAGCACCGTGTGCTCGGCCGGTGCCGAAACGGCAGGGCAGTCCACCAGCGAGGCTTCTTCGTCGATGCCGAGGACGTCCTCCAGCTCCGCGATGGTCATCGGCACGGCAGGGCCTCCCGCTGGATGATCCGCGCGGGTCTCGCCGGTGTGTACTTGAAATTAGTCGTGCCTGCGAGCCTCAGGATGCGACTCGCGTCAACGGCGTAGTCGTGCCCGACGCTCTTCACGAGCGCGCGGTTCGCTCGCTCAACGCGATCCAGCTCTGTGGTCGGCGAGTCGAAGCACAGATAGGCATGCACACCCCCGCCCGTAGAGACGAGCAGATCCGGCTCAAGGCGTGCAGCGTCGAGCGCATCGATGATTTGGTCGGTGGTCTCGTAGGGCTTGCCGAGGTCGATTTCACACCAAGCCGCCGACAACCGGCTAATGTGGTCCTTTCCTCCAGGCTTTCCGTGCCGGCACTCGGCGATGGGAACGCCGTCTGGGCAGCGGCGTGTGCCGACACCGACATACACGTCCCAAGCCCTCGCCCACTCCAGCGCATCGCGAATCAGGGTGCCGTGGTCCTGGAAGAAGGCACGTGGCCCGGTTCGTCGGTTGCGGAAGCACCGGATCTCCATCGACTCGTTCGGCAGCAGCGTTCCCGCTGGGAAGAGCGTCGCGACGTGCTTCGCCATCTGCACCCAGGCAGCGTTGATGGAGGGCGCGATCGAGCCCGTCACGACGGCGGCCGAACGCGCACTCATGCGGCGTCCCGCCACACGACAACGAAGTCGCCCGCGCGAAGCGGAAACGGAGCCGCCTTAGCTTCAAGATCGCGGTGGACTTGTGGGAGATGAGTTCTCCCCCGTCTCCACCACGTACAACGCAGGATGGACCGCCCGACAATCGTCGGCGGTCTTTCCCTTACGCTACGCCTTCACCAGTGCGGCTGTTGTCAGAGCGGCAATATCTCGGACGTCCAGCGCACCGGCAAGGTCGATGAGATCTCAGTTGAAACCGCGGAACGAGTGTTTCGTCCAGAGCCAACCCGTTGTCGCCGCCGAAACACGGAGCGTCAGAGCATCGTCACCTAGCCCCTGCGCGAGTACCTTCGCCAGGCGCTCGCTTACGCCGCGCCGTCGTCGTGGCTGCAAGACCACCAGCAAACAGAAGACGGACGTCCGCCAGATGGCTGTCGCCCGTCTCCCTTTACCCAAGGCAGATTCTACCAGCACCAAGAGCCATCACGTGTAACGCAGGTACTGAGCCCATCCACACACTTGACAGAACGTTGCGGCCTGGCCGACAATCGACGTACCTACTCGGGCAAAGAAAGCGGCAAGCGCGCCCCGCCCAACACTGGACACACGCATGTGACGTCCTCGCAGGCACGCCGTTGGATGCTGGTGGCCGCCGTCGCCCTGGCTCTCGCCGTATCCGTCACCTGGCATGTTCGGCGCGCCTCGACGGCGACACCCTCACCCACGCCGCTGCGCGCGGCCTTCTACTATCCGTGGTTTCCGCCCTCATGGACGCAATCGGGCATCTTCCCGTACACGAAGTACGAACCGACGCTTGGCTACTACGACCAGCGCGACCTCAATGTGATTCGCCAGCACATTCAGGCGATGCAGTACGGCAACATCAGCGCCGGGATCGCGTCGTGGTGGGGATTAGGGCACTACACGGACACACGCATACCGGATCTGCTCACCGCAAGCGCTGGCACGCCGTTCCAGTGGGCGCTGTACTACGAGCAGGAAAGCCAAGGCGACCCCAGTGTGGCGCAAATCACGTCTGACCTCACCTATATCCGGGACAGCTACGCGTCCAGCCCCAACTACCTGCACATCAACGGCAAGTTCGTCGTCTTCGTCTACAGCTCCGGCGACACATGCCCCATGGCCGACCGTTGGAAGCTGGCGAACACGGTGAACGCGTACGTCGTGCTGAAGGTCTTTTCCGGTCACCTGAGCTGCGTCAGCCAACCTGACGGCTGGCACCAGTACTCGCCGGCGGTTGCCGCCGCCAGCCAGGGGGCCGATTCGTATTCGATCAGCCCCGGCTTCGACGATGCGGGAGAGCCGGCGCCACGACTGGTTCGGGACCTGACGCGCTGGAGACAAAACATCCGAGACATGGTCGCCTCCGGCGCTGCCTTCCAGTTGATAACCACGTTCAACGAGTGGGGCGAAGGCACCGCGGTGGAAAGCTCGACACAGTGGGCCAGTGCCTCCGGCTACGGCCCCTTTATCGACGCGCTCCACGACGACGGCGCTGTGGTACTGCCACCCACACCGACACCGGCCCCCACCGCCGTCGGCGGTGATCCCGTCGCCCTCGCAGCCGGCGACATCGCCTCGTGCACATCCTCTGGCGACGACGCCACTGCGACGCTGCTGTTGAGCATGCAAGGCACCGTCCTGACTCTCGGTGATAATGCGTACCAGACCGGTACACCCCTCGAGTTCACGAATTGCTACCAGCCATCCTGGGGCCAGGTGCTCGCTCGCACAAAGCCCGCTGCCGGAAATCACGACTACCTTACGACTGGTGCCGCGGGCTACTACGGATACTTCGGCGCTGCGGCGGGTGACGCCACCATGGGGTACTACAGTTACGACCTCGGAACATGGCATCTTGTCGTGATCAACGCGCAGTGCCAGTTCATCGGGGGCTGCGGTGCCGGGTCACCTCAGGAACAGTGGCTCCGCGCGGATCTGGCTGCGCACCCCACGACTTGCACGCTTGCCTACTGGCATCAACCGCGCTTCAGCTCAGGGTCGATCCATGGAAGCGCCTCGAAATACTCGGCGATTTGGCAGGCGCTCTACGACGCCGGCGCTGAGGTCGTTCTGACCGGGCACGACCATGACTACGAGCGCTTTGCACCGCAGGATGCCGCCGGTGTGGCGGACCCTCTGCGTGGCATCCGCGAGTTCGTCGCCGGGACAGGCGGCGGCAGCCTCGACCCGCTCAGCACACCCATCGCGAACAGCGAGGTGTCTAACGACACCACCTTCGGCGTCCTCAAACTCACGCTGCACGCGTCGAGCTACGATTGGCAGTTCGTGCCCGTACCCGGTGGCACGTTCACGGACTCTGGATCAGCTTCGTGTCACGACAACGCCACGCTCGACGGAGACCGCGACGGCTGCCCCGATGCGAAGGAGTCCAGCTCGGATTGGCGCGCGGGCGGTCAGCGCGACCCGATCAACCCGGCGGACTTCGCTGACATGCCTGTACCCGCGTTGCTCCCAGGCAGCACGTCAGGCACCCGAAACAAGTTCATCAGCTTCTCAGACGTCCTCTCGGACTTGCAGTATGTCGGGACATCTGCCGCGGATCCGAACACACCGAACGCTGATGGAGCAACATACGGCAGCGATCTGAACGCCAACGGTGACGCGGATGGTACGGAGTACGACCGAACGCCGAGCACGACGCCCGGCCAGCCGTGGCGGTCGGGTCCGCCGAACGGGATCATCTCACTGTCGGACGTGCTGACCGTGCTGGCGCAGGTGGGAACGAATTGCAGCTAGGGGCTCGCCCGCTCCTTGTCAAACGCGCAGCGAACGCACCATGACCACATCGTGCCGGGAACATCGCGAAACAGTGCGGTGGTGCCCATGGAGATTGAGCCTCCCCCGTCTCCACCAAGTACAACCCGGATAGACCGCCCGACGATCGGGGGGTCTTTCCGTTACTCTTCGCTGACGCTGATCCCAGCGCAACTGCCAACATGGCGGCTCCATCCGACGCTGAGCGGATCCTTCCCGACGTCAAAACTCGACCGCCTGCTGAGCGCCAGCGCGGCGCCGTCGCTTACTTGCGACGAACGCGCGCCCTGGGTCGTTGGCGTGACGTGATCACAGATCCTCTCGTATGTCGTACTTCATCAGGGAATGTTGCCTGCCACCGGGGGCTGGCGTTGCGCGTCTGCGAACTCAAGCGTGTCTCCGATGAACTGACGGATCGCGCCCGCGAGCTCGGTCGGCTGATCCTCCGGGATCAGGGTGTAGCTGTCGGTGATCTCGACAGCGCGGCCGCGGGGAAACATGTCGGCCAGCCGCCGCCCGTGCTCACGCGGCATGATGCGATCTTCCGATGCCCAGACAACGAGGACGGGCCGAGGGAACGAGCGTTGGCTCTCGGTCCATTCGAGCAGCTGGGCCTTCTTCGGAACTGTGCGGATGTATTTGAGCAGGTCGCGCCGGATCTCTCCGTTCGTGAGCAACGGCCGCAGCCAGGCGTCCATGACGTCGTTGGCGACCCGCCGCTTGGACATCCAGCCGAAGGCGATCGGCAGGCGACGCAGGGGCCGAAGGCGTAGCGGCTGCAGCAGGGCATAGAGGCCGCCGGGCAGTTTCCCAGCGAGGACAAGAACGCGGCCTGGCAGGCCGGGCGGGTAGTTGTCGAAGGCCTCGCAGGCGACGAGCACCAGCCGCCCGACCCGCTTGGCGCGTTCTTCCGAAATGAGCAACTGCGCGCCGCCCCAATCGTTGCCCACGAGCGTTACATCCCGCAGGCCAAGGGCCTCGAGGAACTCGGCCACCAGCAGGACCTGCCCGCGCAACGAGAGGTCGGCGTCTGGGCGCATCGGCAGTCGATGTCCCCCGAGAGGCAATGTGGGCACCACGCAGCGGAAGTCGGGGCGCAGATCGGCGACCACGTGGCGCCACAACGAGCCAGCCATGGCGACGCCGTGCAGAAGGACGACGACCTGGCCGCCCCCGCCGGAATCTTCATACTCGATCGTGCCTGCGGACAGCTCTACTTCGGGCACGGCGCACCTCACTTGAAGACTTGATAGATCGCTCTACCGCATATGGTATTCTATCTTGAACGTGCGGGCAAACCGAGTAGACGAGGCATGGTTTGGATGGCGACCACCAAGGACCGGATCATCGTTGCCAGCGCCGAGCTGTTCCGCCGGCAGGGGTACGTTGGCACAGGCGTGAAGCAGATCGTCGCGCGGGCTCAGGCTCCCTTCGGCTCGCTTTACCACTTCTTCCCCGGTGGCAAAGAGCAGCTCGGCGCGGAAGCTATCCGCGTTTCGGGCGGTGCCTTCGGCAATCTGGGGAATGCGATCCTCGACGCCGCGCCCGACATCGTCAGCGGCGTGCGAGATCTCTTTAGCGGGGCTGCACTGACCATGCGGGCTACCGACTACGCGGATGCCTGTCCCATCGCAACGGTGGCGCTGGAGGTCTCGAGCAGCAGCGAACCGATGCGGCAGGCAGCGGCCGCAGTGTTCGAGAGCTGGATTGCCGATCTCGAGCACCGGTTCAGCACCGCGGGCGTCGCCCCTGACCGCGCACGCGCGCTTGCAATCGCCACGCTGTCGCTCCTCGAAGGCGCGTTCATTTTCAGTCGGGCGATGCGGACAATACAGCCCATCGAGATGGCGGGCGCGGCGGCACTTGATGCGCTCCAGGCGGCGCTGCGCGAGTCGTCCGGCGGAACGCAGGGCAAGAGGACCCGGCGCGGAAGATCGTCGTCGAGTACGTAGCTAGGTCTTCCTCGAGCGGCGAGCGCCGGCG
>CAYWOO010000191.1:0-8469 GCA_964458665.1 uncultured Dehalococcoidia bacterium
GATCGTACGAGCCGCGCGCCGTGGATCGACATGATCTTGGGTGCGCTGCCCGATTTTGGCCGGCGGCCGTACCTCATCCCCGTTGGTGGCTCGGATGCTCGCGGCGCCGTCGGCCATGCGCTCGCCGCGCAGGAGTTGGCATTGCAGTTCGACGCGATCGGCGAGCGGCTGACGATGATCGTCCTCGCAACGGCAACCGGCGGCACGCAGGCGGGCATGCTAGCCGGCCTGCGCAAGCGCGGTTCCGATGCCCGGATCCTGGGCTTCGCCGTCGCCAAACCGGCGGCAGAGCTCGCGCCCGACATACTGGCCATCGCGAACGAGGTCGCTGCGGCGATCGGCGGGCCGGCCGCCGCGGCCAGCGATGTCGTGGTGGATGGCGCGTCTCTGGGCGACGGTTACGGCGTACCGTCACTCGCCGGAGCTGCCGCGACTGAGCTGCTCGCGCGCACCGAAGGCGTGCTCGCCGATCCCGTGTATACGGGCAAAGCCTTCGCGGGCTTCCTCGCTCTTGTGCGGTCCGGCGCCTGTTCGCCCGACGAGGCGGTCGTCTTCATCCACACGGGCGGTACTCCTGCTCTCTTCGCCGACCTTGCCGCGCCGGCGTAACGAATCGAGCCGATCGAGACAACATAAAGTGCGCGGCGGCCGATGATGTTGGCCGGTATAATCAGGAAAGCGCACGAGTCACAGGATGTGGATCACGCTAGCAGCAACATGCCCGACTGCGGCCGCCTCGCAAGCTCTCGCGGATTCGCCGCCCTCCCCAACATGCAACCATTCCTGACGCCGTTGGAAAGAGCGCCGCATGATCGACGTGAACCTTAGTGAACTCGACGAGTTGTGCGTCAACACCATCCGCACGCTCTCGATCGACGCGGTCCAACAGGCCAATTCCGGGCACCCTGGCGCGCCGATGGGCGCGGGCCTGATGGCATACGTGCTCTGGGATCGCGTACTCAAGCACAATCCCGCCGACCCCGCGTGGCCCGATCGCGATCGCTTCGTGCTGTCGGCGGGGCACGCGTCGATGCTCCTGTACAGCCTGCTGTATTTGACCGGCTACAGCGGCATCACGCTGGACGACATCAAGCACTTCCGTCAGTGGAGCTACCCGACGGCCGGCCACCCGGAGCGGGGCGCAATCGCCGGCATCGAGACGACGACAGGCCCGCTCGGCCAAGGTTTCGCGACGGCCGTCGGCATGGCGCTGGCGGAGCGCTTTCTCGGCGCGACGTTCAATCGGCCGGATGGCGCAATTGTCGACCACCACACCTACGTGCTCGTCAGCGACGGCGACCTGCAGGAAGGCATCAGCCACGAGGCGGCGTCGCTCGCCGGCCACCAGAAGCTTGCCAAGCTGATCTGCCTCTACGACTCGAACCACATCCAACTCGACGGCCCGACGAGCCTGGCGTTCACCGAGGATGTTGGCAAGCGGTTCGAGGCGTACGGCTGGCACGTCCAGGAGATCGACGGCATGATCGCGGACGACGTGGAAGCGGCGCTGCGCGCAGCGCAAGCGGACCACCGGCCCTCTATTGTCATCGCCCGCACGCACATCGGCTTCGGCAGCCCCAACAAGCACGACAGCGCGAAGGCGCACGGCAGCCCGCTCGGCGCCGAGGAGGTCGTGCTGACGAAGCGCGCGTACGGCTGGCCCGAGGACAAGTCGTTCTACGTGCCGGACGCCGCGCTCGCGCACTGCCGCAAAGCGCTCGGACGCGGCGCGGAGCAGCAGCGTGCCTGGCAGACGCGCTTCGAGGCGTACGCAAAGGCACACGCCGACGAGGCGCGGCAGTTCACGCAGGCCATGGCGGGAAAGCTGCCGTCTGGCTGGGACGCCGCGTTGCCGGCATGGACGCCGGACGACAAGGCGGTCGCATCGCGCGTCGCCTCTGGCGCCACGCTGAACGCGATCGCGGACGCCCTGCCGCTGCTGGTTGGCGGCTCTGCCGACCTCAGCGAGTCGAACAACACGGATCTCAAAGGCAAGGGCATCGCGTCGCACGATGAGCCGGCCGGCCGTAACTTCTACTACGGCGTGCGTGAGCACGCGATGGGCGCCGCGCTCAACGGCATGGCGGCGCATGGCGGCGTCATACCGTTTGCGGGGACATTCCTGGTATTTTCCGACTACAATCGGCCGGCGATCCGCATTGCTGCGCTCAGCGAGCTCCGATCGATCTTCGTTTTCACGCACGACAGCATCGGTCTGGGCGAGGACGGCCCGACGCACCAGCCGATCGAGCATCTGGCGGCGCTCCGTGCGATGCCGCGCGTCCGCGTGATCCGCCCCGCCGATGCGAACGAGGCGGCAATGGCCTGGAAGGCCGCGGTTGAATACCACGGCCCGACCGTGCTGGCATTCTCGCGTCAGGCGCTGCCGAACCTTGCCGGCAGTGCGAACGGTGGCGCGCGCGGCCTGCTGCGTGGCGCGTACGTCGTTGGCGAGGCCGAAGGCGAGAGGCCCGACGCGATTCTCGTCGCCACCGGTTCCGAGGTGGGACTCGCGCTGGAGGCTTCTGCGCTCCTGCGCGAGCGCGGTGTCCATGCGCGCGTCGTCAGCATGCCGTGCTGGGAGTTGTTCGAGGCCCAGGATCGCGCCTACCGCGATGAGGTGTTACCACCCGCCGTCCGCGCGCGGGTCTCGATTGAGGCTGGAGTGACGCAGGGCTGGCACCGATGGATCGGCGACGACGGCGACGCCATCGGCATTGATGGGCGTTTCGGCGCCTCGGCTCCGTATCAAACCATCATGGCGAACCTGGGCTTCACGGCCGAGAAGGTAGCTGAACGCACGCTCGCAGTGGTCGAGCGCGTCAGCGCCGTGAAGGCATAGGCATGCGCATCGCAGTCGGCTCAGATCACGGAGGATTCCCGCTCAAGGCGACCATCGTTGGAGAACTGCGCCGCCTCGGCCACGAGGTCATCGACAAGGGCACGTTCGACGAGTCGCCCGTCGACTATCCCGACTTCGCCGAGGCTGTCGGTCTGAGCATCACATCGGGCGAAGCAGAGCGGGGCATCGTGCTCTGCGGCAGTGGCGTCGGCGCCTCGGTGGCCGCGAACAAGCTCCCGGGCATCCGCGCGGCCGTTTGCCACGATACGTACTCCGCGCACCAGGGCGTCGAGCACGACGACATGAACGTGCTCACGCTGGGCGCGCGTATCATCGGCCCGGAATTGGCGATCGAGGTGGTGCGGGCGTTTGCGGGTGCGCGCTTCTCGGGCGAGGCGCGGCACCAGCGCCGGCTCGACAAAGTGAACGCAATCGAAGCGCGCGTTACGCGCGCGAAGGAGGAGATCGATGGCTAACTCGATGGTCGAACTCTACGACAAGCAGGGGCAGTCGCCCTGGCTCGACTTCATCCGCCGCAGCATGCTGCACGACGGCGGCCTCAAGCGGTACATCGACCAAGACGGGATCCGCGGCGTTACCGCCAACCCGACGATCTTCGCGCAGGCTATCGGCGCTGGCGACGACTACGACGCGCAGATCGCCGATCTCGCGCGCCAGGGCGTTGCGCCAGCCGAGATGTTCGAGCGCATCGCGATCGATGACATCCGTGACGCCGCCGATCTTCTGCGGCCCGTCTACGACAGCTCGAACGGCGGCGACGGCTACGTCAGCATCGAAGTGTCGCCCGACAAGGCGTTTCAGACGCAGGCAACCATCGACGAAGCGAGGCGCTGGTGGGCGAGCATCGATCGCCCCAACCTGCTGATCAAGATACCGGCCACTAGCGAGGGCATTCCCGCGATCGAGGAATGCATTGCAGCCGGCATCAATATCAACATCACGCTGATCTTCGCCATCAGCTTCTACGAGCGCGTGATGGAGGCGTACATCCGCGGTCTCGAGCGGCGCGTCGCCGCCGGGCAGGACGTCAGTCGCATCCACTCCGTCGCCAGCTTCTTCGTTAGCCGCGTCGACACCACAACCGACAAGCGCATCGACGCGAAGATTGCCGCAACGACGAACGACGCGGATCGCGCGAAGCTCCAGCCGCTGCTGGGCAAAGCCGCCGTGGCCAACGCCAAGATCGCCTACGAGCGCTTTGTTGCCGTGTTCGGAGCCGATCGCTTCAAGAAGCTCGCCGCGGCCGGCGCGCACTCGCAGCGGCCGCTCTGGGCCAGCACGGGCACGAAGAACAAGGCGTACAGCGACATCCTCTACATCCAGGAACTCATCGGCCCCGATACGGTCAACACGATGCCGCCGGCGACCATCGACGCGTTTCGGGATCACGGAACGGCCCGCCGCACCATCGACGAGGGCGTAGCCGAGGCCTACGCTGTCATGCGAGACCTTGCTGCCGCCGGCATCTCCATCGATGAGGTGACCGACGAACTGCAGCGTGACGGCGTCGCGGCGTTCTCGAAATCCTTCCAGGAGATCAACGCCATCACGGCAGAGAAGGCCAGCATGCTCAAGACGAAAGCAGGCGCCGCTTGAGGTTCATGCTCGGTGACTACGAGCAGCGCGTGAACGACGGCGTAGGCGTGCTCGTCGCCACTCACGCGGCGGACCGCATCTGGCGGCGGGACGCGACGTTCTGGGGCGGCGACGCCGCGCGTCAGGCCTCCGTAGCCAACCGCCTCGGTTGGCTCGACGTGGCGCAGCAGATGCGCGAGCGTGCGGGTGAGATCGAAGCATTCGCCGCGCAAGTGAAGGCAGAAGGCTTCACCGACGCATTGTTGCTGGGCATGGGCGGCAGTTCGCTCGCGCCCGAAGTGCTGCGACAAAGCATCGCCGATCACGCGCGCGATGGCTGGCCGCGGCTTCACGTGCTCGACACGACCGACCCCGCCACGATCCTCGCCGTCAGCGAGCGTATCGATCCCTCCCGCACATTGTTCTTCGTGTCGTCGAAATCCGGCACGACGATCGAAGCGCTCTCGCTGTTCGCCTACTTCCACGGGATGGTGGAGAAGTCGAAACCCGGCCGCTCCGGCGAAAACTTCGTCGCCGTCACGGATGCCGGCACACCGCTCGAGGTGCTGGCGCGCGAGCACGGCTTCCGGCAGGTCTTCGTCAATCCGGGCGATATCGGCGGCCGCTACTCGGCGTTGTCGTACTTCGGCCTCGCGCCCGCCGCCGTCGCGGGCGTCGATATCGCGAAGCTCCTCGACTGCGGCATCGCCGCCGCGACAGATGCGCGCGCTGGCAGCAGCGACGCGCTTCGCCTCGGCGTTGCGCTGGGCGAGCTGGCGCTCGCTGGCCGTGACAAGTGCACGTTCATCGTGTCGCCACGGGTCGCGTCGTTCGGCCTGTGGGTCGAGCAGCTGATCGCGGAGAGCACCGGCAAGGAAGGGCGCGGCGTCCTGCCCGTCGCCTCGGAGCCGCCTGGCACGCCCGCGCACTACGGCGCCGACCGCGCCTTCGTACAGCTCCGCCTCGATGCCGACAGGAACCGGGCCGAGGACGCGTTCGTCGGTGCGTTGGCATCGGAGGGCCATCCCGTCTTGACGATCGATCTCAACGACGCGTACGACCTCGGCCGTGAGTTCTTCCGGTGGGAGTTCGCGGTTGCTGTCGCAGGACAAGTTCTGGGCATCAATCCGTTCGACGAGCCCAACGTGCAGGAGTCGAAGGACAACACGAACCGGGTGCTGAGGGAGTTCGAGGCGAGCGGTCGGCTGGATGCCCCCTTCGTCAGCGATACAGGCATGACCGTCGTCATCGGTGGTGTGGACGCCGCACAGCCGTCGCTGATGGGCGTGCTGGAGGAGTTATTCGAAGCGATTGTTGACGGCGACTACGTAGCCCTGACGGCTTACGTGCAGCCGAGCCAGAACGCGCAGCAAGCGTTCGACGACATCAGGAAGGCCGTGCGCGACTCGCGACACGTGGCCACGACGCTTGGCTATGGGCCGCGCTTCCTGCACTCTACCGGGCAGCTCCATAAAGGCGGCCTGCCGCGCGGCATCTTTCTGCAGGTGACTGCATCGTCTTCGAGCCACGTCGCAATACCTGGGAATGCATTCACGTTCGGCCAGCTCAAGCTTGCACAGAGCATCGGCGACTTCCAGTCGCTCGTGAGCCACGGCCGGCCGGTTGTGCGAGTTCATCTCGGTTCAGGCGTCGATGCCGGTCTCGCGCATCTCGTTGATGCAGTCCGCGCTGCTGCCAGGACCAGTGCCGTAGCAGGAAGGTAGCCTAGGATGGACGTCGGGATGATAGGCCTCGGCCGCATGGGGGCGAACATGACGCAACGCCTCCTCAACGGCGGCTACCGCGTCGTCGTCTCCGACCTCAACGCCGATGCGGTCGCAGCGTCCGAGAAAGCGGGCGCCGTCCCCGCGACATCGGTCGCCGATCTTGTCTCGAAGCTGTCGCCGCGCCGCGTCGTGTGGATCATGGTGCCGTCGGGCACGCCCACGCAGTCAACCATCGATCAGCTTGCGCCGCTGCTGGCGAAGGACGACATCGTTATCGATGGCGGCAACTCCAACTATCACGATTCGATGCGCCGTTGCGTCGAACTGGGTGCGAAGGGCATCGAGTTCGTCGACGCGGGAACCAGCGGTGGCATCTGGGGGCTGAAGGAAGGATTCTGCCTCATGGTCGGCGCGACGGACGCGGCGTTCGCGCACATCGAGCCCGCGCTCAAGACGCTCGCGCCGGTCGACGGCTACGCGCACGTTGGGCCGAGCGGCTCCGGACACTTCACCAAAATGGTGCATAACGGCATCGAGTACGGAATGATGGCCGCCTACGGCGAAGGGTTCGAGCTGCTCGCCGGCTCGAAGTTCGACCTCGATCTGCATCAGGTCGCCAGCGTCTGGCAGCACGGGTCGGTCGTGCGCTCGTGGCTGCTCGACCTGGCCGAGCTGGCGTTCCAGCGCGATCCGCGTCTCGAGTCGATACAGGGCTTCGTGCAGGATTCCGGCGAGGGCCGCTGGACCGTGCAGGAGGCGCTCGATCAGGATGTGCCGCTGCCGATCATCACCCTCTCGCTTATGCGACGCTTCGCTTCGCGCCAGCCGTCATCGTTCAGCGCGAAGGTGCAGGCGGCGTTACGCAACGAGTTCGGCGGTCACGCGGTGAAGCCCGCGGACGCTGCTTCATGACCATGGCAGAGCCGGCCGTCAACCCGCTCCGCACAGGCATGCGCCTCAACCGCGCCCCCGACTCGTGCGCCGTCGTCGTCTTCGGCGCCACGGGCGACCTGACAGCCCGGAAGTTGATGCCTGCCCTGTACAACCTCGCGCGCGAACGCCTGCTGCCAGGGGGCTTCTCCGTTGTCGGCTTCGCTCGTCGCGATTGGACGGACGAACAGTTCCGCGCGGTGATGAAAGAAGGCGTCACGAAGTTCTCGCGTGAACCGCTGCAGGAGGACTTGTGGGAGAGCTTCGCACGCGGCCTCCACTACGTCAGCGGCACCTTCGACGACGCGCAAGCATACGCCAGTCTGGGAGAGCGCCTGGGCAAGCAAGATCACGCGCACGGCGCAGGCGGCAACCGGCTGTTCTACCTCGCGACGCCGCCGGACGCCTACGCCACCATCGCCCAGCGCCTCGGCGAGGCGCAGCTTGCGTCGCCGCAGGCTGGCAGCTGGACGCGGCTGGTCGTCGAAAAGCCGTTCGGGCACGACCTCACATCCGCGCGCGCGCTCGATCAGTCGATAGGGAATGTGTTTCGCGAGCGCTACATCTACCGCATCGATCACTACCTGGGCAAGGAGACCGTACAGAACATCATGGTGTTCCGCTTCGGTAACGGCATCTTCGAGCCCGTATGGAACCGCCGCTACGTCGACAACGTCCAGGTGTCGGTCGCCGAGACGGTCGGCGTCGAAGGCCGCGGCGGCTACTACGAGCACGCTGGGGCCATGCGCGATATGGTGCAGAATCACCTGATGCAGGTGCTCGCGCTGGTCGCGATGGAGCCGGTTGCGTCGTTTCGCGGCGACGCTGTGCGCGACGAAAAGGCGAAGGTGTTCCACGCCATCAGGCCCATCGAGGACGTCGGTCGCGACACCGTTCGTGCGCAGTACTCCGCGGGCGCCATCATGGGCGAAATGGTGCCGGGTTATCGCGAAGAGCAGGGCGTAGCCGCGAACTCGCCCACCGAGACGTACACGGCGCTCAAGCTCGAAGTGGAGAACTGGCGGTGGTCGGGTGTGCCGTTTTACCTTCGCGTGGGCAAGCGCCTGCCGAAGCGCGCGACGGAAGTGGCCATCACGTTCAAGACGGCACCGCTGCAGTTGTTTCGCCAGATGGGCGGCGACAATCCGACGCCGAACCTCCTCGTCCTCCGCATCCAGCCGGATGAAGGCATCTCGCTGCGCTTCGGCGCGAAGGTGCCGGGCACGCGCTCCGACGTCCGGCCGGTGAACATGGACTTCCGCTACGGGACGTCGTTCGGCGTCGATGCACCCGAAGCGTACGAGCGCCTGCTCCTCGACGCGATGCTGGGCGACGCGACCCTCTTCACGCGATGGGACGGCGTGGAGGCGGCGT
>CAYWOO010000192.1:0-89026 GCA_964458665.1 uncultured Dehalococcoidia bacterium
CGTCGACGGCAGGCCGTTCGCGTCGGCAGCCAGCATGCTCGAAGCGGACAAACAACGCATCGCGGAGATCATCTTCCGCTACGCATTCGGATCGATCTATCGGCACCACCTGTTCAACGGCGACCCGCACCCCGGCAACTACCTGCTGCTTGATGACGGCGGCGTCGCCTTCGTCGATTACGGTTGCGTCGCCGAGTTCAGCAACGAGACGATCGGCGGCTTCGTGCGCATCCTGCGCGCGGTGATGAACGATGACCACGAGGAATGGCGACGCGCCGTCGAAGCGGCGGGCATCCTGCGCCCCGATGCGCCTTTCTCGACTAAGGAACTGTGGGAACACATGCACTGGTATTGGGCGCCCGTGCTGGAGGATGAGATCACGTTCACGCCGGCGCTGGCGGCGGAGATGGTGCGCCGTAACACGCAGACGACGGGCATCGGCGGCCGCATCAACCAGCACTGCAACGTCCCGCCGGGCACGGTCTTCCTCACGCGGATCAACTTCGGACTGGCGGGCCTGCTGGCGAACCTGGGCGCGCGCGGCCCGTGGCGCGGCATCATCCGCGAGTACATCGATGGCGCGCCACCGTGCACGGAGTTGGGACTGCTATCCGCAGCGACGACGCGCGGGCCCGCGGTATGACCACGCACATCGCCCTCCTTCGAGCGATCAACGTCGGTGGCACAAAACCGATCGCGATGTCCGATCTACGCGCGTTCTTCAGCGAACTGGGGCTCGATGACGTGCGCTCGCTGCTGCAGACAGGCAACGTTGTGTTCCGAGGCGGAACCAAAGCCGGCGCGGCGCTCGAGCGCCTGCTGGAGTCGGAGGCGGAGAAGCGTCTCGGCCTCAGCACCACCTTCATCGTCCGCACGGCGAAGGAGTGGGAGGCGATCGTCGTGCGCAATCCGTTCCCGAATGAGGCCGTCAACGATCCGTCCCATCTGGTCGCGCTGTTCCTGAAGGATGATCCGAAGCCGCCGGCCGTCGAAACATTACGCGTAGCGGTCAGAGGTCCAGAGATCATCCAAGTCGTCGGCAAGCAGCTCTACGTGGTGTACACCGAAGGTATCGGCCGCTCCAAGCTCACGAACAAGCTCATGGAAAGGACGCTCGGCACGAGCGGCACGGGCCGGAGCTGGAACACCGTGCTGAAGATTGCGGAACTCGCGCGGGCCTGAGCGCTCCTTCGCTCGCCCTTACCAATACCTCTGTGCCTCTGTGCCTCTGTGCCTCCTGTGGTGAAAGAAAAGCGAGCTAACCGAGCTTGGACCCGAACTCCTCCAACCGCTGTTCGAGGCGGCGCTGCTGGACGGAGAGCGTAAGGTCGCCGCGTGTCTTCTCCAGGATGCCGCGGACGCTATCGGTGGTGCGGCGGAGGCCGCCGGTCATCGCGTCGGGGTAATCGACCGTCACCAGCACGGAATACATCTCGTCCATATCGCGCAGCCACTTCTCGCACTGCTCGACGTCGCCGGAGCGCAGCGTATCGAGCAGATGGCGCCGCAGCTCGCCGACCGCCTCACCCATGCCGTTGAGGTACGCGGGCAGCTCGACATCCAGCGATTCGGGCGTCGGCAGTTCGCGGCCGGAGATCAGCGCTAGCGTGATCGACGCCTCGGCGAACTCCTTCTGCGAATCGTGGACGAAACCCGCGTGATAGATGTCGGCGTGACCTGCGAGGCTCGCCTTCGCCGTCGCCACCTGCGTGCCCGCCTTGCCGACAAGATCCTGCGCTGTAACGAAGTCGTTGCGGTGCACGGCGCGGATGGCGTTCGCGGAGAAGCGGATCGCTTCACGGCAGAGGGGCAGCGCCTTCTCGCGCGCGACGTTCTTGTCCGCGAAGTCGGCGCGCACGCGTTCCATAATCGTGTCCAGCGTCTTCGAGATGTCGGTCATGGTTGGGAGTGTACAGTTCGCGGTTCGCAGTTCACAGTGGACGGAGTACCGGCACCCTACATTTTCCGCGGCGCGGGCTTTCAGCCCGCGTCGGGCTCTTGGTGCTTCCCGCGCTCCGACTCCTGGAGCGACCCGATGGTCTCGGCGCTGCGTCCGTAGATGTCGGGCACGTCCCAACCGTTGATGCCGGCGTAGGTGTCGATCTGGCTACGGTGGTGGATATCGTGCTCCAGCATCATCATCAGCACGCGCCATCCGGAAAGCGCGCCATCCGAATCGATCATCGCGACCTTGCGTTGCAGCCACGCGTCGGGCGTGCCATCAAGCGCGGAGTGGAGCTTGAGCGCGCTCTCTTCGATCGCGGCCAGCCAGCGATCGCGGCTGCTGATGTCGGGCGGCACCGGGCTGATCCAGCCATCGCCGCGATACGCGCTCGCGAAGTACAGTCGCGATCCTGCCATGTGGCCAACAAGCGTATTGATGCTCCATGCTTTCTCGCCCTCACCGATCGCCGGCGCCCAGCCGTCGGCTTCCGGCGGCAGCGCGCGAACATCACGGACAGCGCGGCGATTGACGGCGTCGAAGTAGCGGAGGAAGTCGGCGATGGCGTGAATCATGGTCAGAGATCCTTGACGGCGTCCGGCAGATCACCGTCACGCGCGGCGTCGATCATGGTGCGCGCCTCGTCCGGCAAGTCCATGCCATAGCTCTCGAACTGGTTCTCGACCCAGCGGCCGATCTGGCGCGGATCCTTGTAGTCCTCGGCGCTGCGTGGCACGGCACCGAAGTCGCTCTGGACGCGAGCAGCATCCTTGCCGACAGCGAAGCGTGAAAACGAGCGCGCCGTCTTCCCGCCGCAATGCTGGCACGCCGGCACGACCTCGCGCTCCACATTGCGCACGAACGCGCTGGTAAGCCGCGCACACTTTTTGCATTTGTATTCGTAGATGGGCATGGCAGTTCAGTATATCGAGGCGTGCCGCGCGCGCCTGCAAGCGCCGTCCATCACCCCCGGCCTATGGTCAGAAGTCGTCGTCGCCGCCATCGTCGCCGCCGTCATCGGCTTCGTTCATCACTGACTCGGGATCCTCGCCGCGCTCGATGCGCGAGACCATGTCGTCGAACTCGGGGCCGAGGTCTTCGCCGGCCTCGTCGCCCATGCGGCGTGCCCAGCGCGCCACAGACTTCGGATCATGCTCGTCCAGGCCGTCCATGCTCGAAGGATCGTCGAGGCTGATGCGGCCGCCATGCACCGCGAACTTCGACATCACGCGAGAAAGCCGCGGGCTACCGCAGTGTTCGCACTTCGCGCGCACGGGGGCGGATACGTTCCGCACGAAGACGGACGTGCGGCGCTTGCAGGCGAGGCAGCGGTATTCGTAGATCGGCATCGTGATCCAGATATCACACGGATTGGCCTACCGGCAACTAACGCCGATCCGGCCGCACCGCATCTTCGATGTGGATGACGTTCTGCAAGAGCCCGCCCGCCGCCAGCTCGATCGCCACGACGTCGATGCGCAGCGGCAGGTCAGCCGCGTCGGGGTGACGCTCGATGTACCACTCGGCCGCGACGAGCAGCTTCATCGCTTTCTTGCGCGTGATCGAAAGCGCTGCCATGCCCGGATAGGCGCCGCGGCGCGTGCGCACCTCCACGAACACGAGCGCGTCGCGATCGCGGGCGACGAGGTCGATCTCGGCATCACGCACGCGGAACTTGCGGTCGATGATGCGGTAACCCTTCGCCTCGAGGTGCGCTGCCGCGGTGCGCTCACCGAAGTCGCCGAGCGACTGTCGCTCGCTAGGCAAGTGCGGGCGCCAACGCCGGTCCGCGCGCTTCCAGCGCCGCGCGCACCGGCGCGAACAGCCGCCGATGGATCGCGCACGGGCCGTGCTCATGGAGCGCGCGCTTGTGTTCTGGCGTCGCGTACCCCGCGTTGCGGTCGAAGCCGTAGGCGGGATGAACGGCGTGGTAGTCGGCCATCATGGCGTCGCGCGCAACCTTCGCCACGATCGATCCGGCGGCGATCGATGCGACGAGTGCGTCGCCGTGGATGATCGCCCGGTGGCGGTACTCCGGCAGTGAGACGGCGTCGATCAGCAGGAGGTCCGGCCGGCACGGGAGGGCGGCGACCGCCCGGCGCATCGCGAACTTGCGTGCCGCGGTCAGTCCGATCGTGTCAATCAAGCCATGCGAAGCCGCGCCGACGCCCCAGGCGCAGTCGCGGCGAATTTCGGCGGCGAGACGCTCGCGCTCGGCAGCGGACAACATCTTGCTGTCGCGAAGCTCCGACCACCATACGCGGACGCGACCCGGATCGAGAATGACTGCGCCTGCGACGACCGGGCCGGCGAGTGGGCCGCAGCCGGCTTCATCGACGCCGGCGACGTGGCGACAGCCCTGCCTCCATGCAGAGATCTCAGCATTGAGCGTGGGCACTGCCTGGTAGAGGCCCATCAGGCCGATGCTATCACCGCGGCAGCGATGCTGTAAAGGCGCGCGCTCGTTCTGGTGGGCGACTACGTGTATCTGGGGCCGATTCGGCAAGGCACGCCTTGCCCCTACACTGCCTTGGGCGGGGTGCGGTGCCCTGACTGGATGAGGAGGCCGTTCGATGCCGATAGTGCGAGTCGAGATGTTCCCTGGACGCACGCACGCGCAAAAGCAGGAGCTGGCGCGCGCGATTACGGAGGCGGTGGCGAACATCGCCCATACGACGCCTGACGCAACGATTGTGATCTTCTCCGATGTGGCGCGCGAAGATTGGGCTCAGGGCGGCAAGCTCGCGTCCGACGACGAGTAGCAACAACGGACGAAGACTCAGGGTTCTGCCCGATGGGAGACCGCCGCGTCAGCGAGGATACTCATGGAAGCGCGAGGAACGGAGAGCGATCCGCCGTCGTCGAGCGTACTAGACGAGGAGCGGGCGCTCGAGGCGGACGATCGGTGCGCCTCCGGGTGCTCTGTTATACTGGTTCGAGACTCCCCAGTGCCCCACGACCATGACGGGGGAAAAGGTTAGGTTAGCCCATGAGTTCTCGCTGGCTGCGAAACAGCTTCATCTATCTGCTCATTCTCGTCGCCGTTGTGGCGATCGTGTTCTCCTTCTTCAGAGGCGGGGACAGCTCGAAGAACCTCACTTGGGGCGAGGTCATTGCGAACGGCCGCGAAGGCAAGCTGCAAAGCATCGAGATCAATGGCCAGAACTCCAAAATCGAGCTCCGAAACGACACGACGAAGTACACGTCGCGCATCGGCAGGAACACCGACATCGAGCGGGTACTAAAAGACAACGACACGGTTATCGGCGGCAGTGGTGACAAGTCCGTAGAAGTCAAGTACAAGGAGCCCTCGCAGTGGGGCGCCTGGACGGGAATCCTGATCACATTCGCACCGATCCTCGTCTTTGGCGCGATCCTGATCTTCATGATGCGTCAGGCGCAGGGCTCCAACAGTCAGGCGATGAGCTTCGGCAAGAGCCGCGCGCGCATGTTCACCGGCAACAAGACCACCGTGACGTTTGCGGATGTCGCCGGCGTCGATGAGGCGAAGGAAGAGCTCGCCGAAGTGGTGGAGTTCCTCAAATATCCGGAGAAGTTTGCCGCGCTGGGTGCGCGCATCCCGCGTGGTGTGCTGCTTGTCGGCCCTCCCGGCACCGGCAAGACGCTGCTTTCGCGCGCGACCGCGGGCGAAGCAGGTGTGCCGTTCTTCTCGATCAGCGGCTCCGAATTCGTGGAGATGTTCGTCGGCGTCGGCGCAAGCCGCGTGCGCGATCTCTTCGATCAAGCGAAGCGCAACTCGCCATGCATCGTCTTCGTCGATGAAATCGACGCCGTCGGCCGGCAGCGTGGCGCCGGGCTCGGCGGCTCGCACGATGAGCGCGAGCAGACACTGAACCAGATCCTAGTCGAGATGGACGGCTTCGACACGAACACCAACGTTATCGTTGTCGCCGCGACGAACCGCCCGGACATCCTGGACCCCGCATTGCTGCGGCCCGGCCGTTTCGACCGCCAGGTGATCCTCGACGCGCCTGACAGCAAGGGCCGCGCGATGATCCTCGAGGTCCACACGAAGGGCAAGCCATTCGAGAAGGATGTCGACCTGCCGACGCTCGCCAAGCAGACGCCTGGCTTTTCGGGCGCCGATCTGGCGAACCTCGTGAACGAAGCGGCGATTCTCGCGGCGCGGCGCAACAAGAAAAAGATCGGCATGAGCGAGTTCAACGAAGCCGTTGACCGCGTCATCGCCGGTCCGGAGCGCAAGAGCCGCGTCATCACGCCGAAGGAGAAGGAGATCATCGCGTACCACGAGGGTGGACACGCGCTGGTCGGCCACCTGCTCGCGGACTCCGATCCGCCCTATAAGGTGAGCATCGTATCCCGTGGGTTGATGGGCGGGTTCACGCGCTACCTGCCCGAAGAAGACAGCCACCTCCGTTCGCGCTCGCAGTTCAAGGCGATGCTGGCGGCGGCGCTGGGCGGACTCTGCGCCGAGGAGTTAATCCTCGGTGGCGAAGCGACGACAGGCCCGTCGAACGACCTCAGCAAGGCGACAAGCATCGCGCGCAACATGGTGACGCAGTGGGGCATGAGCGAACGGCTCGGCCCGCGCACCTTCGGTAACAAGCAGGAGTTGGTGTTCCTCGGTCGCGAGATCGGCGAGCAGCGCAACTACAGCGAGAAGGTGGCGGAAGAGATCGACGAAGAGGTGCGCCGCCTCTTGGACCACGCGTACCAGACCGCGCGCACACTGCTCATCGACAATCGCGACCGGTTGGATCGACTCGTGAAGATCCTGCTGGACGTGGAGAATATCGAGGGCGACGACCTGAAGCGGATTCTCGACGGCCTCGATCTCGAAACGCCGCCGTCGAACGATCTGCCGCCGGCAGCGCCGCAGCCCGCCGAAGATGTGCACGAGACGAAGGACGCGCCGGGCCCGCAGCCCAAACTTGGCCCACCCGGACTCGCCTGGGGTAGTCAATCGAACATCACACTGGACGCCGACGGCCTCGATTCATAAGGCCAAGGCGGCGGAATGCGATGACGAGGGCTCCCAAGCGGGGGGCCTTCTTCTTTGTGTATCAGCAACCAGGAACCGAGACGACACCTATGGAACTGATTCGATTCCAAGACGTGGCCATGGACTACGGACACCGCGAGGTGCTCCTCGACGTCAGCTTTCGCATCAATGCGGGTGAGAAGGTCGGCCTCATCGGTCCGAACGGCGCGGGCAAGACATCGATCGCGCGGCTCATCGCCGGTGACGAGCCGATCGCGGGCGGCGCGATCACGAGAGCTGCCGGACTGCGCGTCGGCTTCGTCCGCCAGCAGGTCGATCACGACGAGCGCGCGACGGTGATCGAGAGCGTGCTCGCGGAACAGAGGCGTGCACTCGCCGCGCTGCGCGTGCACGAAGATCTCCTCGCGAACGCCACGGCCGACGATATGCAGAGCGCGTTGGACGCGTACGAAGCCGCGTGCGAGGCGTTCGAACGCACTGGCAGCGACGCGCTACACGCCCGCGCGGTCGCTATGCTCGATGCGCTCGGGCTGGCCGGACGCGGCGATCAGCGAGTAGGAGCGCTGTCCGGCGGCGAGAAGAACGTGCTTTCGCTGACCCAGGCGCTACTGGCGGAGCCGGACCTTCTGGTGCTCGACGAGCCAGGCAACCATCTGGACTTCGCGGGCATCGCATGGCTCGAGGGCTTCCTCAAGCGCTTCCGCGGCGCTGTGCTGCTGATCTCGCACAACCGCTACCTGCTCGACCGCGTCGTCACAAGCATTGTCCATCTGGCGGACGGTCGCGCTGATTCGTACGCCGGCAACTACTCCGCATATCGTGCGACATCGCTGCGAGCCAAGCTGGCGCAGCGCGCCGACTACGTCGCCGACCAGAAGCGCCTGGTGCAGCTCGAAGAGCTGGTGAAGCGGTTCGAAGAGATTGCGCGCCGCACCGCCGACCCGTCCTGGGGCAAGCGGCTACGCGCCCGCAAGTCGCAACTGAACCGCGCGCGTGAGGACGCAACGGAGAAGCCGGCTGCCGAGGCATCGAAGATCCGCATGAACTTCAGCGCCGAGGCAAGCCGCGCCGACATCGCGCTCCAGGTGCGCGGCTACAGCAAAGCATTCGGCGAACGCCAACTGTTCGACGGGGCCGAACTGGAGATCTCCTGTGGCGAGCGTGTGGCGCTGCTGGGGCCGAATGGCTGCGGCAAGACGACGTTGCTGCGCGAGATCATCGCGGACGGCGCGTGGGACCACGAAGTGCTGCGTATCGGTCCCAGCCTGCGCGTCGGGTACTGCGCGCAGGAGCAAGAAGTGCTCGACAACGAACGCACCGTCCTTGGTCAGATGGTCGCCGACGGTGTGAACAGCCGCGACCGTGCGTTCACCTTGCTGCGGCAATTCCTCTTCGTCCGGGACGATCTGGACAAACGCGTGGGCGATCTCTCCGGCGGCGAGAGGAACCGGCTGCAACTGGCGCGCCTCATCGCCCAGCAGCCGGACTTCCTCATCCTCGACGAGCCGACGAATCATCTGGACATTCCGGCATGCGAGGCGATCGAGGAGGCGTTGACGGAGTTCAAGGGCACGATCCTCGCCGTGTCGCACGACCGCTACTTCCTGGACAAGATCGCCGGCCGGGTCGTCGAGGTGCGCGACGGGAAGTTCGAGTCGTACTCCGGCAACTTCTCCGAATACTGGGCCGAGCATCACGAACAGCCCGCCGTCAGCACAGGCCGCATCGCCACGCGCCGTCTCGAGCGCGAGCGCGCACCGCAACCCTCGAAACGCGCGACATCCGCGCGAGCCAGCGCGCTGCAGGCACGCATCGAAGAAGCGGAGCGCGAGCGCGGCGCGCTGGAGAAGCGCGTGTCGGATGCCTTCACGCGCGGCGATCATCGCGAAGGCACGCGCGCGGCGACGCTGTTGGAGCAGCACCGCGCGCGGCTCGACGAGCTGTACACGCGCTGGCTCGCGGAAGAATCCTAGTTGAGGTTGTTGATCGCGACGAACGCAGCCGGCGTCATCCGTTGCAGCACCATGTACGAGCCCGTCGGTGGCTTGATCTCCAGAGTAAAGACCTGATTTGTTCCGACGGTCACGCCCGCCGCGGCAATATCGATGCTGATGCGGATGAGTTCGCCCGGTTCCAGCAGCGTGTTCGCGTTTCCGGTTATCGGCGTTGCGGTGTACGCCAGGTTGTTGATCACCGTCGCGCTGTCGATGTACGTGATCACCGTGCGGTTCGTCGCGGCGGTCGGGTCCAGATTGACAGAGTCGCCGCCCGCGGCAAGCGTCATATCGAAATCGAGCGTCGTGACGCTGGTGCCGTTCGACGCCGCGATGACGCTGCTCGAAAGTTCCATTGTGCCGCGCGTCTTGGCGAGGCCCGCGTACACGGCCTCCTTGCCCCGCTCAGAGCTGAACAAGCCCGTGCTGAGGACAACAAACGCAAATACGGCGGCGACGACCACGAACGCGATGAGGATGATCGCGGTCTCGAGGCCCGTGATGCCGCGTTCGTCACCCAGAGCGCGAAGCCGCCTCATGGCCGTTCGGAGCTTGCACACTGCGCCCACCTCCAACCTCGGTCGGGTCCAAATCGCCGGCAGACCGGAACATGCCCCCAACCGGAGGCGTCCACCCCTAGGTGGATTCCCTAAGAATGTTCGGCCGCATTGTCGGCGCCTTTAGGCCTGGATGAACCGATAGATTCAGAATGCGATACGACGACACGTTTGACACACTCGAAGGACGCTCGATAGACTGGTGAGCGATGCCTGCCGCACGGCGGGTATTCTGTTGTTTGGAGGATGCCGTGTTCGCGGTCGTACGCACCGGTGGCAAGCAGTATCGCGTCCAGGAAGGCCGTCCCGTCACCATCGAGCGTTTGCCGGGCGAGGCCGGGCAGAGCATCGAGTTGAATGAGGTGCTGCTCCTGGCGGACGGCGAGGACATCACCGTCGGCGCGCCAACGGTAGAAGGCGCGCGCGTACTCGGCACGATTCGCGAGCAAGGCCGCGCGAAGAAGATTCTGGTCTTCCGCTACAAGAACAAGACGCGCGCCCGCAAGAAGAACGGCCACCGTCAGCAGTTCACCACCCTGATGGTCGACGATGTGCTTGGCCCCGGCCAGCAGCCGAAGCCGAAGGCGGAGGTTGCGGCTCCCGCTGAAGAAGCGGTCGAGGCAGCGCCAACGCGCCGCCGCGGACGCAGGATCTCCGAGCCCGCGCCGGCGGCGGAACTGGCGACAAGCGACGCGGTAGACGTGACCGAAGCATCCGACGTGACCGAAGCGCCGGATGTGACCGAGCCGAACGACGTGACCGAAACGACCGACTCCGCGCCGGCGGCAAAGCCGAAGCGGACGCGCAGGAAGGCGGAGTAGGACCCTATGGCACACAAGAAAGGCGTCGGCAGCTCGCGCAATGGCCGCGACAGCAATTCGCAGCGGCTCGGCGTGAAGCGCTCGGATGGCCAGGCAGTGCTCGCCGGTACGATCATCATGCGGCAGCGGGGTACGCGCTTCCACGCCGGACGTAATGTCGGCGTCGGCCGCGACCACACGCTGTTCGCGCTCAGCGATGGCGCTGTGAAGTTCGAGTGGTACGCCAAGGGCCGGCGCAAGAAAGTCAGCGTCTACGCCATCGAGCCGGAGGTGGCAGCCGCGAGCTAGTTGAGCGGGTCCGTCCATCGTCAGAACAGAGCCACCGAGAGAGTCAGATGAAGCCCAAGATTCACCCCAACTACACCGAAGCCATCGTCCACTGCGCCTGCGGTAACCGCTGGGATACCCGCGCCACGAAGCCCGACCTGCACGTCGATATCTGTAGCGCTTGCCACCCGTTCTTCACCGGACAGCAACGGATCGTTGACACCGCCGGCCGCGTCGAGCGCTTCACGAAGCGCCTCGAAAAGTCCGCCGCTGTGAAGGCGAAGACGAAGTAAGCAGCTCGTAGTTGTCGTTCAGCACGCGTCCGCCTCCAGCGGGCGCGTTTGGCATGGTCCTCCTTCACCCACCGAAAATGGAGCGCGGGCGTCCCGCCCGTCCCTCCGCGTCCTCCAACACCGCACCTATACTGCGCCCATGACCGACCTCATCCTTCGCAACGCGCAGATCTGGACCGGCGACGCCACCGCGCCGTATGCCGATACCGCGATCGTCCGTGACGGGCGTTTCGTCTTCGTCGGACGCTCGCAGGATGCGGCGGCTCCGTCCGACGTGGACGTGTTCGACGCGGGCGGACGACTCGTTCTGCCCGGCTTCACCGATAGCCACGCGCACCTGCTCGGCACTGGCCTCGCGATGCAGTCGGTCGATCTGAAAGGCGTGCCGAGCGTGGCCGAGGCGCTACAGCGGGTCGCCGAGCGCGTCGCTGTATCGCCGGAAGGCGCCTGGGTGCGCGGCGCGGGTTGGGACCAGCACGACTGGCCGGGCGCGCGCTTCCCGCATCGGCGCGAACTCGACACCATCGCGCCGGAGCATCCGGTCGTGCTTACGCACACCTCCGGCCACTGCGTCTGGGTGAACAGCGCGGCGCTCCGCGCCGCCGCCATTACCGCAGCGACCATCGCGCCGACGGGCGGAGCGATTGACATTGGCGACGACGGCGCGCCCACGGGCATCCTGCGCGACAACGCGTCGCGCCTCATCAGCGATGTCGCGCCGAAGCTGGCACGGAACGAGCGCATCACCACGATGGAGCAGGCGATCGCACACGCGCACAGCCTCGGTGTAACCGGCGCGCACGCGATGGATGTCGGGCGCGGCGAACTGCAGGCATTGCACGCGCTCAACGACTCCGGACGGCTGCGATTGCGCGTACGGCCCTTCATGTCGGCTGGCGCGCTGGACGAGTGGTTCGACCGCAACCTGGCTACGGGCGACGGCGGCGATATGCTGCGCATCGGCGGCGTGAAGTTCTTCGCCGACGGCGCGCTCGGCTCCATGACGTCATGGATGCTCGAACCGTGCGAGGGCAGCGATGACACCGGCCTGGCACTCCAGCCGGCCGGCGAACTGGAGCGCGACGTGCGCCGCTGTCTCGAACACGGCCTGGCGACCGCCATCCACGCAATCGGCGACCGCGCGAACCGCGAAGTGCTCGACATCATCGCCCGGACGCAGAACGTCGCCCCGGATCTGCCGCGACGCATCGAGCACGCGCAACTGCTGGCGGCGCCCGACATCGCACGCTTCGCCTACTACGGCGTGACGGCATCGGTGCAGCCGATCCACGCGACGCAGGATATGGCGAAGGTCGATCGGGCATGGGGCGCCCGCGGCGTCGGCGCCTACGCGTTCGCGTCGCTGCGCAGCCTGGGCGTCAATCTCGCATTCGGGTCCGATACGCCCGTCGAGACGATGGATCCGCTCGCCGGCGTACAGGCCGCCGTCACGCGCCGCAACGCCGCGGGCGAGCCGCCCGGCGGCTGGTATCCGCAACAGCGACTGACTGCCATGGAAGCCATCGCGGCGTACACAACGGGTGCAGCCGAGGCCGTGCGCGAGAGCGCGACCCTCGGCCGGATCGCGCCCGGCTACCACGCGGACTTCGTCCTGCTTTCCGAAAACATCCTCACGGCCGCCGATCCGATGCGCATCGCGGATGCGCGCGTCGAAGCAACGGTGGTCGGCGGCGAAATCGTCTATCGGCGATCTGCCGTGTGACTACGGGCCATCCGGCCCCTGCGACACCGCCACGTCTTTCGAGTAACCTGACACTGGCATGAGCAAGACATGGATCGTCGCCGCGCTCACCATTGCACTCGCCTTGACGGCGTGTGACAGCCGTATCAAGAGTTCATCGGTCAACACGCCCGCAGCCGGTTCGAGTGCTACCGCCGCCGCGCCACCCGCTCCGACGCCCGTTCCGGTTTCCGTGCCGCCCAAGCCCGCATCGTTCTCCGACTACGCGCCCGTGATCGCCGCGTACCTCACGGCGGATCCCGCGGCGGCTGGTGATACGTGCCTCGCCGACCTCATCGCGGCGTGGAAGATGCCACTCGTGATAGCCGCAGCTGGCTGCATCGCCGCGAACACGGACGAAGACCTCGAGAGCGAGGTCGTTGCCGTGCTGACGACGAAGCTCACGACGCCCAGCGCAACCACGGACACACAGTTCACGATCGTTGTGTTCGGTCCTTCGCCCAACGGCTTCAAAGTAGCCTACGAGTCCGGCCCGAACGACGTCGTCCCGCCCGGCACGACGCAGCCGATCAAGCCGCTGCTGGCCGCCGGCGATCTGAACAAGGACGGTGGCGGCGAACTGGCATTCCTCACGGCGAGCTGCGGCGCGAGTACGTGCATCCAGACGGTGCATATCCTCAAGGGTACGGCCGCGGGCTACGTGTCGATTGCCCCGCCTGACGGGATCTCGATGCCGTTCGCCGACGCGAAGTTCGAAGACGTGGAGGACGACGGTGCGAAGGAGCTGCTGCTCCACGGCGGCGCGCAGGGCAGCGCCGGCGCCGGGCCGCAGCGCACGCGCACGGAGACGTGGGCATGGAACGGAGCCGCGTACGCGCTCCGATCGACACAGCAGGACAAGGCAACGTATCTCTATCACGCGGTGAAGGATGCCGACGCGCTGTTCACGGCCGCAAAGTACGGCGACGCCGAAGCGGCGTACGCGGCGGTCGTCGGCGATTCGTCGCTGCTGGCGTGGATGGAGGAAAAGCACGAGCGTAACGAGCTGCAGTCGTACTCCTTGTTCCGCGCCGGCCTCGCCTTGCTGCTGGCGGGCGGCGACACCGCGAAGGCGAACGCCTACTTCGATCGCGCACGTTCCTACCAGCCGCAGACACTGCACGACCAGCTCGCTGGCTCGTTCAAGGCGGGATACGCGGCGAAGGGCAGCGTCAGCGTCGGCTGCGCGGCCGTGCGCGACGATATCGCCGCGAATCTCGCGGAATACCAGGCGTTTTGGGACTTCGGCTACGCAAATCCGCCGTTCGACGCCGACACGATCTGCCCCTTCTGACTTGACGCGCCCTGGCGACACAACGATGCTGCCCGCATGAGCGTGAAGCCCGACGCCGCGTCGAATCTCTACTACGGCGGCCAGGCCGTGATGGAAGGCGTGATGATTCGCGGCCCGCGCCACATGGCGATCGCCGTGCGCGCGCCCGATGGCACGATCGTCCGCCGCGGCGAAGCACTGAACGGCGTCTACACCGGCTGGCCGCGACGCATCCCGATCCTCCGGGGCATGGTGGTGCTGTACGAGACGCTCGCGCTCGGCGTCCGCGCATTGACGTGGTCGTCGCAGGTCGCGCTCGGACAGGAGGAGGAGGACGTCGGCTCCACGCAGCTCGCAGTGACGCTCGGCGTCATGTTGCTGCTCGTCGCCGTGATCTTCTTCGCCGGGCCGGTGCTGCTCACGAGCTGGCTCGGCCGCGTCCTCGGCAACGACTATGGCGAGGTGATCGCCGAAGGCCTGCTGCGACTCGCGATGCTCGTCGGATACATCTGGCTGATCGGCCGCATGCGGGACATACAGCGCGTCTTCGCCTATCACGGCGCCGAGCATCGCACGATCCATGCGTACGAGCACCGGCGCGCGCTGACGGCAGCGAACATCCGCGAGTATCCGAACGCGCATCCGCGCTGCGGCACGGCGTTTCTGCTCACCGTCATGGTGATCTCGCTCGTCGCGTTCGTGCTGCTCGGCACGCCGCCGATCTGGCTGCGTATCGTCGAGCGCATCGTGCTGATCCCGGTCATCGCCGCGCTGGCGTACGAGGTGCTGCGGCTGGCCCAGCGCTTCGAAAGGAACGCCGCGTTCTCGCTCCTCTACCGCCCCAACATCTGGCTGCAATCGTTAACGACGCGCGATCCCGACGACGCGCAGATCGAGGTCGCCGTCGCGGCGCTCGAGCACGTCATCGCGCTGGAGTCGGGGTCGGCAGTGGGTCGCGATGCTGCGGGGTGAGCACGATGCGAGGCGGCTGGCACAAAACGCGCACCTCACCCCGGCCTTCGGCCACCCCTCTCCACGACGTGGAGAGGGGATCCACGCGGAGTGTGTCGCTCTAGTCGAACGTTCATTCCACAGAGAAACTGCGATCGGCGCATGGAGCGCAGGCGCCCCGCCCGTACCACACTCCGTTTCCGGAACTGCAGTTCTCGCCGCCGCCAAATCCACGACGGCACCAGACCAAGTGTCGAAACGCTCCCTCTCCACAATGTGGAGAGGGGTGGCCAACGGCCGGGGTGAGGCTCGCCGAACGCTACGTCGACGCCAGCTCTTGCACATCATTGAAGAAGCACGCCTTCGCGCCGGTGTGGCAGACGGCGCCGCCGAGCATCTTCACGCGGATCAGCAGCGAGCGCTCTTCACAGTCAGCCTTGACCGAGCGCACCTCGAGGAAGTCGCCGCTCGTCGCGCCCTTGTGCCAGATCTCGTTCCGGCTCCGGCTCCAGAACACGACCTGGCCCTTCTCCTTCGTCATCTGTAGCGTCTCCGGGCTGATGTAGCCCAGCATCAGCACGACGTTCGTCTCGTCGTCCTGGATCACGGCGGGGATCAGACCCTGTTGGTTGTAACTCAGCACGAATGCCTCCTCTGCCCACGCCGTATTGGCGCGTGGCGTTCGAATCGCGGTGTCCTCGTGGGAACGTGTTACGGCGCGAGGCGGACGGCCACACCTTGCGCCGCCATATGCCGCTTCGCCTCGGCGATCGAATACTCGCCGAAGTGGAAGATGCTCGCCGCCAGCACGGCATCGGCCTTCCCCTGCACGACCGCATCGACCATGTGCTGCGGATTGCCGCAGCCGCCGCTGGCGACGACCGGGACCTCGACCGCTTCGCTGATCGCACGGGTCAGCGGAAGGTCATAGCCGTCCTTGTGACCGTCGGTGTCCATGCTCGTAACCAGCAGCTCGCCCGCGCCCAGCTCGACAGCCTGCTTCGCCCATGCGATCGCGTCGAGGCCCGTAGGCTTGCGGCCGCCGTGCGTATACACCTCCCAGCGCCCCTGCCCCACTGCCTTCGCATCGATCGCGACAACCATGCACTGCGCGCCGAATCGCTCCGAGCATACGCGCACGAGGCTGGGATCGGCGACGGCCGCGCTGTTCAGCGAAACCTTGTCGGCGCCCAGCTCCAGCAGCACGCGTACATCGAGATCGCTGCGGACGCCGCCGCCCACGGTGAACGGGATGAAGACTTCATCTGCGGTCCGCGCGATCATGTCGTACGTCGTGCTCCGATTGTCGCTGGACGCCGTTATGTCGAGGAACACCAGTTCGTCAGCCCCCTGCGCGTCATACAGCTTCGCCAGCTCGACGGGATCGCCCGCATCGCGCAGCTCGACGAACGAGATGCCCTTCACGACACGCCCATTATCGACATCGAAGCACGGAATGATCCGCTTGGTCAGCATGATGAAGTCATGGTAACAGGTCGGTCGTCGGTCGTCGGTCGTCGGAGGGTGTTATCGATTGTCATCCTGAGCGCGAAGCGAAGGATCTTAGCTCGCCCAACGACCATGCCTCGCGCAGCACGCGAGAACCGCGAAACGCCCGCTGACTGGAAGGGCTAAGTGCTAACCGCTCACTGCTAACCACTAACCTCGCCGCTTCCGCCCCACCGACAGCAAATTCACCCGCGCGTTTTTCAGCGCCGTAAACCGATTCACCACGCGCTCGAACCCGACGCCGAGCGCGTACGTCGCGGTGCTAAATGCAAGGTACTCCGGCTCCGTCTCGAACTGGAACAACTGCTCGACATCCATGCCGGCGTTGTCGTACAGCCAGCGCAGACGCGACGCGGTGTTGGCGCGATACACCGTCGGGAAGATGTCGTGCACGTCGATGCCACGCCAGGAGTTGTAGCGCCGGTGGAATGAGTACGGCAGCAGCGCCGAGCTGATGGTCACGTAGTGCCAGCGGTTCGGCGTCAGGATCAGCAGCCGCCCGCCGGGTTTGAGCACGCGCGAAAGTTCGCCGAACACGCGCTCCGGCTGCGTCAGATGCTCCGCCACGTGGCTGGAGATGGCGATATCGAACGTGGCGTCGCGAAATGGCAGCGCACCCAGGTCGGCGCGCGCTGCGGCGTCGATGTTCCGGTTGCCATGCGATTCTTCGGTGACGTCGACGCCGACGATGAGGCGCGGCTTCTGGACGTCGTCGAAGTGATACTGAAAGACGCGGCCGCTGCCGCAGCCGGCATCAAGCATCGTGTCGCCCGCGCGCACGTAGTCGTGGATGACGTCGGAGAAACGGTCGTACATGCCGCGGAACTGCGGTGGGTAGAACCGTTCGCGCAGCTCTGTCTTGCGGAAGCGAAGGATTGGCATCGTCACGCCGGCCAGGCGTAGACGAGCGCCACCACGACCGGTGTGGCGGCAAGGGCAGCGAGCGCGAGCGCCAGTCGCGGTGCCGGCAGGTTGCGGTGGCGTTCCACATGAAGCAACAGCGCGCCATCAGGCTGCATCAGCGGCCTCCGCAGCGGCCGCGTTCCCCGAGAAGGGCGCAGCGTCCGCCCCAGGTCGCCCGCATCGCCCAGTTCACGCAGCGCCCGCGTCACGGCATCCATCGCGGTAACGCCGCCAACAACCAGCTCGCGCGCGGCGTCGCGAAGATGCGCCCGTAGTTCGTCGCGCACAGCCTGCTGCTCCGAAAACGACCCACCCATCGCCCAGCACACCTCGTTGAGGTAGCCGTCGACGTCGACGTCCTCGCGATCATTCATCGCGCGGTTCCCTTCGTGGCGAGGACCTTCGCCATCGCTATGGAGAATGCCGTCCATTCGCTGCGCTTCGCGCGCAGTTCGCCCAGCCCGGACTTCGTGATCGCGTAACGCTTGCGGCTCGGCGTGCCGGTGCTCTGCTCCCACTCACCCAGGATAAGGCCCCGGTCTTCGAGTCGATGGAGGATCGGATACAGGACGCCCTGGCCGAGCTGGAGCGCGTCGTCGCTGCGGCGTCGCATCTCCTTCGCGATCTGGTAGCCGTGGAGCGGCCCCTCGGCCAGAATTGCCAGCACGACCGTCGCGGTATTGCCTTTCAGCAGTTCGCGGTCGAAGCGCGCAAGGGGTTCTGGCGAGCGTGGCATCGTCTACAACCTACCAGCTACGACGGCAGCGTCCACGGGACGGCGCGGCGCGGATTGTCCGTGCCACCGCTCATGATCGCCCCGCTCTGCACGGTGACGTCGCCGTTCGCTGCCACTTCGACCTGCATCGTATCCATCGACCGCGATGCGGGGCCGAACACGCGCACGCCCGCTTTCGTGTAGGTCGAGCCGTGACAGTTGCAGTTGAACCAGCCGCGTCGGCCCAACTCGTCCGCGGGCGCCACGAAGTCATTCTTCCACGGCACGGTGCAACCGAGATGGGGACACTTCCACCACAACGCCAGCAGCCCGCCATCGGTGGCGGTATGATCGCCGCCGATGCGGCCTTCGTTGGCATCGAGGTTGACGAGGAGGAAGTGACCTTCGAGGTTCTGTTTCGGTGCGGCGCCCGGTAGCGGAATAGCATGCGCTTTCACCGTCACAGGCCCGCCGAAGCCGCCGATCCCGCGCGGATACAGGCTGTTGAGGACGCCTGCTCCGGCCGCAACGACGAGCGCACCGAGCGACGTCCAAAAGCCGAGCTTCAACACGCTTCGTCTGCTGAGCCGCGGCACCCGGGCCGACCCGGCGCCTGCTTCGACGACTGCCACCCCTTCGGTCCGTACGATTTCGCTGCACCACGTGGCACCTCGCGCCTGCTTCATGCATATGTAGTATATCTAGCTATACCGCTCTCGCAAGTGCCTCGGCTAGGCATGGGCCGAATGGCGTCGCCACGTACGCCTCCCGTTTGTCGCGTATCCGTGAGGCCTGATATACTGCGCGGGGTAGTGAACCGAGAGAAACCGGACCTGGGGCCGTAACGGCCTCAAATTTATGTCCGGGAGGATTGTGATATGACGAATGCCGCCCCTGTCTCCACCGTATCCATGAAGGCGCTCCTCGAAGCGGGCGTTCACTTCGGGCACCAGACGCATCGCTGGGACCCGCGGATGAAGCAGTACATCTTCACCGAGCGCAACAAGATCCACATCATCGACCTCCAGCAGACCGTACCCCTCTTGAAGCGGGCGATGGACTTCGCCCGTGCGATCGCGTCACGCGGTGAAACGATCATCTTCGTCGGCACCAAGAAGCAGGCGCAGGAGTCGATCGAGACGGAGGCGACACGCTGCGGCATGCCGTACGTCACGAATCGCTGGCTCGGCGGCACCCTGACCAACTTCCAGACGATGGAGAGCCGCATCGACCACCTCATCCGCCTCGAGGACCGTCGCGACCGCGGCGAGCTTGGCCTGCTGATCAAGAAGGAAGCCGGCAAGCTCATGGAAGAGATCGAGAAGATGAACCGCTACTTCGGCGGCATCAAGACGATGAAACGGCTGCCGGCCGCGCTGTTCATCGTCGACCCGCCGATGGAGCGCATCGCCGTCACAGAAGCGCTGCGCCTGCGCATCCCGATCATCGCGATGTGCGACACGAACTCGAATCCAGATGAGGTCGATTACCCCATCCCCGCGAACGACGATGCGATCCGCGCCGTCAAGCTCATCGCCAGCAAGATCGCCGATGCGGCGCTGGAGGGGCGGAACCTCCAGGGCTACGCGGCCGAAGCGGACGATACCGATGGCCTCGACATGGCGTCGATTGCCAGCGGCACGTTCTCGGCTTCGCCGGACGATCCGGAGCCCGCGAAGGTGAGCTACGCCGAGCAGGAGTCCGCACCGCAGGCGTAGTCCGCCGCGCAGCATCAACCAGGCATCGAAGAGAGGACGACCGACGTGGCAGTAACAGCAGACATGGTCAAGCAGCTTCGCGACCTTTCGGGCGCAGGCGTCATGGACTGCAAGAAGGCGCTCGACGAGACCGGCGGCGACGTCGATAGGGCCGTGAAGGTCTTGCGCGAAAAAGGCATCGCCAACGCCGACAAGAAGTCAGGCCGCGAGACTGGGCAGGGACTCGTCGACTCCTACATCCACGCGGGCGGCCGGATCGGCGTGCTCGTCGAAGTGAACTGCGAGACGGACTTCGTCGCGCGCACCGCAGAGTTCAAGCAGCTGGTGCACGATATCGCGCTCCAGATCGCTGGCATCCCGACGACACTCGTCATCAGCGAGGATCAGCTCCCGCCCGACGCCGAGGGCACGCTCGAGGAGACGGTGCTGATGAAGCAGCCATTCCTCAAGGACGGCTCCCGCACCATCGAGGAACTTGTGAAGGCAGCGATCGGCCACACCGGAGAGAACATCCGCATCCGCAGGTTCACCCGGTTCGAACTCGGCCGGTAGGAGCGCCATGGGCGACGCGCCGTACAAGCGCATCCTGCTGAAGGTCAGCGGCGAAGCCCTGATGGGCGACGCGGCCTTCGGCATCGACCCTGCCACCGTCAACAGCATCGCCACACAGATCAAGGCAGCAAGCGACCTCGTCCAGGTCGCCGTCGTCGTCGGCGGCGGCAACTTCTGGCGCGGAGCCACCGCCAGCCAAACGGGCATGGACCGCGCCACGGCCGACTACGCCGGCATGCTGGCCACCGTCATCAGCGGCCTCGCCCTGCAGGATGCCATCGAACACGTTGGCGGCGACGTCCGGCTGCAGACGGCGATGCCGATCCAGCAGGTCGCCGAACCGTACATTCGCCGGCGCGCGATTCGTCATCTCGAAAAACAGCGCATCGTCATCTTTGCCGCAGGCACGGGCAACCCCTACATGACAACGGACACGGCAGCGGCGCTCCGCGCGATCGAGATCGACGCGGACGTGCTGTTGGTGGCGAAGAATCGCGTGGACGGCGTCTACGATGCGGACCCCCGCAAGCAGCCCGACGCGCGGCGGTTCTCAAAGCTGTCCTACATGGACGCGCTGAGCCGCCGGCTCCAGGTGATGGACAGCACTGCCCTCTCATTGTGCATGGAGAACGACCTGCCGATCGTCGTCTTTGACGTCGGTTCGCCAAACGGCATCGTCGATGCGGCGAGGGGCGCCGATATAGGCACGCACGTAGGCGCAGGTGATTCGTTGCTGGAGCCGGCGAAGGTGTAGGCGCATCCGCAATGCACAGCTGGCATCTCGCCATACCTGCGCGTGCGGTACCATAAGCCCGTTTGGAGGAGTCGCCAGCAGATGATCGACGGGGTCTTGAACGACGCGGAACACCGGATGCAGAGCGCGGTCGGCGCGCTGGATCGCGACCTGGAGACGGTGCGCACGGGCCGCGCGCGGCCGTCGCTCGTCGAGTCGCTGAAGGTCGACTACTATGGCACGCCAACGCCGCTGAACCAGATGTCGGCAATCAATTCGCCTGAGCCGCGCCTCATTACCATCCAGCCGTGGGACAAGACACTGCTTGGCGCCATCGAGAAGGCGATCCAGAAGTCGGATCTGGGGCTAACGCCCACGAACGACGGCAACATCATTCGTCTCGTCGTCCCTGCGCTGACGGAGGATCGGCGCAAGGAACTCGCGAAGACCGTGCACAAGAAGGCGGAGGAAGCGCGTATCGCCGTCCGCAACGTGCGGCGCGATTCCCTGGATCACCTGCGCAAGGCACAACACGACAAGAGCATCACCGACGACGACGAGCGCGGCGCGCAGGCGCGGCTCCAGAAGATCACCGACAAGTACGTCGCGGAAGTCGACAAGCACGGGCACGCGAAGGAACAAGAGCTGCTCGAAGTGTAGGCGCGGGCAGGCGAGACGCCCGGGCCGGGCGCGCTTCCGCGACAGATTGAACCAACGTGCGACTACGTCAGAAAGCCAAACCCGCCAGCAACGGTCACATTCCAAACGGAGTGGTGCCCTCCGACGCGATCGCGCCCATCACTGCGGCCGAAAAAAGGCGTGCATCCCCGGTTCCCGTCCCGCGGCACGTAGCGCTGATCATGGACGGCAACGGCCGCTGGGCGAAGCAGCGCGGACTGTCGCGTCAGGCCGGGCATCGTGCTGGCACCGAGAACATCCGCCGCATCATCCAGGCGTTCGGCGAGCGCGGCGTCGAAGTGCTCACGCTGTACGCATTCTCGACCGAGAACTGGACGCGGCCGCGGCGCGAGGTGTCGGCGCTGATGCGGCTCATCCCGCGCGTAATCAGCCGCGAGATTAATGAGCTGCACAAGAACGGCGTCCGCCTCGTCCACATCGGCCGGCTGGACCCGCTGGAGCCGAAGATCCGCGAGAAGGTCGAGCAAGCGATCGAGCTGACGAAGGACAACGACCGTATGACGGTCGCTCTCGCATTCAACTACGGCGGCCGTGACGAGATCGTTGATGCGGTCCAGCGGATCGTCGCCGATCGCGTGAAGCCGGAGCGTATCGACGGAGCGCTGTTCTCGTCGTATCTGTACACAGCAGGAATCGGCGATCCGGACATCGTCATCCGCACCGCGGGCGAGATGCGGCTGTCGAACTTCCTGCTGTGGCAGTCGGCCTACGCGGAGTTCTACGCGACGCCCGCCCTCTGGCCCGACTTCGACGAATCGGAGATCGACCGCGCGCTCGATGCGTATGCGCACCGGGAGCGCCGCTACGGCGGCATCGAGGCCGTTGCGCCCGCGAACGGCGCGCGCCCTCGCGCGCACAAGTGAGCCCACTCGCCCAGCGCGTCGCAAGCGCGGTCGTCGGCGTGCCCATCATCATCGGACTCATCTATCTCGGCGGTACCTGGTACGTCGCGGCCGTCGCGATCGCACTCGCCGTGGCATCGACCGAGTTCAACCACGCACGCCGCGACTGGCTCGATCCCGTGTGCGTCTTAACAGCGCTCCTCGTCGCCGGCGTCGCCGTCGGCGCGCACACCGGCGACTATCGCTGGTACGTGTGGCTCGGCGCAGCACTCGTCATCCCGCCGATCGCGGCGGCGCTCTCCCCCACCGACAACGGCGCGCTCGACGACGTGGCGTGGATCGCCTTCGGCGTCACCTACGTCGGCATCCTCGGCAGCTTCCTCGTCCAGCTCCGCGACGTCGACTTCGATGGCCGCTCATGGGTGTACCTGACCGTGCTGAGCACATTCGCCGTCGACACCGCTGCGTTCTTCACAGGCCGCGCCATCGGTCGCCGCCTGCTCGCGCCCAGCATCAGCCCGAAGAAGACATGGGAGGGCTTCGTTGGCGGCTGGGGCGCAGGCTTCGCCGCGGTCGTGACGTTGGGCATCGCCTTCGACCTCACGAACGAGCCGTTGAAGCTCGGACTCCTCGCGCTGCTGCTGCCGCCCGTAGCCGCCTTCGGCGATCTCGCGGAATCCGCTATGAAACGCCGCATGCACATCAAGGACGCCAGCGAACTGATCCCCGGCCACGGCGGCGTCCTCGACCGCCTCGACTCCATCCTCTTCACCTTCGCCCTGGTCTACGTCTTCACCCAAGTTGTGTTCTGAGTTCCGCTGCGGCTCACGCGCGAACCCCCATTTCGGAGCGCGGGCGTTCAGCCCGCGCGTTCTCTGTCGCGGTTACGTCTTGGACGTCGCATATTGTGGTCGCACGAGCGCGGGCGCAACGGGTTGCGCCCCTACAGCACTTCGCGAACTTCCGCCCCTTCGTGGCCTTGGTGCTCTTCGTGGATCGCCCCTCTCCTCCCCCTCGTGCTCCTTCGTGTCCTTCGTGGTTCCCATCGCCCATGCCGGAACTGCATACACTCATGAGCGAACAGGCGCGCGGACAGAAGCCATGTGGTACGGTGATCGCATGACCGCACCCGCAAAGGGCGTCGCGATTCTGGGCTCCACGGGCTCGATCGGGCGCCAGACGCTCGATGTGATCCGCCAGCTTCCCGGCCACTTCCGCATCGTCGCCCTCGCCGGCGGCACCAACCACACCCTCCTCGAAGATCAATCGCGCGAATTCCACCCGGACTTCGTCTGGTGCCAGAACGCCGGACGCAATATGGACCTCAAGGCCGCAGCCGGCAGAAAGACCCGCTGGGCGACAATGGAGGAGATGGCGGCGCATCCTAGCGTCGACATCGTCGTCGTCGGCACGGCGGGCGCGGCGGGCCTCGAGCCGACGATCGCGGCACTGCGTGCCGGCAAAGCTGTTGCGCTGGCCAACAAGGAAGTGTTGGTGATGGCCGGCGCAATCGTGACGCGCGAAGCGGAGCACGGCCGCGGCGAACTGCGGCCGGTCGATAGCGAGCACAGCGCCATCTGGCAGTGTCTCTGGGGCGAAGACATCGCGACCGTCGAGAAGCTGATCCTCACCGCGTCCGGCGGCGCGTTTCGCGACATGCCCGTGCGCGATCTCGATCGCGTCACGCCGCGCGATGCGCTGCGCCACCCGACGTGGGATATGGGCCGCAAGATCACGATCGATTCGGCGACGCTGATGAACAAGGGCTTCGAAGCGATCGAGGCGCGCTGGCTGTTTAACGTACCGATGGACCGCATCGAGATCGTGATGCACCGCGAAAGCATCGTGCACTCGCTCGTCGAGTACACGGACGGCAGCGTGAAGGCGCAACTCGGCGAGCCGGACATGCGCCTGCCGATCCAGTGCGCACTCAGCTACCCGGAGCGCGTCGCCAGCGCCGGTGTCCCGAGGCTGAACCTGGCGCGCGCGAAGACGCTCAACTTCGGCGAAGTCGACCTCGGGCGCTACCCGTGCCTGCGGCTGGCGCTGGAGGCGGGCGCCAAAGGTGGCACATGGACGGCAGTGCTGGCTGCGGCCGACGAGGTGGCGGTCGAGCAGTTCGCGCTCGGCGCCATCGGCTTCACGGACATCCCTAAGGTGGTGGATTCGACACTATCGGCCCATTCCGGCGCGGTCGATCCTTCCCTGGAGGCCGTGCTCGAATCTGACGCATGGGCGCGCGCCTTCGCCCTGGACAGGGTTCGCGCCAAGCAACCAGTCGCCCGCGCGCGATGAACCATGATCGGCAATCGAACGTAGATGCAGGTGAGCCCCGCACGCACGGGGCGGGCGAGGCATAGTGGTCGTACTGACGGAATCCATCCTGCCGTTCTTCGGCATCCTCCTGGGCTTGCTCGTCGTGCACGAGGCAGGTCACTTCATCACCGCGAAGATGTTCGGCGTGAAAGTGCTGGAGGCCGGTATCGGCCTTCCGCCGCGCATCGCCGGGTTCAAATGGCGAGGAACAGACTATACGATCAATGCCATCCCGATGGGCGCGTTCGTCCGCATGCTGGGCGAAGAAGATCCGGGCGACCCGCGGAGCCTCGCCGCGCAGGCGAAGTGGAAGCGCACGGTGATCATCGGCGCCGGCGTCTTCATGAACCTCATCCTGGCGATCATCCTCTTCAGCGCCGGGCTGATGATCCCACACAACGTCTCCGTAGCGGGCGCGCAGATCGTCGATGTCGTGCCGAACAGTCCGTCCAGCAATTCAGACCTCCGGGCAGGCGATCAAATCCTCGAGGTGAACGGGCGCCACGTTGAGAGCCAGCAGGATGCATCGTACTTCCTGCGCCTATACCAGGGCTCGAACATCAATCTCAAGATCAAACGCACGGATCCGAAGACGGGGCCAGAGGTCATTTCGAAGTCTGTGTATTCGCGCTGGAACCCGAAGTCGTACAACGACGAGTGCGGGGTCGAGCGATCGCAGGGACCGATCGGCATCTCGGTTGGACCGGCGCACTCGAGTCCTTACACGACCACCGCGGCAGAACGCGCAACGATCGAGGCACAATCAGAGAAGGGCTTCGCGGACTACAAGAGTCATATTGCGCCCGACGCGCCGGCATGGTGCTTCGGAGGCTCGGCGTTTGGCTTCCGCGGGCTCACCGCGGCGCAGTGCAGCGCGCTGGAGCCGGCCGACAAGGCGGCAGCCGAAGCACGGAAGGCAAGGCTATTCGCCAAGACCGACTTCGCCTGTCACGAGTTCCCTGCGCAGACTGGATACATCGTTCCGATAGAGCGGCAGGCGGAGCCGCCATGGGAGGCAGTACCGGGTGCGACTCGCCTCAGCTTTGAATCACTGATCCTTGCCCGAAACCAGATCTGGGGTGTGATTCGGGGCTTCGGTGATTCTCCGTTCACGGGTCCAGTAGGCATCGCGCAGGCCACGGGCGAGGTGGTGGACCAAGCCGGCTGGCTTTCGCTGCTGAACTTCGCTGCCTTGATCAGCATGAGCCTGGCGATGCTGAATGCGTTGCCGATCCCGATGGTCGATGGCGGGCGGCTCGCGTTCATCCTCGCCGAGTTCGTACGGCGCGGAAAACGCGTCGCGCCAGAGAAGGAAGCGCTGGTACACTTAGCCGGATTCGCCGTGATGCTGCTATTCGCCGCCGTGATCACGTTCTTTGACATATCACGGATCGTCAACGGAGAGAGCCTGCTGAAATGATGAGCCCTCGACGCAAGTCCAAGCCTGTATTCGTGCGCGATGTCCAGATCGGCGGCGACGCACCTGTCGCCGTGCAGTCGATGTGCTCGACGATTACGGAGAACGTCGATGCGACGGTCGCGCAGCTCGACCAGCTCAAGGAAGCGGGCTGCGACGTCGTGCGCATCGCCATCCCCGACAGGGCCGCGGCGGATGCGGTGCCGGAGATCGTCAAGCGCACGCCGCTGCCGATCATCGCCGACATTCACTTCGACTACCGCTGGGCGCTGGCAGCGATCCGCGGCGGTTTCGACGGGCTGCGGCTGAACCCAGGCAACATCCGCGACGCCGAAAAGGTGAAGCAGGTGGCGCGCGAGGCGAAAGAGCGCAACATGTCGATCCGAATCGGCGTCAACGCCGGATCCCTGCCGCCGATCCGCGCGCTCGCTGAGGGTGAGCTGCCGCCGTCGCTGCCGGACCGCATGGTCGAGGCAGCGATGTGGGAGATTAAGGTCCTGAACGAGGCCGACTTCGACGACATCAAGATATCGATGAAGGCGTTCGACGTACCGACGATGGTGGAGGCGTATCGCCGGCTCGCTCCGCTCGTGCCGTACCCGCTGCACCTCGGGGTCACCGAGGCGGGCACGCCACGCGCGGGCTCCGTCCGCAGCGCTATCGGTATCGGCATCCTGCTTTCGGAGGGCATCGGCGATACGATCCGCGTCTCGCTCGCGGCGGATCCGGTGGAAGAAGTGCCCATCTGCTGGGACATCCTCAACACATTGAACCTGCGCAAACGCGGCGCGACGCTCGTCGCGTGCCCAACGTGCGGCCGCATCGAGATCGAACTGATCCCGCTGGCGAACAAAGTCGAGGAGCACTTCACCAAGCGCGGCAAGATCCTCACGGTCGCGGTGATGGGCTGCGTCGTCAACGGGCCGGGTGAAGCGAAGATGGCCGACCTGGGTATCGCCGGCGGCAAAGGCCGCGGCGTCATCTTCCGCAAAGGCGAGATCGTCAAGACGGTCGACGAGCCGGAGTTCATGAGCGCGCTCATCGAAGAAGGCGAGAAGATCATCGCCGAGATGGAAGCCGGCACCTACACCGCCGTCAGCCACACCATGGACGACGTGATCCCGCTGATGGAAGTCCCCGGACGGTAGCCTGCCGCCCGATTCGAACGTCAATCGTGGCGATCGCCGATTCGGTATGATGACGCGATGGTTGTATCGAGGCGTCCAGCATCCAAGCCTCCACCGCACCGCGAAACGCTTGCGGAGAAGTTCGCACGGGTAATGGCGGAACCGCCGAGTACGCCAATCGGCAAGCTCACGAAACGCGAAGCGCGCTACTTCCTCAAGAAGCTCGCGGGAAGCGATCCCAACGCACCATCGGGAGAAGAGGTGATGCGCGACTTCTACGGAGATTGGTCTGAGGACGACGAGTCTCCTGCGTGAGATATCACCTCGACACGACGTTCCTTATTGACTGGCGAAAATCGACTCCCGGCATCGTTGTCTTACGCGGCGAGATTCTCGCTGGCGCACACGTTGTGTCGATCGACCCGATTGTTCAGACGGAGTTCTTTGCCGCACCGCGCATAGACCGGACATACGAGGTGGTGTATAGCGCAATTCTGAGCCTCGGGACGCTGATGCCATTGAGTCAAGAAGCCTCCATGCTCGCCGCGAGTTGGCTCGGGCCGATGGATCGCGCGCAACGCCGCGCTCGGTTTGCCGATGCGCTCATCGCGGCGGTTGCGTACCTTGACGGCGCGACTCTGCTCACAAGTGATACGAAGATCGAGGGCGTATTCCCGGTCTCGGTTCGCGCGTACTAGTATGCCCCCGAAGAAGCGTCCCGCCTCACACGATGTTTCCCGCCTCAAGATCCTCGCTGCCGGCGGCGAGCAACCTTACGCCGAGTGCCTGGCGGAGCTGCTGGCGGCGGGCGATCGGCTGGCGCGCGAGGCGGCGCTGGCAGCGTTGCTGGAGCGGCCGCTGCCGAAACTCCGGGACCAATTGCGATCCGTGTACTTCGACGTCGATCTCGAAGGCGAGAAGCGCGATCCGGGCGCGCACGTACGCACCGGCATCGCGCGGCTCCTGTTCGCGGGCGAGGACCCGCGCGACATCGACATCGCGCTTCGCGCGGCCGATACGCGCGAGAAGTCCATGGGCGTCGACTGCACCGCCAATCTCCGCGCGCTCGGTCTACGGATCATCTGCGCTGCGGATCCGGCGCTGTTCCCGTACGTCGCAGTGGAGCACATCAACGATTCGAGCGTGTTCTCGCCCGAGCCAGCGAATACAGCGCTGCAGCTGCTCGCGGCGACGGGTCACGAGGTCAACGTGTACCAGTGGATCGTGTCCGGCGTACACGAGCCGGCGTTAATCGAGTCCGCAATCGACCTGTTGCACGACGCGCCTGCCGCGGTCATGTCGCGCTGCCTGGCGCAGCTCACAAAGGACGCCATCGAGACGAAGGATGAGCCGCTCCTGACGAAGCTCGCCGAGACGATCGTCGAGCGAGAGTTCAACGACGCCTACGCATCGCTTTCTTCCATCATAGAGTCGGCGATCAGCAAGGAGCTGTACAGCTATCTCGCATTGCTCTTCGCCGGCACGAACCGTCCGGCGTTGCTGTCGATTCTCGCCGAGCAGATGGAGCGAGACATCCGTCGCCGGCCAGCGATCCTGGATGCGCTGCGCGTACGCACGACGGCGGAGCAGGCGGCGATCCTCAAGCGCTGGGAAGAACCCGATGACTGACAACCGCGGCTTCGCGTGGACGAGCGCTGTCATAGTGAGCAAGGCGAAGCATCTTGCTCGAAAACAAACCGAGTGCCAGCCCAAGCTAGGTCCTTCGCTTCGCTCTGGATGACAACGGCGCCCATATCCGGTGTCTGAACCGGCACCAAGTACCCCTCGCCATCACCACGCGGTCTCGCGCCTCGATCCCCGCTTCCTTACACTGCCTTCATGCCGAAGTACATCCTCGCGCTGGATCAGGGCACCAGCAGCTCGCGCGCTATCCTCTTCGATCACGACGGCATGCCGGTCGCGCAGGCAGCGTTCGAGTTCCCGCAGATCTACCCGCAGCCCGGCTGGGTCTCCCACGATCCGGAGGCGATCTGGTCTTCGCAGGTCGACGCGGCGCGCAAGGTGCTCGCCGACACAAACACGCCAGCGGACGAGATCGCTGCGATCGGCATGACGAATCAGCGCGAGACGACGGTCGTTTGGGAGCGCGCCACGGGACAAGCGATCAACGACGCGGTCGTCTGGCAGTGCCGCCGCACCGCCGCCATCTGCGAGGATCTACGCGCGCGCGGCCTCGACGCGGAGGTGCGGTCGCGGACAGGGCTCCTGATCGATGCCTACTTCTCCGGCACGAAGGTGCGCTGGCTGCTCGACCATAGCGGCGACGGCATGCAGTCGCGCGCGGAATCGGGCGAGCTGGCGTTCGGCACCGTCGATTCGTGGCTCGTGCACAAGCTGACGCACGGCCGGGAGCACATCGTCGATGCGACGAACGCGTCGCGCACGATGCTGTACAACCTGCGCGATGGCGACTGGGACAACTTCATGCTCAACGAGCTGAACATCCCGGCGGCGATGATGCCGTCGGTCGTCGACAGCAGCGGCGTGATCGCCGAAACGGACGCGTCGATCTTCGGGCGCGCGATCCCGATCGCGGGCATCGCCGGCGACCAGCAGGCGGCGCTTTTCGGGCAGGGCTGCTTCGAAGCCGGCAGCGCGAAGAACACGTACGGCACCGGCTGCTTCATCCTCCAACACACCGGCGACCGCCCCGTCTTCTCGCAGCACGGCCTGCTCACGACCGTCGCATCCCGCATCGGCGGCAAGCAGCGGTTCGCGGTCGAAGGCAGCGTCTTCATCGCCGGCGCGGCGGTGCAGTGGCTGCGCGACGGCCTCGGCATCATCAAGACCGCCGCGGACAGCGAAGCGCTCGCGGCGTCCGTGCCGTCGAGCGACGGCGTGTACGTCGTGCCGGCATTCGCCGGTCTGGGCGCGCCGCACTGGGACATGTACGCGCGCGGCACGATCGTTGGCATCACGCGAGGCACGACCGCCGCGCACATCACGCGCGCGACGCTGGAGTCGATCGCGCTGCAGACGCTCGACGTCGTCGAGCTGATGGAGCGCGAGACGGGCGTGCGCATGCACGAGCTGCGCGTCGATGGCGGCGCTGTGGCGAACGACCTGCTGATGCAGATCCAGGCCGACGTGCTGCAGCGTCCCGTCGTCCGATCAGCCACCGCCGAAACGACGGCGCTGGGCGCGGCGTACTTGGCTGGCCTCGCGGTCGGTTTTTGGCGCGACGAAGCGGAGATCGGCCAGATTTGGCGCAACGGCGGCACATTCGAACCGCGCATGCCGGCATCCGAACGCGACGCGCTCGTCGCCGGTTGGCGGCGTGCCGTCGAGCGCGCGAAGGGGTGGGCGGCGGTCGATGCACCCACGAGCGGCGGCCTGTGAGGCCATCGCTCGCAGACATCGCGAAGCAGAAGTTCGACGTCATCGTTGTCGGCGGCGGTATCAACGGCAGCGGCGTGGCGCGCGAGGCGGCGCTCCACGGCTACCGGACGCTGCTCGTCGAACGTCACGACTTCGGCGCAGGAACCACGTCCCGCGCGACGCGGCTGATCCACGGCGGACTACGCTATCTCGAGCACGGCGAGTTCGGCCTGGTGTACGAATCGCTGGCCGAACGCGAGGCGCTCGTGCGCGACGAGCCCCATCTCGTGCGACCGCTGAGGATGCTCGTACCGGTGTATCGCGGCGACGCGCGGCCGGGCTGGAAGGTGCGCATCGGCCTCATCCTCTACGACCTCTTTTCCTTCCGGAAGTCGCTGCCGCGCCACCGCGCCATGCCGCCGCGCGCGCTCGACGCGTACGAGCCGGGCTTGAGCCGCGACGGGTTGATGGCGGCGTTCACAATGTACGACGCGCAGGTCGAGTTCCCGGAGCGTCTCGTCGCTGAATCTGTGCGCGACTTCGACGACGCGGGCGGCGTCGCGCTGAACCACGTTGCAGCGGTGCGATTATCGTCGCCGGGCGGCGTGCTGCGCGGCCTGGTACTGCGCGATGAGCAATCAGAGCACGTCGTAGAGGTGGAAGCGAAGGTCGTCATCAACGCCGCGGGGCCGTGGGTCGACCAGCTGCTCGCCGGCAGCGACGGGGAGCGCCACGAGCCGCTCGTCGGCGGCACGAAGGGCAGCCATCTCGTCGTCGACTGGCCCGGCGGACCGCAGCACGCGGTCTTCGCTTCGGCGAAGACAGACGGGCGGCCGTTCTTCATCCTGCCGTGGTACGGCCATACGCTCGTCGGCACGACGGACCTGCGCTGGGACGGCGATCCGTCGAATGCGCAGTGCACCACCGACGAGCTGCGCTATCTGCTCGACGAAGCGACGCGACTCTTCCCGGCGACGCCGCTGCTGCGCGAGCACGTGCTCTACACGTACTGCGGCGTGCGCCCGCTACCCTGGATGCCGGCCGGCACGGACGAGAGCAAGATCCCACGCAGCCACTACATCATCGACCACGCGAAGCGCGGCGGCCCGAACGGCCTGCTCTCCCTCGTCGGCGGCAAGCTCACCACGTACCGCGCGCTCGCCCGCATGGCCATCCCGGCGATCAAGAAGCATGCTGCGCCCAGCGAGCGGGAAGCGGGAAGCGGGAAGCGGGAAGCGGGATCGAATTTCGGTACGGAAAGGTCTTCAGACCTGTCCCCGACAAGCAGCGACGATCCCCTCGCCCTCTACGGCCGCCGCGCCGCCGAGGTACGCGCCCTCATCGCGTCCGACGCATCGCTCGGCGAGCGCATCTGCGAGCACAACGCCGACGTGCTGGCGCAGGTCGCGTACGCCGTCGAGCGCGAGCACGCTACCACGCTGGCCGACGCGCTCCTGCGACGCCTGCCGGTCGGATGGAGCGCCTGCCACGCCCTCGACGGTGCGGAGCGGGCGGCCGCCGTCATGGCGACGCGGCTCGGCTGGAGCGACGACCAGCGCACGCGCGAGATCGCCGCGTACGGGCGCGAGTTGCGCGAGACGCTGGTGCCGGTGGATGCACTCGCCGCGGGATGAGTCCGCATGCAGGGTATGCTGGCCGCATGAACTACCGATGGTTCTACCCGCTCTTCGTCGCAGGCCTTGTAACGGCAGGCGCCATCGGTGGCGTGCTTGGCAACGGTCACCCGGTCGCAACCCATAGCCACATGCTCGCCTTCGCTGTCAATACCAACAACACCATCTGCGCCGCCGACAAGGCGGTGGGCTGTACGGGGCTGTACGTTCTCAACGGGGATAGCGTTCAACAGGATCGACAGGGTCTTGGACCTCTTCCGCCGGCTGCAAGGCTGCTCGTCGCCGGGACCGACATCGTCGGACTTTCCTGGTCACCAGACGCCACCGAGATCGCGTATCTCGTCGGCCGGCGCGCGCCGACGGGTAACGACTACTTCATCCAGGCGATCGACCTTTGGCGGGCGCGCGCCACGGACGGACGGACGGACCTCGTGACCCGGAACGTTGCATCAGCGACAGACGAGCGCGACTACCGTCTCGGCGAAGCCATCCACTGGATCGGCGATCGGCCAATCATGACTGCCGGCGACACATGGATCCCGGCCACCGCGGAGTCCCGACAGTTTCTTTCGCCGGATCGGAAGTTGATGGCGATGCGGCAGTGGGGCATCGATTCAAGCTGGATCTGTGTGAGGCCGCCACAAGCGGTGCAGGACGCCCGCGACACAGGGTGCTTCGGCGACGGGTTCTTCTCCGAACCCGTGTGGGCGCCATTCTGACCCGATTGACTCCCGCGCCATCCCCGCGATAGCATTCGGACAGTTGCGATGATGATGAACGTGATACGACTGCGACGCTAGCGTCCGCCCTTGCGGCGGACCACCCGGCCGCGACACCGGCCGGGCTCACCTCCTGTCACCAGGACTGATCGTGCCTGCTGACGGCGTCGATGCCGCCTGCCCTTTGTGATCCCGAACACCACAACCGTGCGACATCGCGCCTCCACAGGCCGGAGGTACATCATGCGTCGCATCCCCAGGGCCGTAGGCAACCCAAGGCTCGCACATCGCCGACCCGAGTTGTCACAGCACTTCCTCCGCAACGGCGACGTCGCGCGCGCCCTCGTCCGCCGCATGGCGTTCTCGTCCGGCGATCTCGTCGTCGATGCGGGCGCCGGCTTCGGGGCGCTGACGCAGGCGCTCGGCGATGGCGGCTGCCACGTCATCGCCGTCGAGAAGGACGAGCGGCTGTACCGGCTGCTCGCGCGCCGATTCGACGGGCATCCCGATGTCATCTGCCGCCACGCCGACATCCTCGCGTTCGCGCTCCCCGTCACACCGTATCACGTCGTCTCGAACGTGCCGTACGCCATCACGTCGGCGCTGATGCGTGCGCTGCTCCACGCCGCGCGCCCGCCCGACAGCGCGGCACTGATCGTCCAGCGCGAGGCCGCCGAGAAGTTCGCCGGCACTCCTCGCGAGACGCAGTTCTCGCTGCTGTGGAAGCCGTACTACGAGATCACCATCGCCTGCGCCGTGCCGCGCCGCGACTTCATCCCGCCGCCGCGCGTCGAAAGCGCGCTCTTGCTCCTACGCCGCCGCGATCCGCCGCTCCTCGCGGAGAAGAGCGCGCACGCATATCAATCGTTCATCACGAAAGCGCTCGCGCACGGCGCAGCCGTCGTCTCGCCCGGACTGCGCCCCTTCGTCACCGCGCGGCAGCTGAAGCGATTGGCGCGCGATCTCGGATTCGACGCACGGGGCGCAACATCGCAACTCACGTTCGACCAATGGCTCGGCGTCTTCCGCTTCGTAGAGCACGAGTGCCTCGGCCACGATCCCACGTTGGTAACCGGCGTCGCGGCGTGAACATGTCACTGAGTCGAGAAACCTGGCGATTTCTATGAGTTACGCGTCGAACGATAGACGACATCGAATCGCAGTTTTGTGTTTTCACCAGCTGATCACGTGATGTCGATTCTGGCCAGGGGCGTTGCGTTGCCTCGCCGACGATCCTGGAGGGCTTCGAGCTCGTGGAGGGCGTGCTTGAGCAGACGGCTCAGGTGCGCCTCGTATCTCATAATCTTTTCGAGCGCGGCGTCGTCCGGCAGCAAGACGGGGAGTGTGCGTTCGAAGCGGCTCGTCGCGTTGCCGATGGCAAGGGCACGAGCGTAGAACAGCGGTCTTTGCGTCTCGTCCTGACCATCGACTTCCTCGTTGACCGGCGGCGGAACCGATCGCGCATATTCCGCGCGCTTGCGGTTGTCCTCGTCGACAAGGAGGGAGCGGTGCATTTGGTCTACTGTTACGGATTGCCCTTCGGCGCGGACTACGCGCCGAAGGCGCCAGAGGAGTTCGGCCACGCGTGACGCGAGTGCGAGTTCTACGGCGCCTTCGGTATCGAAGCGCGTACGCACTTCCTCATGAAATGTCTCCCACTCGTCTGCGCTTTCTGAAGGCAGAACGATCGCGACGGCCGCGAGACCGTGGGTCAGGCGGTTGAAGGCGCTGGCTTCCTTGCCGGATTCGGATCGCGGGCCGCGGTTGTTCATCGTGCTCACCTTTCGCCTAACGTCCGGGGGCAGCAAGTATGTGCTGTCGCGCCGGCAATCACGAAGGGGGCGGCGTCACGGCCTCACCCCGGCCGTTGGCCACCCCTCTCCACAGCGTGGAGAGGGAGCGTCTCGGACGTTTGGCGTGGGAACGCGATTGATGTTGGGCGATCAACGCTGCCTTGTGTGCAACATGGAGACCGCGCGGGCTGAAAAGCCCGCGCTACAGTCATGAGCCGCTACAGTCATGAGCCGCTACCGTCGTGAGCCGCTACAGTCGTGAGTGCGAAACGAGCTGGTCAGAGGAGGTATTTCTTCGGCGCCGCAGACGGTTGGCGGCGGAAGTTGTGGATGAGCCAACGCTTGAGGCCGTTCGCGTCCTCGACCTCTTCGATGCGGGCGCGGCTCTTGTTGTCGAGCGCGTCCTGCACGCGGCGTGCATACGTGGCGACGGCGGCGTGCGTCTCGTCCGCGATGTTCAGCACGTCGCGCATATGCGCCGCGACGGCAAGCTGGCGCTCGCAGAGTCGCAGCAGCCAGCCCAGCTCGACCTCGGCCCAGCCGACGTGGAATGACGCATCGGCGAACGTGTACGCAAGGCGCGTGTTATTCGACTCTGGACCGATCTCAAGCAGCGTCGCGCCGAAGTTCGGCCGGCCAAGATCGCTTGCGGCACGGTAAACGACACGCAACTGCTGGTCGGCAGCGAGCGTCGAGCCTGCGAAATAGTGGCCGAGGCCGACATCGAACGCCTTGTGCTCCTCGTCCGGCTTGAGGTGGCCGAGCATCCAGCCGGCGAACTCCGGCATCTCTTCGTGATGCAGCTGGTACTCGGCCGCGATCAGCTCGCACGCGCTGCGCACGAGGTTCGGCGCCGACGCATACGAGCCGCGCGTCACAAGCAAGCATGCGTCCGCCATCGACGAGTACGCGCGCGACCACGCGCCGACGACGGCAGCGTACGTGTGCGTCCGATAGCGCGAGTGCGACGAATCGTTGAGGATGCGGAGCTGGAGGTTCATCCCCTCAGCGAACAGTCGCAGATCCGCGCCCAGCACGAACTGCGACTGACGATACGCATCGTGCGCCGTCGTCGACGCCGCATCGTCGGGCTTGCCGGGTAGGTGATACTCCGCCGGAACGTCGATGCCGCTGACGCGCTGTCCGGGCGTGGGCGTGCTCATGCCTCACCCCGGCCGCTGGCCACCCCTCTCCACACTGTGGAGAGGGGATCAGATGGAGCGCTGATGCTAATTTCCGGAGCATGTCGCCAGGCGAGCACCTCACCCCGGCCGTTGGCCACCCCTCTCCACGACGTGGAGAGGGGAGCGTCTCGATGGGTTGAGCCCAACACACGACCTGGTGCCTGCCAGCAATCGTTGACGTTCGCGAACGCAAGAGGCTCCGGAGATCGAACCGACGGCTCGGGTTGAGCCCCTCTCCACGCTGTGGAGAGGGGTGGCCGAAGGCCGGGGTGAGGCCCGCGCGCCACTACCGCGACCTGATGGCGCGACGTCGCCGTGGCGCGACGTACGCCGCTTCGGTAGCCGGATACGTGCGGCGGAGCTTGGGCGCGTAGCCGGTGATCTTTACCGGCACGACGCCCGTCCAGCCCTTCGTCACGAAGATGACGCGCGAGATGCCGGGGAACGTCACCTTGCGCGCGACGATTTCGATGTCGAACTCGACGCTCTGGCCCGGCTTCACCGTGAGGCGGCCGACGGGGCCCCACACCCACGGCTCGGACGTCGAGACGTCGCCCTTGAGGACGCAGTCGCAGCGGTTCGTGACGATGATGCGCCGGCGGACGCGCGCCTGCGCCCGCAGCTCCGCCATGCCGACTTCGATCTCGTCCGGAGCGATGACGGGCAGCGGGTTGTGGACGTGTACAGCTTTCCGCGTCGTCACGCTCTCCGCGACGATGTCTTCCCAGTCGGGCTGCTCGGCGACGTGCTCGTAGTGGCCGCGCCGACTGCTCGCGCGAGCGCGCGGATGGTGCAGCGCGTCGTACGCACGCCGCTTCTCCCCATCGCCCAGCGTCTCGAACGCGACGTTCAGGCGCGCTGCCTTCCGCGTCGCCTGCGGGTCGTTCGCGTTGGCGTCGGGGTGCACCGCGCGCATGAGCTTGCGGTATCGGCGCTTGATCTCAGCGTCGGTAGCATCAGGCGTCAGTTCGAGGACGGCGTAGTGGTCGGACGTGGAGTTCACAGTTTGCAGTTTACAGTTTGCAGTTCGTGGAGCCCTCACCCGGCCCTTCGGGCCACCCTCTCCCTCAGGGGGAGAGGGACGGACTGACGAATGCGCGCGGGGAGATCGTCGCTTGCGACGTGGAGCCCCTCTCCCGGCCCTGCGGGCCACCCTCTCCCACTGGGGGAGAGGGACGAGCGGCGCGAGAAGCGCATGAGGGCTACCGGCGCACCTTGAGTGCGCTCCAGCCGGCGTAATCGGCGGTGCGACCCAGCTCTTCTTCGATTCGCAGCAGCTGGTTGTACTTTGCGGTGCGGTCGGAGCGGGCGGGCGCGCCGAGTTTTGCCTGGCCGCAGCCGGTGGCGACGGCGAGGTCGGCGATGGTCGCGTCTTCTGTCTCGCCGCTGCGGTGGCTCATCACCGAGGTCCAGCCAGCGCTCGACGCCATCGCGACGGCTTCGAGGGTCTCGGTCAGCGTGCCGATCTGGTTGACCTTGATCAGCACACTGTTCGCCGAGCGTTCGAGGATGCCGCGCTCGATGCGCTTCGTGTTCGTGACGAACAGATCGTCGCCGACGAGCTGCACCTTGTCGCCGATCTTCTGCGAGAGCAGCGCCCAGCCGCGCCAGTCGTCCTCGGCCATGCCGTCCTCAATGCTGACGATGGGAAACTTCTCGGCCCAGCCGGCCCAGTGTGCCGCCATCTCCTCGCTGGTCAGCGAGCGGCCATCCTTCGGCAAGATGTAGCGATGCAGCTTCTTGTCGTACAGCTCGCTGGACGCGGGGTCGAGTGCGATCGCGACGTCCTTGCCCGCTTCGTAGCCCGCTGCGGCGATCGCTTCGAGGATCACATCGATGGCGGGCTCGTTGCCGCCGAGCGACGGCGCGAAGCCGCCTTCGTCGCCGACGTTGGTCTGGTGGCCCATCTTTGTCAGCACCTTCGCCAGCGAATGGTAGACCTCGACCGCCCAGCGCAAGCCCTCTTTGTAGCTGGGCGCGCCCAGCGGCATCACCATGAACTCCTGGAAGTCGGTGGAATCCGTGGCGTGCTTGCCGCCATTGAGGATGTTGAACATCGGCACGGGCATGCGGCGCGCCGTTGGGCCGCCGAGATACTTCCACAACGGCAGCGCGGCCGAGGCCGCGGCAGCGTGCGCGTTCGCCAGCGACACGCCGAGGATCGCGTTCGCGCCGAGGCGCTCTTTGTTCGGCGTACCGTCTAGCGCGCACAGCTTGCGGTCGAGCCCGGCCTGGTCGCCCGCATCCATGCCGGTGACCTCCGGCTCGATCTCGCGGTTAACGTTGACGAGCGCGGTGAGCACGCCCTTGCCGGCGTAGCGCTTGCGGTCGCCGTCGCGCAGTTCGACGGCCTCGTGCTCGCCCGTGCTGGCGCCCGACGGCACGGCGGCGCGACCCAGCGCGCCATCAGACAGCCGTACATCAACTTCGACAGTGGGATTGCCGCGCGAATCGAGGATCTCGCGTGCGTGGACGCTAGCGATGGTGGCCATGGTTGTCCTTTCGCGGGGCAGGTCTCAAGACCTGTCCGTACGGTGTGTGGATGCTCAGCCGCGCTCACTAGCTGGGATCACGGCGAAGGAGCCGGTTGCCGTCGCGACGAGTTTGCCGCGATCATCCGCCACCTTCGATTCGAGGAAGACAACCTTGCGGCCTTGCTTGATGATGTCGGTCTCGCACGTGAGCCGGCCGCCGCGGACGCCGGCGAGGTAGCTGATCTTGATCTCGATGGTCGCGCAGATGTCGCCGGGCGGCAGGACGGACATCGTCGCGCCGCCCATACTGTAGTCCACCATGACGTACACGGCGCCCCCGTGGAGCACGCCGTGCGGGTTCAGCAACTCCGGCACGACGTCGAGTCGATACGTTGCGTGGCCGTCCTTCGCGCCGGCGTTGCTGATGTGCAGCGCCTCGGCGATCGGGCCGATGCTTGCGCCCGGTTCGCGCGCGCGGACGACGGTCGCGTTCATCGCGCCCGCCCAGTCGAGCAGGCGCTGCCGCTGGGCGTCGTCGAGCGCGTCGATAGCGGCGGTGAGGCGGTCGCGAAGGGCCTGATCCGGCATGAATCGAGGATACAAGGCGAGGTGGAGGTGGCGCGAGTTGGCGACGGGTTCACCGCGAAGGCGCGAAGATCGCGAAGCTTGTTGGACGGGGTTCACCACAGAGAGAGTTGGATGGTGTAGCGGGCGAGCTGGTTCGTGCCTTCTGTGGAGCCGGCGATGACGAGGACGGCGTCGGTGACACCGGCGCTGTTGAAACGGAGTTCGCCTGCGTTTGTCGCGTCGAGCGGAATGTCGAGCACGGTGAATCCGCCATCGGACTTCGTTTCGATGAGGCGCGCGATGTACGTTTGCGGCAGCGGACGATCGACGTTCACCCAGCCGTCGCTCTCCGGTGCGCCGAGCTGGAGGCGGGCGCCGCTGTCCGCCAGCGCGACGTCGCGGATCGCCCAGCCTTCGCCGTGCGTGCCGCCGTCCGTGACGTATTCGAATCGCAGCAGGACGTTGTTGCCGGCGAATGGCGCGAGCGGGATCGTCTCGTCGACCCAGGCGCCGTCCTCGCCGTCACCGCTGGTGCCGGAGTAGCCTGGGCCGAACGCCTGCCTGGCGGGATCGTCGGCCGTCGTACGCGCGCCCGTGAGCGCCTGCCACGTCGCGCCGCCGTCGGTCGAGACCGACACGTAGCCCCAGTCGTACCATCGCTCGATTTGGTGCCAGGTACGAAACGTTAGCGCGGGGTTCGCTGCGCGCGTGAGGTCCGCTGCATAGGTGAGGGTTGTATCGACATCGTCCTGCGCATTGCTCCAGAGCAAGGGGCCCTCCGCGAGCGCGGATGGCGGTAGCACGGGCACTGTGGCCTCGCCACGGAAGCGAAGGACGTAGTCGCCACCATCGAGGCCGGGCATGGCGTAGTAGTCGGCGCCGAACTGGTGCACGTTGCCTTCGAGGACATCGCCAGCATGCAGTTCCGCATCGATGCGGATATCGATCGCGCGGCCGGGGTTGCCGTACGGGCCATCGTCACGATTGAGGATGTTGGCGGCCGTCCAGTCCGCATAGACATCGCGGAAGCGGAGCGTCTGCCCCACCGACGTAAGGAACTGGTCGACGCCGGCTGCCCCCGCGCGTGGCTGCCTCGCGATAGCGCCGAGCGAGGGATCGCCGCCGAATCGGCTGGCCAGGTAGCGGAAGAAGGCCGCTCCAGCGCCGTAGTGCGCGCCGGAGCCCACGGTGTCCCACGCATTGAGCTGCGTCTCCGGCTTCGACGCGAAGCTCTTGATCGATGAGGCAGCGCCTCCGACCAGCATGGAGCCGTTCTCCGACAAGCCTTCGTTCACCCACGCCTCTTCGCGCGGCGCGTTGCGTGACTGAATGAGGTGCTGAAGCTCGTGCGCGAGGACGACGTTGAACGCAGCACCGCCGGGCTTGAGCGTGCGGTCCATGTACACCATCTCGGCCTCGTTGCTGAGCGGCCGGACTGCGCGCGGATAGATATCGTCGCCGGAATAGTAGCCGCCAACCGCTCCGCCGAGATCGGCCTGTAGCACGACGATCCGCGGATCGCCGTCGACACCGGGGATGGCGGGCGGGCCGAAGACGGCCGTCACCGCCGGCCACGTCGTTGCCTCGAACTGATCTGCTGCTTCCTGAACAGCGGCGGTATCGGCATCGAGCGCATCGTCCTCGTAGAAGTACGCGTGTTCGCTCTTCGCGCGAAGGGTGGCCGTGATGTTGGAGATGATGGGCGGTGTGCGATGCGCGAGCGCGCCGCCCGTCAGCTTGGCCACAACGAACTCACGCGCGTCGCCAACATTCGCCTCGGCGACGAATAGCTTCGTCGGCGCGACGCGACCGATCGTCGTGCGATAGCGTGCGGCCAGACCGATCGGGTCGGTTTGCGGGAGATCAGCGCGCACGCCGATCTGCGATGCGAGTGCGATGGCGGGCGCGAGTGTCGGCGCTGCGGCGGGCGTCGCGCTCGCCTCAACAGCTCTGGTGGACGCGGGCGTGACGCCCGCGGCAGCGTGCTGCTTCGAGCCGCCACATGCTGCCATAGCGACGGACGCGCACAACAGTGCGGCCGCCCACATGGTGCGGCGGCCGGGGAGGATGCTTCGAGATGGTGGATTATCGTGCGCGAGGATGGGCTTTCTCGTAGACCTGGCGGACGTGTTCGTTGGCGATCTGCGTGTACACCTGCGTCGTCGAGATGTTGGCATGCCCCAGCAGTTCCTGCACGCTCCGCAGCGGGGCGCCACCTCTGAGCATATGAGTGGCGAAGGAGTGCCGCAAGGTGTGCGGCGTCACCGAAGAAGTGATGTTCGCTTCCTTGGCGTACTGCTTGAGAATGAGCCAGAACCCTTGACGCGTCAGCCGCTCACCGCGGCGGTTCACGAAGAGGGCTGATTCCTTGCGATTCTTCACGAGGGCCGACCGGGCGTCGTTCAGGTACCCCGTGACAGCCGCGGCGGCCTGTTCGTGAATGGGGATTGTGCGTTCTTTCGAGCCCTTTCCCATGCAGCGCACGTACGGGTGCGGGCCGGCCATGTTCATGTCGTCCATGTCGAGCGAGACCAATTCGGTAACGCGCAGGCCGGTGGCGTAGAGCAGTTCGAGCATGGCACGGTCGCGCCGCGCTTCCGGCGTGTTGCGCTTCATCGGCTGTTCCAGCAGCTCGTCGACTTCCGTCACTGACAGCGGCTTCGGCAGCGAGCGGCCGACGCGCGGCGACTCAAGACTCTCCGTCGGGTTGCCGCGGATCGTGCCTTCCGCTTGCAGATACTGGAAGAACGATTTCATCGCGGCTACCTTGCGCGCGACCGTCGCCTCCGCATAGTTCTTGCGCTTGAGGCTGAGCAAGTAGTCGATGATCAGATCGCGCTCGAGTTGTTCCCAATCGCGCGGTTTGCCGTTGCCGCGCAGGCCGGTGAGGAAACTGTCGAACTGCTGTAAGTCGTTCTTGTAGGCAGCGACGGTATTACCAGACGCGCCTTTCTCAACCGACATGAAGTTCAGAAAGTGGCCAATGTGATCGTCCATTGCGCCCTCGATAGGTAAGAGACCAGTAGTTAGAAAGTGCCCAGGGGGGAATGAATTGCACGGCGATTGTAACACGTAACTTGGCCGTGTCTAGTGATCGCGTGTCTCAATTTCACGGCGTTTTGATACGAATTCAGAATACCCCTGCACCAGGTTGATTCGCGGGAGCTATGACACCTTGGGGCTTCTCGAAGCGCTGTGGAGAGAAGCGTCCGGCCACGCGTCGCGACCGATGAGCGGTACAAACCCGCACGGTCCGTAACGCGCGAGCGCAACACCGCAAACCGTCTTCGTTGCGCACACCACCTCCTGCATCCGCAGGCCGCCCACGGGGATGATGAGGCGGCCGCCTTCATCCAACTGGTCGAGGAGCGCACGCGGAACATGCGGCGCGGACGCGGCGACGATGATCGCATCGTATGGGCCGCGATCAGCCGCGCCGAGCAGATCGCCCGCGCCGCAGACGTGCACTTTGGCGTAGCCCGCAGCGGCGAGCGTTTCTCGCGCGCGCTCCAGCAGACTCGGCAGCCGTTCGACCGTGATTACTTCGCGCACAAGCATCGACGCCACGGCGGCCTGGTACCCCGAACCCGTTCCGACTTCAAGCAGCCGCTCGTTCGGCTGCAACGCCAGCACCTCCAGCATCAGGGCGACGATGAGTGGTTGTGAGATGGTCTGCCCTTCCCCGATGGGAAGCGGGTTGTCGTCGTACGCGCGCGAACGCAAGTCGTCGGGTACGAAACGCTCGCGACGAACAGCTGCCATGGCGCCGACTACGCGTTCGTCGTGCACGCGGGCACGCAGCAGCGCCAGCATGCGGTCGCGGGCGGCCGTCAGGCTGGCTTCGGCGTCGCGGTTGGGTGTACTCCCCATCAACTGATCAACCTGCAGCTCACATTCGGGCATCCAGCTTGGTTGCGGGCACGGCACGCCGTGCCCCTACGGGTTCTGGTACTAAACGGTCGGGAATTCTCGTGAGATGCGGGCACGCCACCGCGTGCCCCTACGGTTCGCGGTGCGGTTCCCGGCATCAAATGGACGCCTTCACGTTCGCCGCCAGCACCGTCGTGAAGCCGATTGTTGTCGCGATGTCCTCGACGGAGGCGTCGCGGATGCCACGCACAGACCCGAACTTCTTGAGCAACGCCTTCTTTCGCTTCGGCCCGACGCCCGGGATGGTATCGAGCGCGGACTGGAAGCCGGCCTTCTTACGCACACCGCGATGGTAGGTGATGGCGAAGCGGTGCGCCTCGTCGCGAATGCGCTGTACCAGGTACAGCGCCTGCGAATTGCGCGCCAGCACCACCGGCTCCGAGACATCCTGCACGTAGATCTCCTCGTGCTGCTTCGCCAGACCGACGGTGGGGATGTCCTTGGCGCCCATCTCGCGCATCACATCGAGGACGGCGGCCAACTGACCTTTGCCTCCGTCGATGATCACGAGGTCGGGCAGCGCGGCGAACGACTCATCGTCCCGCTTGCGCGCGCCTCGACCGTCCGAGGGCAACTCCACGTCGGGCGCCTCGGCGCCCGCATCGCGCAGTACCTGCTCTCGCGCCCGACGGAATCTCCTGCGCAGTACCTCCGCCATCGAGGCGAAGTCGTTCGCGCCTTCGACCGTCTTGATGCGAAAGCGGCGGTATTCCTGCGGACGCGGATGGCCGTCGATGGCGACGACCATGGAGCCGACCGAGGACGTACCCTGGATGTTCGAGATGTCGTAGCACTCGATGCGCTTCGGAGGCGCGGGTAGGTCCAGCGCTTCCTGCAGTCCTTCGAGTGCGGTGCGCGTCTTGCCGCTGTCGGCCATCCACTTCACGCGAGCCATGTCCAGCGTCTCGCGCGCGTTCGTCGCAGCCATCTCGACGAGGCGCCGCTTCTCGCCGCGCTGCGGCGCCAGCAGCTCGACGTTCGTGCCGCGGCGTTCGGTCAGCCAGCTCTCAATGAGCGCGTGCTCGGCGAGAGGGAGCGGCACGACGACGCGCTTCGGTACGTATGTTGCGGACTCGTAGAACTGTTGGATGAAGCTGGCCATCACGTCGGCGTCGGTCTCATCCTTCGTGCCATCGAGCGTGAAGCTATCGACGCCGACCATTTTGATGCCGCGGACGAACAGCACCTGCACCACGGCTTCGTCGTCACCTCGGGCGAGGCCGAATATGTCCTCATCGGCCGGCTTCGTGCTGGCGACGGCCTGGCGCTCGGTCACACGCTCGACGGCCTGGACCTGGTCGCGGATGCGTGCGGCACGCTCGAACTGCATCGTCTTCGATTCGGCCTGCATCTGGCGCTTCAGCTCGCGCACGACTTCATCGGTTCTGCCTTCCAGGAAGAGGATCACCTGCTTGATCACTTCGTCGTACTCCTCCTTCGTGCAGTACGAGGTGCAGGGGGCGATGCAGCGGTTGATGTAGTAGTCGAGACAGGGGCGCGGATCGGTGCCGGTGATGGTCTTCGTGCAAGACCGCCATGGGAAAAGCTTGTTGACGATATCGAGCGTCCGCCGCACCGAACCGGCGTTGGCGTACGGGCCGAAGTAGCGTGCGCCGTCCTTTTCGACGCGACGCGTTATGTAGACGCGCGGCCACGGGTCGGCGAGATCGACCTTCAGGTACGGGTAGTGCTTGTCGTCCTTGAGGCGGATGTTGAAGAACGGCTGGTGCCGCTTCACCAGCTCCGCCTCCAGGTGCAGCGCCTCCTGCTCGGTGTGCGTGATCACGTACTCGAAGTCGGCGATCGCCTCGGAGAGAGCGCGCGTCTTGCCCTCCATGCTGGATGGCGAGCCGAAGTACGAGCGGACGCGGTTGCGGAGGTTGGCGGCCTTGCCGACGTAGATCACGGTCGCATCGGCGCTGCGCATGATGTAGACGCCGGGGCCGGTGGGAATGCGTGCGAGCTGCTCGGCGAAGCGGGTGGAGGTCACGGGCATCATTGTAGCCAGTGGTGGGTAGCTGGTCTTTCAGTCTCTCGGTCTTTCAGTCTCTCGGTCTCTCCGTCGCTCAGTCGATCGGGCGCTTCGGGCGCTTCGGGCGCTTCGGGTGGGTGCCCGGAAGATGATGCTGAGTGCCAGCCGAGCAGGGCACGGCACGCCGTGGCCCTACGATTTCGCGCGACGCACATTCGGCCGTTCATCCTGGGACGCGGGCACGCCACCGCGTGCCCCTACTTTGTGGGTGTATGGGTGCGCTTATGCCGGATGCGGGTGAGGCGGTGTTCGAGGGACATCTGATCCGCAGCCGGGGCGCGTATCAGGAGTGCGCTCGTGATCTCTTCGGCGGCGGCGAGGTCACGGGCGTGATGCTCGTGGTGCTTGGCTAGCTCGAGGCCTGCGGGCCTGTCGCCCTGCGCCCACAAGCGGCGCCAGAGGGCCATTGCCTCGCCACGGGCATCTTGACGCTTGCAGAGCGTCGCATGACGGGTGGCGGCCCACATCCAGTCGCTGCCTCCTTCGAGCCATGGCAGTGCGACCCGGTACAGCCCGGCTGCTCGCTGCGAGTCGCCCGCGCGTTCGTACCAACGCGCGACAGCCACGGCGTCTTCCGGATCGATGTCGTGCGACGAGAGCAGCGTGGCGAGAGAGGCGAGGATGCCGACGAGCGACAAGACGTCCTCGGCGTTATGTCGGAAAGCAGCGCGAAGAGGGCTGGCGCGGCCGGCGCGGAGATAGTCGAAGTAGAGTTGCGGAATCAACCAACCCGGGAGATCGTCCGGGCGTTCGATCTTCAGCAGACGGCGCTCGGCTTCTGCGAGGCGGCACCCGGCCATCCGGTGCCTGTAGAGGCGCCGGACGGGGTGCAGCAGATCGAAGTGCGCCAACGCGCCATACGGGGACGGCAGGCGCGCCATGGTCATGCGCGTCTCGACGAACGGCACGTCGAACGTCCGGCCGTTGTACGTCACGAGGCCAGCGAAGCGGCCGATGTCGGCGGCGAGCATCGCCAGCATCGCCTGCTCGTGCGCTAGGTCCGCGAGGAAGTACTGGCGCAGGCGGAACGCGGGCGGCGCGCCCGGCTCCGCCTCCTCGTACGTACCGAGGCCAGCGATCACGACGTACGTGCCCGTGCCGCCTGCGAGGCCGGTCGTCTCGATGTCGAAGAAGGCGAGGCGGGACGGGTGCGGCGCCGCGTCCGCGCCGAGCAGCAGGCGCAGTGCCTCCGGTGCCGCCTCGAGCGCTGCGCTTAGCAGCAGAGCGCCGTGCTGGTGGTCGAGCGGGAACCACTCGTCACGGACGAAGACGGGGCCGTGCTGGGTCTGGTGCCAGTCGCCGCGGAAGATCTGGGCGATCGGCGGCTTCTCAGGCGCGAGCGGCGGCGGCTGGGGTCGGAGTTGTGGTCCTTTCGCGACGATGGCGTGGAGGCGATCCCGGAGGAAGGTCGAAGTGGGTGCGGTGGCCATTGGGGTTCGACCTCCTGTCGCGACGCGGTCGGCATTGTGCGCCACACCCGCCGCCCGCGCGGGCTGGAAAGCCCGCGCCACGGTGGCGCAAACCGCGCGTTCGTGGCCGCACGGGCGGACACATAGGTCCGCCCCTACAACATCGCTCACTCGTTCGAGGCGACCAGCCGCACGGCGGATTTAACGCGCCATCGGACGAGCTGTGCTCGTGCGCCACACCCTGCCGCCCCCACGCGGGCTGGAAAGCCCGCGCCACGGTGTTGGGGAAGCGCCACGGTGGTGGAACGCGCCACGGTGGTGGAACGCACATCCGCACGTTGGTGCCCGCACGGGCGGACACACAGGTCCGCCCCTACACTGCTGCCATCTCGGCCACAGGCTCACAGAGCCGATTCAGCAGCAGCGCTGCGGCACGTTTGTTGGTGCCGTGCTCGCCTATCGAGGGGCCGACGCAGCCGGGGCAGCCGGAGGGGCATTCGCAGCGGCGCACGACGTCGACCGCCGCCTCGATCAGCTTCGTGTGAATCTCGAACAGGCGGCGCGCCATGCCGACGCCGCCGGGCTGGTTTTCGTAGAGGAACAGCGTTGGGCGCTCGGTGAAGGGCGAGCGCATCTGGGCGACCGCCTGGAGGTCGCGCGGATCGCACATGAGGAAGATCGGCGCGAGGTGGCGCAGCAGGTGTGCGATGCCCCAGAGCCCGTCCTGGAGTTCGGCGCGGCCGAGGCCATTAACCGCCTCTTCGCTGAGCGAAAACCAGTAGCCTGTGGTGTGGCGGCTCTCCTCCGGAATGCTGATCCTTCCCCAGCCGACGTTTTCATTCGTATCGAGTTTGATCTTCTTGAAGATGGTGGCCACATCGCGCACAGCGACCTCGCCGTGGTCCACCTCGCAGCCTCGTGAGGGGGCGCGCTCGAACGACTCCAACACTTCGAGGTCGACGGCGAGGTTGGCATCGGTGTAGTAATCGACATCGACTTTGTGGACGTAGGCCTTCTTCTCCGCCCAGTCCAGGCGATCGACATGGTACTGCTGGCCGGCGTGCATGTAGATCGCCTCGTCGTGGATGAGCAGCGGCGCGGCGGGACGGTCGATCTGGCCGATGACCCGCGGCTTCGGACCTTGCTCGATGATCACGAAGTTGTCGATGGCGGCGGAGCGCAGGCTGACGCCCTCGGCCGGGAAGACTTCGGCCATCCAGTGGTAGCGGCCGCCGGCCTTCACGAGTACGCCCTCGTCGCTGAGCAGATCGAGCAGCTCGGCTGATCGGTCGCCGAAATCGCCAGCGACACCGGCCACGCCCGCCGTTATATCCTTCTCGTCGAACGGAAGCTCGAACGCCGCGCATTTCATGTGGCTGACGCGTACCAGCAGGTTGTCCGGGTCGACGAGGCCCGCTTCGGGGGTCGTATCGAACACGTAGTCGGGGTTGGCAGCGACGTACTGGTTCAGCGGCGACGACGACGCGACGATCACCGAGAACGCGAGGTCGTGGCGGCGGCCGGCACGACCCATCTGCTGCCAGGCGCTGGCCAGGGTGCCGGGGTATCCGGTCAGCACGGCCGCATCGAGGCCGCCGATATCGACGCCTAATTCGAGCGCGTTCGTGGCGACGACGCCCCGGATGCGGCCCTCGCGGAGGCCACGCTCGACGGCACGACGCTCGTCCGGCAGGTAACCGCTGCGATAGCCCTCGACTGTGGCGGCGCCCGCGTCGGGGCCGGTGGCGTGGCCGGGGGGCGGCTTCAGCGCCTCGCGCAGGTAACGCAGCAGCAGCTCGACGCGCACGCGCGATGGCGCGAAGACGATCGTCTGCACGCCCGCCTGCAGCAGCCGCGAGCCGATCGCCCTTGCGGCGCTGACGGAGCTTTCGCGAATGCCCAGCTCGCGGTTCACGATGGGCGGATTGTAGATGGCGACGACCTTGCGGCCACGCGGCGCGCCGTTATTGTCGACGAGCGTCACGGGCTTTCGGACGATGTTCTGCGCCAGCTCGGCCGGGTTGGCGATGGTCGCCGAACAGCAGATGAAGATCGGGTCGGAGCCGTAGAAGCGGCAGACGCGGTGCAACCTGCGAATGACGTTGGCGACGTGGCTGCCGAAGACGCCGCGATACTGGTGCAGCTCGTCGATGACGACGTAGCGGAGGTTCTCGAACAGCTTCACCCACTTCGTGTGGTGGGGCAGGATGCCGGTGTGGAGCATGTCGGGGTTCGTGACGACAACGTGGCCGGCCTCGCGCACCTTCCGGCGCGCGTCACCTGGCGTATCGCCGTCGTACGTGTACGTGCCAATTCCGACGCCGAGGTCCGAGACGAGCGCGTGCAGCTCCTGCATCTGGTCCTGCGCAAGCGCCTTCGTGGGGAAGAGGTAGAGCGCGCGGGCGTCCGGGTCGTCGAGGATCGTCTGGACGACGGGCAGGTTGTAGCAGAGCGTCTTGCCGGAGGCGGTCGGCGTGACGACGACGACGTTCTCGCGACGTAGTACAGCGGCGAGCGCATCGGCCTGATGCGTGTACAGGCGGTCGATGCCGCGGCGGGCGAGGGCGGCGATGAGGCGCTGGTCGGTAGCGGACGGGAAGTCGCCGTAACGGGCGTCGACGGCCGGAAGCTCGCGCCACTCGACGAAGCCCGATCGCCCGTCGGGGCTGCGGCGGAGTTCGGGGTCGGATCGAAGGGCGTGCAGCGCCTGTTCGAGTGGCATCCGTGCGTCTCCGTTACGAACAACCGTACGGGTTGGGAGTATAGGTGTAGAACGGGCGTTCGTCAATGGGAGTTCGTGGTTTGTAGTTGGTAGTAGGTAGTTCTCCGGCGCTTCGCGCACCTCACCGCGGCCGTCGGGCGCGCCCTCCCCGCGACGCGGAGAGGGCTCTCGGTTCGGGGGGAGTGCATTAGAGATCGGGCGGTCGTGCTCGATGAGGGGGCGTGCGGCGCTGCGCGCACCTCACCCCACCCGTCGGGCGCGCCCTCTCCGCGACGCGGAGAGGGCTCTCGGTTCGGGGGGTGCTGCCAAGGTCGACCGGTAGTGTTGGAACGTGGCGGCGCGCGGGGCTTCGCGCACCTCACCCCGGCCGTCGGCCGCGCCCTCTCCGCGACGCTGAGAGGGCTCTCGGTTCGGGGGGAGTGCATTAGAGATCGGGCGGTCGTGCTCGATGAGGGGGCGTGCGGCGCTGCGCGCACCTCACCCCGGCCGTCGGCCGCGCCCTCTCCGCGACGCGGAGAGGGCTCTCGGTTCGAGGGGGAGTACATCAGAGATTGGGCGGCTGTCCTGGATTAGCGGCGTGCGGCGCTGCGCGCACCTCACCCCGGCCGTCGGCCGCGCCCTCTCCGCGACGCGGAGAGTGCTCTCGTCTGGAGAGCTGTTTCGGGTTTGATGCGTCGGTGCGAACAGGACGCGCTCCATTCGCCCGTCAGCAAGCAATCGAGCGACGCGCGGGCTGAAAAGCCCGCGCTACGGTAGTGGATGACGATGGTGCGCAGTCTCTCGCGAGATCAGGCCGACTGGCTCGTTGACTCTGCGGGGTGCGGCGATAAGATCAGCTACGAACTCGCTACACGGACGCGCCTCGCGCGTGGAAAGGGACGTTGATCATGGCGACGGGTAAGGCTGCGGTGCTGCTGGAGCCGGGCAAGGGGTACGAGATCCAGGAGTTCGAGGTGCCGACGCCCGAGCCGGGCGGGATCGTCATCAAGGTATCGATGGGCGGCATCTGCGGATCGGACCTGCACATCTGGCGCGGCGATTCGCCGCTGTTCGCCGCGATGGCCGGCAGCGTCGCGGGGCACGAGATGACGGGTCGCGTCCACTCGCTCGGTTCGAGCATCACTACCGACTCGCTGGGGCGGCCGTTGAAGGAAGGCGATCGCGTCGCGTACAGCTACTTCTATCCGTGCCACCGCTGCTATCAGTGCAACAAGGGCGAGTTCGCCACGTGCCCGAACAAGCTGATGACGATGGGCGCGGGGCCGGTGAGCAAGTTCAGCGGCGCGTACGGCGAGTACTACTACCTGAAGCCGGGCGGCTGGATCTTCAAGGTGCCGGACGAGGTGACCGACGAGATGGCGACGCCCGTGAACTGCGCGCTCTCGCAGGTGACGTACGGACTGCAGAAGGTCGGCATGCGCTACGGCGACACCGTCGTCATCCAGGGCGCGGGCGGCCTCGGGCTGAATGCCGTCGCCGTGGCGAAGGAGATGGGCGCAGACGCCGTGATCGTCATCGACGGCATCGCCAACAGGCTCGAGCTGGCGAAGAAGTTCGGTGCGGACGCGACCATCGACATCAGCCAGCTGCAGCCGATGGAGCGCATCGCAAAGGTGCGGCAGCTCACGGGCAACCGCGGCGCGGACATCGTCGTCGAGGTCGTCGGCGTGCCGGACGTCATTCCGGAGGGGCTGCAGATGCTCCGTGAGGGCGGCGTGATGCTCGAGATCGGCAACATCTCGTTTGGGCGCACGGTGGCGATCGATCCGTCGCAGCTCGTCTGGGGCTCGAAGCGCATCCAGGGCGTGATCATGTACGACCCGTGGGTGATCCCGGAGGCGCTCGACTTCCTGGTGCGGACGAAGAACAAGTACCCGCACGAGGACGTCGTCTCGCACAAGTTCGCGCTGGCCGACATCAACAGCGCGTTCGAGAACAGCGAGTGGGCGCGCGAGGGCTCGACGACGAAGGTGAACCGCGCGGTTATCACGATGTAGGTTGTAGGGGCGGCCCCGCGTGGCCGCCCTTTCTTCGCCTCTCGGCGTCCCGAGGCGGTACCCTTTGCGCTATGGAACCGCAGATTCGCTACTGCACGACAAGCGACGGTGTCAGCATCGCCTGGGCGGAGATGGGCCAGGGGCCGCCGCTGCTGCTGTGCGGCCCAACGCCGTTAACGCATGTGCAAGAGCTGCCCGCGATCTACGAACACTTCTTTGGCCAGCTGGCGCGCTCCTGCCGCTTGATCTGGTTCGATACGCGAGGAACTGGGATGTCCGAACGCGACGTTACGGACGTGTCTGCCGCGACGCTGCTGATGGATGCCGAAGCCGTAATCAATGCCGCGCAGGTCGACCAATTTGCCGTGTGGTGTTGGGGGAACTTATTGGCGTTATCGACGGCCCTCCACCTTGCAACCGAACATCCCAATCGAGTTACACATCTTGTTCTTAGGTCGCCGTTCCAAAGTATGCGCGACGCGGCGGACACGCCGTACGCCAAGACGGGCATGGCGCTCGCGGAGGCAGACTGGCCTTCCTACGTAGCGGCCGCGTTTCTCGTCCTGAAGATATCGACAGCGGTCACCCCCGCGGCCGACCTGCTGGCAAAGGCCGCTACTCTCTGGGCAGATCCCTCCGCGGGCCTTCTGTACAAGAGATTGGAGGAGGCCACAGATCTGGGCGACCGCCTTGCGCGGGTACGCCAACCGACGCTTGTTCTGACGGGAGAAAAGGACGTCATCCCCGTCCGCGCCAGCCAGCGTGCTGCCGCGAAGATCCCGGGGGCGCAATTTCGGCAATTCTCCGAGAGTGGAATCGACGCGGGACTGGCGTTCCTCGGGCTATCCACGCCCACCACGAGCGCCCCCGCCGCGCCCTCGGGTATGGCCGTCGTTCTCTTCACCGACATCGTTGACTCCACGGCACTGACGGAGAGGCTGGGCGACACGGTGTTCCGCACGGCATCGCGGGCGCTCGACGAAGGGATGCGCGCAGCGATGCGAGAGTCAGGCGGCACGCCGGTGGAGGGCAAGGTGCTCGGCGATGGCGTTATGGGGGTGTTCACGTCGGCGTCGCAGGCGATCGACGCCGCCCGGCGCTGCATCGAACTGAGCGCCGCGAGCGAATTGCGGCTGCACGTCGGCCTCCACGCCGGTGACGTGATCCACGAAGCGGGCAACGTCTATGGCGGCGCCGTCAACATCGCGTCGCGCATCTGCGGGCTGTCGGCTCCAGGTCAGGTGCTCGTGTCGGACACCGTGCGCGGTCTCGCGCGCACGTCGGCGGGTGTGGAGTTCGAGGATCGCGGCGAACAGGCGCTCAAGGGCATCGACGACGCCGTGCGGGTGTACGAAGTGCGGTGGCGGGAGTGAGCATGGAACCGCAGATCCGCTACTGCACGACCTCAGATGGCGCCAGCATCGCCTACGCGACGATGGGCGCGGGCCCGGTGGTGATCATGCCGCCGACGGTATATTCCTTTTCCGGACGGCAGCGCGTATTTCCGGGCCATCGGCTGCTGTGCAACGCGATCGCCGGGCGGTTCACACTGGCGCAATACGACCACCGAGGCATGGGCCTATCCGGGCGCGAACGCCGCGAGTCCGACCTGGATGCGCGCCTTCTGGATCTCGATGCTGTGGTGCGTGCCGTTGGCGCGGAGACGTTCGCGCTGTACGGCGGAGGGTTCAGCGGACTGACCGCAATGGCGTACACGGCGCGGCATCGTGAGCGCGTCACGTGTCTTGTCGTCGCGGATTCATACGCGAGAGGTGGGCAGTTCTATCGCGAGAATCCGATGGGACAGATAATCGATGCGCTCGGTGTCGTGACGGCCGAGCAGTGGCCCATCGTCACAAACATGATTGGGACCCGCGCCCGCGCTGACGACGACGATCCGCTGTCGGCGCGGGCAATCGGAGCACTGATACGGGAGACGTGGGACCCGGATGCGTTCCTGGCGCACCGGCAGGTCGGACGTCAGATGGATGTGTCGGCGGAACTTTCGGCGATCGCCGTTTCAACGCTCATCGTAGCGACCGGTGCAGTCCAAGCTTCGTTCGAGCATTCTCGCGAGCTCGCGGCGGCGATTCCGGGCGCGCGATTGATGCGTGTTGTGTCGCGCTGGGCGGGCTGGGACGAACGCGACTACGCCACGGTAGTCGCGTTCCTTCGTGAGCACGCGCCGTCCGTCGAGACAGCCGCTGCGCCGACTGCGAGCGCGCCTATCGCCGCCCCTTCCGGCATGGTCGTGGTCCTCTTCACCGACATCGTCGACTCAACCGCACTGACGGAGCGGCTGGGCGACACGGTGTTCCGCACGGCGTCGCGCGCGCTCGACGAAGGGATGCGCGCGGCGATGCAGGAGGCGGGCGGCACGCCGGTCGAGGGTAAGGTGCTGGGCGATGGCGTCATGGGCGTGTTCACGTCGGCGTCGCTGGCGATCGCCGCCGCCCGGCGCTGCATCGAACTCAGCGCAGAGAGCGAACTGCAGCTCCATGTCGGCCTCCATGCCGGTGACGTGATCCACGAAGCGGGCAACGTCTACGGCGGCGCCGTCAACATCGCCTCGCGCATCTGCGGGCTCTCGGCGCCGGGTGAGGTGCTCGTGTCGGGAACCGTGCGCGAGCTGGCACGAACGTCTGCGGGCGTCGAGTTCGAGGATCGCGGGGAGCAGGAGATGAAGGGCGTGGGGGAGCCGGTGCGGGTGTACGCGGTGCGAGGCGCCGAATGAGCACGACAGATCCCCAGGTCCGCTACTGCACGACCTCCGATGGCGTCCAAATCGCGTACGTCGTTGATGGCAGCGGTCCGGGCATCCCGGTCATCTGCATGGGCGCACCCTTTACCGACGTGCGACCGTCCTACTGGGAAGAGTTCGGCTTGACGACCATCGGCGGCGTTTCGCGAGACGCGCGGCCGGTGGCATGGTTCGACTTTCGCGGATGCGGCATCTCCGAGAGAAATGTCGAAGACGTCTCCATGGACGCCCTCGAGCTGGATCTTTACGCCGTGATCGAGCGGCTCGATTGGCCGCGGTTCTCGCTGATGGCGATGGCCATGACCGGCCCGCTCGTCATGAAGTACGCGGCCGAGCATCCCGATCGTGTCGCCAGCCTTGTACTCCGGGAGACGTACGCGCGCGCCGCGGAGATGGGGCGCATCCCCCGCATGCGGGCACTGGGGTTGCTCCTGCGTGAGGACTACGAGTCCTACATGATGTTGATGGTCGCGACAAATGGCTGGTTGAGCGAGGGCGCGCGCCTGATGAAGCTCTTCGCCGGCGCGACAACCGAGGAGATGTGCCGCATGTATGCGGCCGCTTCACCGACGTTCAACGCGAACATGTTCGTCGACAAGATCCAGGCCCGTACGCTCGTGATCGGCCGCGATGACATGCCCGTGCCGAGCGGCGACATGCTTCGCCAGCTGGGAGGGCGCATCCGTGACGCACGCGTCGTCATGGAAGCGGGCGGCTTCGCGCGAGACGGCCCTGCGGTGGAGCAGTTCCTGGCCGAAGACGATCCTGGTGCCGCGGCGCCAGCGCCGACAACTCCCACCGGTACGCGCACGGTGCTGTTCACCGACATCGTCGGCCACACCGAGATGATGCAGCGCCTCGGCGACGCGAAGGGGCGTGACGTGCTGCGCGAACATGAGCGCATCACGCGCGAAACGCTGAAGCAGCACGGCGGCGCGGAAGTGAAAACGATGGGCGACGGATTCATGGCGTCGTTCGGCAGCGTGACGTCGGCAATGGAGTGCGCGATCGCGCTCCAGCGAGCGTTCGCTGCGCACACAGATTCAATGCCGGAACCGCTGCACGTCCGCGTCGGCCTCAACGCCGGCGAGCCCATCGAAGAAGACGGGGATCTCTTCGGCGCGACTGTCATCCTCGCGTCACGCATCGCAGCGAAGGCGGGCGCCGGCGAGATCCTCGTACCGGACACCGTGCGCGGATTGCTGTCGGGGAAGGGATTCGTGTTCGGCGATCGCGGTGAGTTCGTGCCGAAGGGCTTCGATGAAGGCGTGCGGCTGTGGGATGTACGTTGGCGGGAATGATCGATCACGCGACGACGGACCGACCGACAGCTTCGACTGGATCTCTCAGGGTCACGTTCGCACAATCGTCATCAGATGCCCGGCGGGCATGAGCACCGGATTGGTTTGTAAGTCGTGGGAGTTCGTGATCGCGGCAGATTCGGGTGACCATCGGACACGAATTGAAGCGTGAAACTTCTAATCCGTCGGTCCAGGGTTCGAGTCCGTGAGGGCCCACCATGCATTTCGTTTTTCAGACTATCCTTGGTGCCGGGGCGACCGGCTCGAACGGCGCGCCTACGTGGCCCTGGTCTCTTTCGCGGAACGGACATTGACCGTGCGCCTTGGATCGGCGAGTGTTCCGATCAGGCTCCCATCACGGGCCGCTGAAGAGCATGTGAATCGCGGACAGAGAACCTGGGAGGTTGAGGGCAATGGCTGACATTACGATTCCCCGTACGCCGGCTGACGTCACCGCGGAATGGCTGACCGCCGCGCTTCGCGGGACGGCGACGATCACGAAGTCGAGCGTCACGTCGTTCGATATGGAGCCCGACATCGCGGCGGGCGCCGGGTTCATGGGGCAGCTGGCGCGCGTCAAGCTGCACTACGACCAGCCCGAGCCGGGCGCGCCGGCGGTGCTGATCGCCAAGTTTCCGACGTATGGCCCGGAGAACCGCGCCATCGCCGACATGTTCCGCATGTATGAGACCGAGACGCGGTTCTACGAGGAGGTCGCGGGCAAGGTTGAACTGCGGACGCCGCGGCGCTACCACAGCGCCCGCGCCGCGGACAGCACGGACTTCATCCTGCTCATGGAGGATCTCGCACCTGCGCGCGTCGGCGACCAGGTCGTCGGGTGCTCGAGGGCGCAGGCGGAGTTGGCGATCCGCGAGCTGGCGAAGTTCCACGCGACGTGGTGGGAGAGCCCACGGCTCGCCGAGCTGGATTGGGTGTGGCCGTTCAACCATCCCGTGCGCTCGGCGGCGGCCCAGGGCGCCTACGCGGCAGCCTGGGGGCCGTTCAAGCAGATCTGGGCGAAGCAGGTGCCCGCGGATGTGTTGGCGATCGGCGAACAGTTTCACGATGCGCTCCCTAAACTCCTCGACCGGCTCGCTGCGCATCCCGTGACGATCACGCACGGCGACTACCGCCTCGATAACCTCTTCTTCGCGACGCCCGAGGGTGGCGATCCGCTGGCCGTCGTCGACTGGCAGATCATCGCGCTTGGCAGCGGCCCCTTCGATGTCGCCTACTTCATGGCGGGCGCGGTGCCGCCGGAGGACCGCAGGGCGATGGAGATGGATCTCCTCCGCATGTATCACGGCATCCTCCTGGAGCGCGGGGTGAAGGACTACAGCTTTGACCAGTGCCTGCTCGACTACCGCAGGGCGGCGATGTTCTGCTGGCAGTACGCGGTGATCATCGTCGGGACGCTCGACGCCTCGAACGAGCGGGGACTGGCGCTGCAAGCCACCGTCCTCGAGCGTTTTGTTTCGATCATCGTCGACCTGAACGCGGGGGAGCTGTTGTCGGCATGATGCGCCGGGCGACTACCATTCGGAGAGTCGGCCATCGGTACGGTGCAGGAGACGCATGACCATCGAAGCGCGCATTGAATACGTCACGACGGACGAGGGCGTGAGCCTCGCCTGCACGAAGTTTGGCAGCGGGCCGCCGCTCATCTTTCACTTCTCTGGTCCGTATGTTTCGCACTTCGAGATGGAGTTCGAGTTTCCTCCCGTACAGGCGGCCTGCGAGGCACTCGCGCGTGTGGCTACGGTTATCCGATACGACTTCCGAAACACGGGATTATCGACGAGAGGCGTCGAGGACGTCTCCGTCGCGGCGCATGTCCGCGATCTGGACGCCGTGATGCGGCACTTCCAGCTCGAGTCTGCCGCGCTCCTGTACCCGTTTCATGCTGCGAAGATTGCCGTCGAGTACGCCGCCGCGCAACCCGAGCGCGTGACCGCGCTCGTGCTCTGGGCGGCGAACCTGGACGCTGCGGGATCCCGATGGGGGACGCCCGTGACCGACATTCTGAAGGCAGCGCTGCGCCTGGGACACGAAGCGTACGCGTCGCTTTTTGCGGTGATGACCGTCGGGCTCGAGGCTCACGCGAATGCTGCTTGGTACGCGCGATGGGTCTGTGAAGCTTCGAATCTCGATGACTTAATCCGCGTCGAGGCAGCAATCCACGCGCACAACTCCCGTGAAGCCGCCGTGCGAGTGCGGACGCCAACGCTCTTCGCGAGCCGGCGCTTGCCCTTTTACAACCTCGGCCCTCCAAGCCCGGAGATGATTCGCGAGCATCGTGCGTTAACAACACACATCGCTGCAACGATCCCCGGCGCCCAGTCGGCCTCGTTCGACGGAACCTCCGCGTGGATCTCGGGCGACGAGTTCGTCACTGGCCGGATCCCGAAGTTTCTCAACGAGATCCTCGCGAAAGGAGATCCGCAGGGAATCGACTCAGCTGCACCGACATCCGGCGGCCTCCGAACGGTGCTCTTCACCGACATCGTCGGCCACACGGAGATGATGCGGCGGCTGGGCGACGCGAAGGGACGCGACGTGCTGCGCGAGCACGAACGGATCACGCGCGAGACGCTGAAGGCGCATGGCGGCGCGGAAGTGAAGACGATGGGCGACGGGTTCATGGCGTCGTTCGGCAGCGTCACGTCGGCGATGGAGTGCGCGATCGCGTTGCAGCGGGCCTTCGACGGAGCCCTCACCTCGCCACGGCGAGTCGATGACCGGCCCTCCGGGCCACCTTCTCCTAGAGGGGGAGAGGGACGCGGGAACGACGAGCGTATCGCGATCCGGATCGGGTTGAACGCCGGGGAGCCGATCGAGGAAGACGGCGACCTGTTCGGTGCGACGGTGATCCTGGCGTCGCGCATTGCCGCGAAGGCGGGGGCTGGGGAAATCTTCATCCCGGAACCGGTGCGGCACTTGCTCTCCGGTAAGGCGTTCGCGTTCTCGGATCGCGGCGAGTACGCGATGAAGGGCTTCGACGATTCCGTGCGACTGTACGAAGTCCGCTGGCGGGAGTAGTTGAGTCCGCGAGGCCTCTGCCGTCGTGCGCTCAACCGCACGAGCGGCTGAACGACGGAGGTGACGATGCGCAAGATTGTGGCCGGGTTGTTCATCACGCTGGACGTCGTCGTCGAGTCGCCGTCGGACTGGTGGCGCTTCGATGACGAGATGGGCGAGATATTCGCCGCTGGTCTGGCGCAGGCCGACGCCGTGCTGTTGAGCCGGCGCACGTACCTGCAGTTCGCCGAGCTGTGGCCGCAACAGGGTAGCGGGTCGCCGATGGCGGCGTTCCTGAACGGCGTTCCGAAGCACGTCGTCTCAAACACGCTGGGTTCGCCGCGTGGGCGAACTCAAGCCTGGTCACGGGCGACCTCGTCGAGGAGATCACGAAGCTCAAGCAGCAGTCCGGCAAGAACATCCAGATGCCCGGCAGCCCGACGCTCGTGCGGTCGCTGCTGTGCGCGGGGCTGCTCGATGAGCTGTCGCTGATGGTGCACCCGATCGTGCTCGGCTCCGGCATGCGGCTGTTCGACGACGTCGCGAGCCCTGTGGCGCTGACGCTCGCCGATTCGCGGGCGCTCGGAAGCGGCGTGGTTTCCGTGACGTACCGGCCGGAGCGCGCGTAATTGACCGAGCGCGCGCGCACGATCGCGACCCTCCACCTGACGTGCGGACTGCCGTGCGCAGGAAAAACGACGCTGGCGCGAGAGATCGAGCAGCGCGGTGCGCTGCGGCTGACGTCGGACGAGTGGATCAAGCGGCTGTACGGCGATGACCCGGCGGCGCCGCGGGACGAGGCGATCCGGAGTGGCACTGAGGCGGCGCTGTTGGACGTCGCGATGCGCGTGCTGTCGCTCGGCGTCGACGTCGTGCTCGATTTCGGCGTATGGGCCCGCAGCGAGCGCGAGGAGATGCGTGCGAAGGCGGCAGCCGTGGGCGCACGGAGCGAACTGCATCTGCGGGACGCGCCGCTGGACGTGCTGATCGCCCGCGTGGCGGCGCGCAACGCCGACCTGCCGCCGGGAACGTTCGCCATCGATGAGGCGGAGATGCGGTTGTGGGCGACGTTGTTCGAGCGCCCGGATGCGGATGAGCTGCGGCGGCGAGAGCCGGGAGCGTAGCTCCGCGCGTTGCGCCAGGACGCGCACCTCACCCCGGCCTATCGGCGGGACCCCACCTCCGCGCTTCGCGCTGGTCCTCTCCGCCCGGCGGAGAGGAGTGGCGAACGATATCGTGCGTGGCCGGATGTTCTCACGGGTGCGGGTGGCATCGGCGGGCGGTACGGGCAGGGCGGACACACAAGTCCGCCCCTATGGTGATCGATCGTGGACAGTTGGACTGGTCATACGGCAGGAGGTTACGGATGTCGAACGAAGATCCGATGGTGCTTGCGGCGCGCGGCGTGCTGGCGACGGCGCTCGCGGCGATACGCGGGTGCGTCGAGAGCGCGTCGCCGGAAGCGCTGAACTGGCGGCCCGGTGGCGATGATACGAGCTCGATCGCAGTGCTCGCCGTGCACTCGCTTGCCAGCACGCGCGGATGGTTGGCGCGAGCCACTGGTGCGCCGCGGCCGTATCGACATCGCGACGATGAGTTCGCAGTGGTGGCGACGGACGCGGCATCGCTGCTGGTCACCTTCGACGAGATCGCGCGCGACTGCACGGCGCTGCTCGCGCAGCCGGTTTCCGTCGATTGGAACGCGATCCTGCCGGATGTCGAGCGTATTCCGGACGGCATGCAACTGCGCACGGCGTCGACGCCACCGGAGCGCGGCTCGCCCGAGGCGGTGTCCGCGGGATGGGCGCTGATTCACGCACTGGAGCATCTGCGCGAGCATGAGGGGCAGATGTTTCTGACGCGGCAGCTGTGGGATCGGCGGGCGTGACCTCACCTCCGCGCTTCGCGACGGTCCTCTCCGCCCGGGGAGAGGAGGGCGACCGTGCGTACGCGAACGGACGTAAGACGTGTGCGTGCGTCATCGGCTGCATTACGAGCAGGGCGGACACACAGGTCCGCCCGTACAGCGACCGATCGCGCACGCCATAGAGTTATGCGAAACGCTGCATAGTTGGTGACGGCGATCCGTTAGGCTTCACGGTGAGTTTCGAGCGGTATCACGAAGCGGTGGACTATCTGCAGCGGCGGCTGTGGCACGAGCTGCCGATTGTGCCTGTCGAGCGGGCGTTGCAGGCGCGTATCCGGCAGGTGCTGGCGGAGTTCGGCGATCCTCAACTGGCGATGCCCGTCGTGCACGTTGGCGGCAGCGCGGGTAAGGGTTCGACGTCGACAATGGTTGCTGCGATCTTGCAGGCCTCTGGTCTGCGGACGGGGCTGTACACATCGCCGCATCTGCAGACGTTCATCGAGCGCATCGCCATCGACGGGCGGTTGATCGCGCCGGATGAGTTCGCCGATACGGTGCTGGGGCTGGAGCCGCTGGTGCGGAAGATGCATCTCGACGTGCTCGATGGCGCCGGTTTCGGGCGGCCATCGCTGGTGGAGGTGGCGTTCGCGACGGGCATGCGGCACTTCGCGAGCGAGCGGTGCGACGCGGCGGTCGTCGAAGTGGGGTTGGGCGGCCGCACCGATTGCACCAACGTCTTTGACGAGAAGCGCGTGACCGTGTTGACGAACGTTGAGTTCGAGCATCGCGAGCGGCTGGGATGGACGCTGGAGTCGATCGCGCGCGCGAAGTCGGCGTTGATCCGCGGGCGCGAGATGGTCGTTGCGGGCTCGCTTCGTCGCGAGGCGATGGCGGTGATCGAAGCGCGATGCGCGGAGACGGGCGCGACGCTATGGCGGTTGGGGCGCGAGATCCGCGTGTCGCGGCACCCGGCGGGTGATGCGGGCGTAACGTTCGATGTGCGGACGCCGCTCGGCACGGTGCACGGGCTGCAGACATTGCTGCTGGGCGATCATCAGATCACGAACGCTGCGCTGGCGGCGGCGGCGGCACTGGCGTCCTTCGGCGCATGTGGCGACGCGCAGGAGCGGACGATACGGTGCGGGCTGGCGGCGGCCCGGTTGAACGGCCGGTTGGAATGCATGCAGGAAGGGCCGCGCGTACTGCTCGATTCCGCGCACAATCCGGTGGAGGCGCAACATCTGGCGCGCACATTGCGCGCAGAGATGGCGCGACGCGGCGGGCGGCTGCACCTGGTGTGCGGGATTCTCGACGACAAGGATCAGGCATCGATGGTGCGCGCGCTGGCGCCTGTAGCGGCGCGCGTGACCGTGACACGGCCACCGCTGGTCGAGCGCGCGGGCGATCCTGCCCGGATGGTGGCGCTGTTCCAGAAGGTGCTTGGTGACGATGCGGTGACGTTGGAGGCGCATCCGCAACGCGCGGTGGATCGGGCGATTGCAGACGCCGCGGAGGGCGATGTGGTGTGCGTGACCGGATCGATGTTTCTTATTGGGGCTGTGCGCGCGCGGTGGGTGGCGGAAGAGCGGATTCTTGAAGCGCGGTCGGCGGCGTTGTAGGCGGCGGGCCTCACCCCGACCCTCTCCGCCGGGCGGAGAGGGAGAACGTATTGGGATCGACGTTCGGCGAACGTACGAAAGGACGTGCGATGGATTTCTTTGAGGTAGCGAATACGCAGCGGGCGATGCGGCGGCTGCACAGCGATCCGATTCCGGATGCGGAGCTGTGGAAGATCCTCGATGCGGCGACGAAGGCGCCGAACGGCGGCAACCGGCAGCCGTGGAACTTCGTCGTGGTGCGCGATGCGGAGGTGAAAACGAAGATCGCCGGGTGGTACCTGGAGGCGTGGAACAAGATGTACGGCGGCGCGCTGAAGGATGCCATGCTTGCCGACGTGAACATGGCGAAGACGTTCCGATCCGCCGACTACCTGGCGAACCACATGGCCGACGTGCCGGTGCTGGTGCTGGCGACGATCAAGAAAGACATGGTCGCCATCGGGCCGACGTTGGGCGCATCGATCTATCCGGCCGTGCAGAACCTGATGCTGGCGGCGCGCGCGCTGGGGCTCGGAACGGCGCTGACGACGCTGCACAAGATGCATGAGGACGACGTGAAGGCGCTGCTTGGCATCCCTGACGACGTCGAGACGATGGCGCTGATCCCGATCGGCCGGCCGAAGGGCGAGTTCGGTCCGGTGCGGCGGTTGCCAGCCGAAAAGGTCGTGTACTGGGACGGCTGGGGCAAGCAGCGCACTCGCTGAGCGAACCGCCGGCGCGGCGGAATCGTACGTGTGTTGGGGGGCAGAGAGGAATGGCGGGCATGACCCGTCCGTACAGGCTGGGCAAGCGCGCGGAGCAGGCAGCGCACACGCGGCAGCGCATTATCGATGCGGGGCGCGATCTCATCATAGAAGGTGGCATCGGCGAAGCGAGCCTGGACGCTATCGCGCGGCGTGCCGGTTCGACGCGCACGACCATCTACGATCAGTTCGGTTCGCGCCAGGAGTTGCTGCTGGCCGTCATGAATGACGCCCTGGACCGCGCAGACGTGCGCGAAGTACGGAAGGCGTTGCAGCTTCGCGATCCGGTGCAGGCGATGCGGCGGACGATCCGAGCATCGTGCCGGTTCTGGGCGGGGGGCCACATACTGTTCGCGCAGGCAAAGGCGTTGGCGCTGGTGGATGCAGAGTTGGCAGCGATCGACGCGATCAAGGAAGGCGTGCGGCGCGGGCATATCACGAATCTGACGGGCCGCCTCAACGACGGCGGCTGTCTGCGGGCGGGCTGCTCCAGGCGTGCAGCGCTGGACACGCTGCTGTTCGTGACGAGCTTCGAGACGTTCGATCAGCTGCACGGGCGGTCTGGGATGTCGGTGGACGCAACAGCAGCGGCGCTCGTCGATATGGCGTCGCGGGAGTTGTTGGGGTAGGAGGGAAACCTCACCCCGACCCTCTCCGCCTCTCCTGCGGCGAGCAGGCCGGCGGAGAGGGGGACGACGCCATGCGCCCGGACGTGCAGGTGTACTGCGTCGATCCGGCGCCGGACTCACAGCCGAGGACGGCTATGCCACCACGCTTCGCGTCTTGTGATCGGGCGTCGATGCTTGAACTTACGCTGGCCGCCTGACGAGACGGGCGGGGCGCCCGCGCTCCATTCTGAGTGTCGGCCGCACTGGTCGAGCCGCCGGTTGGCTGATGCCGCGCGCGCTTGCTACGGTGTCGCACACGATGGCTGATTCGCTTCCGCACTTTTCGCTTGCTGATGCTGCCGGCGCCGCGCGTGCGTTTCCTGCGGGACGGCATGCGTTGCTCTGCTTTGTGAAGCAGGACTGCCCGACGTGCGTACTGACGCTGCCGTTGATTGAGGCGGCGCATCGCGCGTTCGGCCGGGCGATCGATGTGTGGGCGATCTCCCAGGACGACGCGGCGGCTCGTGTAGCGGTGGCTAAAGCGCACGGTCTTACGATGCCGCTGCTGGACGATTCCGCGCTGGCGGTTTCGTTCGCGCACGACCTCGATACGGTACCGACGATCATCCTCGCGGACGGCACGGGCACGGAGCTGCGCCGGTTCGTTGGGTTTGGGAGGTCGGACTGGCAAGAACTGTACGGCGAGCTTGCTGCGATCAGCGGCGTCGCGACGCCAGAGATCGACTGGTCGTCGTATCCGGAGATGCGGCCGGGTTGCGGATCGAAATTCGTCGATCCGGCGATTGCTGAGCGACTGCTCGCCGAGTCGTCGGGGAGCCCGCTGCGGGCGCGTCGCATCGAGATCGCGGACTCGGACGATGTGTTCGAGTTCATGTTCGACCAGGGGCTGACGGATGGGCTGCCTGTGGTGCCGCCGACGCCGGAGCGCGTGCTGCACATGCTGGCCGGCACGAAGCGCGCCGCCCAGGACGTCGTGGCGATCGTGCCGCCGAACATGGCGCCGGCGACGGTCGAGAAGGTCGCCGTGAACGCGGTGATGGCGGGCTGCACGCCGGAGTATCTGCCCGTCGTCATCGCCGCGCTGGAAGCCGTGTGCACCGATGAGTTCAACATCCACGGCGTCAACTCCACGACGTGGGGTGCGACGCCGACTCTGGTCGTGAACGGGCCGATCCGCCACCGCATCGGCATGAACATGGGGCTGAACGCGCTCGGCCAGGGCAACCGCGCCAACTCGACGATCGGGCGCGCGCTGAAGCTCGTGCTGCGCAACGTCGGTGGCGCGAAGCCGTCCGGCACCGAGCGGCCGACGTTGGGCTGGCCGGGGCGCATCACGTCGTGCTTCGCCGAATGGGAGGAGCGCAGCCCATGGGAGCCGCTGCACGTCGAGCGCGGCTTTCGCGCGGACGAGAACGTTGTCACCGTGATCGCGACGGAGGGGCCGCATCAGATCGCCGACCAGGTGTCGCGCACGGCGCACGCGCTGGGCGGCAGCATCGGCCTGGGGCTGGAAGCGTTCTGGCACCCGAAGAGCCACAACCAGGGCGACATCTTGCTGGTGATCTGTCCGGAGCACGCCGACACGCTCGCTCGCGACGGCTGGACGAAGGCCGATCTACGCGCGCGCATTCAGCAGATCACGTCGCGACCCATGCGGGACCTGCTCGGCGATGACGAAAGCGGCGAGGGGCACCAGCGAAGCTGGTACGGCGCGGCGGGCCCGACGGAGGCACAGCTTGCGACGCTCGTGCCGAAGTTCCGCGCGCCAGAGTACATTCACATCGCCGTCGCCGGCAGCGAAGCGGGCAAGTTCTCGACAGCGTACGGCGGCTGGGTGCTGGCGCCGATCGGGTCGAACCCTGTGAGTCGCAAGATCGAGGGCTGACGGTTCACCGCGGAGCCGCGGAGAGCACAGAGGAGGATTGGGGTTCGCCGCGGGGCCCGCAGAGAGCACTGAGGATAAGCCGTTGAGGCGGCCCTGCGTGGCCGCCCGCGGCGTGCGAATTGGTAGTTGCGTTCGCACCCGATGCGGGCGTAGGTTTAGCGCACGACGTGACGCGAACGAAACGGAGAACACGATGACAACTATCATCCTCGACCCGACGGACGAGCGGGTGCCGGTGCGCCGGGCGCTGACGGCGCGGCCGGAATCGATCACTGGCACCGTAGCGCTGCTGGATATCGGCAAGCCGCGGGGGAACGTGCTGATCGATCGGTTGCAGGTGCGGTTGGCCGACCGGCTGCCTGGCGTGGAGCTCAAGCGGTATCGCAAGCCGACGTTCACAAAGCCGGCGCCGGATGAGCTGCGCCGCCAGATCGCAAAGGAGTGCGGCTTCGTTATCGAAGCGCTTGCCGATTGAGGCTCCTGCACAACGTGCAGTGTGCACGACAGCGTCTGGTTCGAAATCAATAGCAGGCCCACGGTGTTCATCGCGTCGTCGGAGTTCGTCGAGGCCGCGGACGCGCAGGCGGTCGCGCTCGGGCTGCCCGAGGTGCGCCGTATCTTCGTGCCGCATCCGATCCAGGACGCGACGGACGATGAGATGCGCGCGAAGGCGGATGCGATCGTGGAGCAGATCATCGAGGCGTTAGTGGACTAGGGGTGGTGGAACCGCAGATCGCGCGGATCTCGCGGAGAGGGGACGACAGGCGGGGCGCCCGCGCTCCATTTTGCGGGTCGCTTTGTGCGCGGGATTGCTGCGGCTCTCGCTATCTCTAGTCGCGACGCGGGGAGAGTGCGATGGACAACGATGATCAACAGCGCGTTGCGGCGGGCTACAACGCCGTGTATGCGGCCATTCCGAAGAGTCCCACCTTGGCGCGCATCTGGCGCGAGCACGCTCTCGGGGATGACTATCCGGCGGGGTTCGAGCACATCAGCTTCGTCACGCTTGCAGAGCTCGGCACGATCGCGAGCGAGTTGCGGCTCGATGCCAACTCGGCGTTTGTTGATCTGGCTTGCGGCTTGGGGGGACCGGGGCTGTGGGTTGCTCGCGAGACGGGGGCGCAGCTCACGGGCATCGATCTGTCGTCGGTGGCGGTGGCCGGCGCGCGCGAACCCGCAGCCGGGTTGGGGCTGTCGGGCGTCGCGCAGTTCTCCGGTGGCACATTTGCAGAGACTGGCCTGAAGGCTGCGCGTTCAAGGGCGCGATGAGCTGTGACGCGCTGCAGTACGCGCCGGACAAACAGGCGGCGCTGAACGAGGCCGCGCGCATCCTCCGCCCCGGTGGACGACTCGTCTTCGCGTGCTTCGAATTCGACGCAGCGCGAGTGGCCGGTCTTCCTGTGCTCGGCACGGACCCGGTCGGTGACTATCGACCGTTGCTCGAACGGGCAGGCTTCGATGTATCGAGCTACGCCGAGACGCCGGGCTGGCGCGAACGACTGACGGCGGCGTATCAGGGCATCGCCGATGCGAAGACGTCGCTTGGAGACGAGATGGGCGTCGCGGCGTATTCCTCGCTGCTTGGCGAGGTGGCGCTCACGCTGCAGATACAGCCGTACCGAAGTCGCGTGCTCGTTTCGGCAACCAGACGCTAGGTGGCACGGGCTGTCGTTATATGCGCGGGGAGTCGGGCATGCAGCGAGGCATCGGTGGGCAGCACGCGTTTGATGTCGTACGTCTGTGGTTCCGCCGCCCCAAACTCGCTACCCTCTCCGCATGGAAATCACCTGGCTTGGACACTGCTGCTTCCGCATCCGTGCGAAGGAAGCCACTGTCGTTACCGATCCGTGCGACAAGACCACCGGCTACAGCCTGGGCCGCCCGACCGGCGACCTCGTGACGGTCAGCATCGATGACCCCTCGCACAACTACGTCGCTGGCGTCGCCGGCGACCCGCGCGTCATCGACGGCCCGGGCGAGTTCGAGATCGCCGGCGCGTCCGTCGTCGGCGTCACCACGTATCGAGACAAAGAGAAGGCCGCGGGCGCCGGCCGCAACGTCGCGTTTGTTATCGAGCTGGAGGATCTGCGGATCTGTCATCTCGGCGGCATCGGCCATGTGCCAACGTCGGACCAGGTGGAGCAGATCGGCAACATCGACATTCTGCTCGTCCCGGTAGGCGGCGGCAATGCGCTGGATGCGCCGCCTGCGGCCGAGACGGTGAGCCTCCTCGAGCCGAAACTGGTCATTCCCATGCACTTCAAGACGGACATCGAGAAGCGCCCACTCGACCCGATCGACCGATTCCTGAAGGAGATGGGCGCCAAGTCCAGCGAGACCCACGCCAAGATCGCCGTCACCCGCAGCTCGCTGCCCGAGGAGACGCAGGTCCTCATTCTGGACTACAAACGCTAAGCGCCGAACTGGCCCGGAGCGCGGGCATTCAACCCGCGTCATACGACGCACGCCGCTCGTACCAACCCGCCAGCCGCGATGTCGAGGCCGTTTACCTCATACCACCCCAACCAGCCTCCGTGTCCTCTGTGGCGAAAAAGAAAAGCCCGGACGCTATCCGGGCTTTCTTCCTTCAATGAGCAGTGGCCGCTACGGCAGGTACGACACGGGGTTGACGCGCGTGCCGTTGTCGATGACCTCGAAGTGCAAGTGCATGCCCGTCGAGTATCCGGACGATCCGACGACGCCCAACTCCTCGCCTTGCGCCACCGTCTGTCCCTGCGAAACGACGATCGAACTGAGGTGCGCATAGAGCGTTTCGATGCCGCCGGGGCTCACCACCACGACGTAGAGGCCGTACGAGCAGCAGGCGTTACCGCCGGCGAATACGACTGTGCCGCTGGTCGCGGCGGCAACCGGACCGCCGGACGAGTTGTAGCCGTCGATATCGATACCGAGCGGGTGCGAGGAGCCGTACCCGCTGGATATCGGCCCGCCCATCGGCCAGATCAACCCGTGGTCCGAATTGGCGCCGCCGGCCACGATCCCGCCGCTCGCGCTTGAGCCGGAATCACTGGAGCCGCTGCCGGCCTCTGGCAGCGGCACCGCCACCGGGGCGGCCTTCTTGCCGCCGGGCACGAATACCAGCTTGTTCTCAGCGATCGTGTCCGGCGACGAGAGATGGTTCGGCGCGTACGAGATGATTGCCGCCATCTCTACGCCGTACGCGTCGGCGATGTCGCTGATCGTGTCGTTCAGGTGGACGTTGTGCAGGATGCCCTCTCCCGGTGGGATGAGCACCTGTTGGCCCAGCGTCAGGAAGTCCGAATTCGGAATTTCCGGGTTGTTGTCGATGATCGCCTCTACGCTCAGGCCGAACTGAGCGGCGATCTTCGAGACGTTGTCCCCGTCCCTCACGATGTACGTCTCTTCGAGTTTGGGTTCCGGCGGTGGCGGCGCTACCGCGGCGGCACGCAACAAGGGATCCTCAGCGGTCGGTGAAGGCTCGGCAGTGGGCGTCGCGTAGATCCGGGCGAGTTGGTCGGCGACGTCGCGGTGCTTACTATCCACCGGGGCTGAGATGTTCGCTGTGCGATTCGCCAACGAAGGCCGTAGGACCGATTGGTCAGCGGCAGGGATGCTCGAACTTACGCCAGGCAGGGTGAGTCCCGTGATCGGTGCCGCGAAGGCATGCGACTTCGAACGGAACGTTCCGCCCGTGAGCGTTGCATAGCCTACCGCGAGAAAGATGATCACGAGCACAAGGCCGTGGGTATAAGGCCTGTGCTTCCTACGAGCACCGTCGCGTCCGAAATGGAGCGACGGCCTGCCGGTGGTGAATCGCGCTCTTGAGTCCTTGAACGAGCGCGGGCTGAGCGTGCCCCTGATGCTCCCTGCCTCCTACTACTGACGGCTATGCGTCTCGCCGCCCACCCAACGAAGATCCTCAGTGGAGTATCAGACCCTCGGACCGCATCCGCAGTCAGGCACCGGGATATTCTACCCCACAGAAGCAACCCGATCTGAGCTATCTACTTAACATATGTAAAGCGTCGGTCCGGTTATCCTGTTATGCCTAGATTCAAATTCCCCCGATCCCACGCTTCCAACCCACCTATAATGAGGATGATCAGAGTCCCGAGAGAGAGCCAGCAGTGATCGATCGCGTGACCATCCAGGCAATGGCGGGGGATGGTGGACATGGCCTCATCGCCTTCCACCGGGAGAAGTTCGTGCCGCGTGGCGGCCCCGATGGGGGCGACGGCGGCCGCGGTGGCAACATCGTGCTCATCGCCGACCATGGCGTGAACGGGTTGGGCGCGTTCCGTTACCAGAAGCAGTACAAGGCTGAGCGCGGCGGTAACGGCGCGTCGAACAAGAAGCACGGGCGAAACGGCGCCGACCTGGAGCTGCGCGTGCCGGCGGGTACCATCGTGCGAAACGCGGAGACCGGCGAGATTATCGGTGACCTGATCGAAGCTGGCGAGCGGCTGGTCATCGTGCACGCCGGCCGCGGCGGCCGCGGCAACCAGCATTTCGCCTCGCCCGCCAACCAGGCGCCGCACATCTCCGAGACGGGACAGCGCGGCGAGAGCCTGCGACTCGACCTCGACCTCAAGCTGATCTCCGATGTCGGGCTTGTCGGCCTGCCGAACGCCGGTAAGTCGACGTTGCTGGCGGCGGTTTCGCGTGCCACGCCGAAGATCGCCGACTATCCGTTCACGACATTGGAACCGAACCTGGGCGTGGTCGAGGCGGGCTACGACTCGTATGTGATGGCCGATATCCCGGGCCTCATCGAAGGCGCGCACACGGGTGCCGGGCTCGGGCTCGAGTTCCTGCGCCACGTCGAGCGGACGCGGCTGCTCATCCATATTGTCGACGCGGCGCAGCCGGATCCCGCGCACGACATTGATGTCATCGACAACGAGCTGCGATCCTACGCGGTCGATCTGAGCGCGCGCCCGCAGATCATCGCTTTCAACAAGATGGACATTCCGGAAGCCGAGGCGCGACGGTCGGAGCTCGAAGCCCTTGCCGAACGCCTCGGCCGCCCGTACGCCTTCATGTCGGCCGCCGCGCGCCTGGGCACGGCCGATCTGGCGAAGATGGCGTTCGAGCGGCTCGAGCGCATCCGCGAGGAGGAGCCCAAGCCCCAGCCGGACGACGACGTAGAAGTCCTGCGGCCGCAGCAACGCGGCCCCGGATTCACCATCGAGCGCGAAAACGAAGCCTATCGCGTCATCGGCAACCAGCCCGTCGTGCTGGTCGAAATGCTCGCACTGCAATCGGACGAATCGCGCGCGGAAGTGATGCGCCGCCTCGGCCGCATGGGCGTCGTCGGCGCGCTGCGCCGCGCGGGCGCCCGCGAAGGCGACCCCGTACGCTTCGGAGACATCGAGCTCAAATGGGAAGAATGATCCGAGACCGGAAATGGAGCGCGGGCGCCCCGCCCGTCACCTCCCGACCCGCCGCGCTAGACCCACACGCGAAACAGAACCTACAACTCTCTGTGCCTCTGTGGCTCTGTGGTGAAAACGCGCCATGAAACTCGGCGTCCTCGGCGGCACCTTCGACCCTGTCCACAACGGCCACCTGATCCTGGCGGAGGCGGCGCGCTCGCAGCTCGCGCTCGATCTCGTGCTCTTCGTTCCCGCCGGCGAACCCTGGCGCAAAGCCCACCGCACCATCACGCCCGGCGAATATCGCCTCGCGATGCTCATGCTCGCGATCACCGATCACGCGCAGCTCGGCATCAGCGATATCGAACTACGCCACCCCGGCCCCACGTACACCGCCGACACATTGGAAGCACTCGCCGCCGAACGCCTGGACGACGAGTTCTACTTCATCGTCGGCGCCGACGCCCTCGCCGACCTGCCGACGTGGCACGACCCCGCCCGCATCGTCCAGCACGCCATACTCGCTGTCGCGGAACGCAGCGGCCACGAGCTCGAAGCAGCGATCGCGGCGATCCCGCAGCTCGCGACGCGCATCGTTCGCTTCGACATGCCACCGACGGAGATCTCGTCAACGGATATCCGCGCCCGTGCAGCGGCAGGTGCCGATGTGTCGGCGATGGTCCCGCCAGCAGTCGCCCGCTACATCGCGGAGCACCGGCTGTACAGCGCAACGTCGTAGGGGCACGCGGTGGCGTGCCCGCGCCCGCGCAGAAGGGTTCGTGACGGCCGAACAAAATGGAGGCGGGCGCCCCGCCCGTCCTCGTTCGCCCTTGCGTCGCTACCCCGGCGCACCCTCCGGCGGAAAGATATTGTCGCCCTCCCGCCGCCAGCCCGGCGGCAGCACACTCGCGATGAACGACGCACGCGGCACCGGCGGCCAGAAGAACGGGCGCAGATGCGCCGGTCGCGTGTAGTCGAAGCCGCTGCGTTCGGCCAGCGACATCAGGCTCGTTTCGCTGGCGATGCGGCCACCGTACGCGCGCAACCAGAATCGCTGCCACCAGCGGAATCGCCCGGCAGGCGGCGCAAGATCCCACGCCAGCAGCAGCGCGCCCGGCCGCAGCACACGAGCGGCCTCGCGCAGCACCGACTGCGCGCCGCGCACGTCGAGGAATCGCAGCAGGTCGTCGCAGAATGCGACCTCAAACACGCCGTCCGCGAACGGCAGCGCGGCCGGGTCGGCCAGCACCGCGCTCAGCGGCCGCGCGGCGTTACGAAACGCCCGCCCCGCTCGCCGCGCCAGCGCCGGCGACGGCTCGACGCCAGCGACGGGCGCGTGCTGGAAGCGGAGCTTCTGGTCGAACAGCAGCAGCCGGCTCCCCTCCGCGCAGCCGATCTCCAGCACGCGGTGGTCCGCCTGCATCAGCATCTCGCGCGTCAGCGTGTAGACCGGCGTGTTCGCCAGCATCTGCCCCGGCACCGACAGCATCCGCCGCCGCCACCAGCTCCCCCGCAGCTGCCGCTCCCGCTCCGCGATCTGCTCTGGCGTCATCGCTGGAAAGGGTAATGGCATCCGCTCGCAAGGGCGACGGCTCCCCGTGTTCGACGACGACAGATCTGTGATAGTGGACGCATGCCAATCGAACTGACAGACGAGATGACCGAGGCGCTCAAGCGCGCCCTCGAAGACCGTATGCCGTGCATCGTTGCCACCGCCTCAGCCCAGGGGATGCCCGACCTCTCATATCGCGGCAGCGTCTTCGTCTACGACCACGAGCATCTGGCGTTCTGGGAGCGAGTGAAGGGCGAGACGCTCCGCAACCTCGATGAGAACCCGCAGGCGGCCATCTTTTACCGCAACGCCCAGACGCGCTTGAACTGGCGTTTCTACGGTCGCGCCACGGTGCTGCGTGACGGCGCCGTGCGCGATCAGATCATGGCTGGCGTCCACCTCTTCGAGTTGGCGCAGGATCCGGAGAGGAAAGGCATCGCCGTGCTGATCCGCATCGACCGCGTCCGGACCGGCAGCGACACGATCATGACTCGCGACGCCGCCAGCTAGCCCCGCAGCATGGGCAGACATCACCCGGAGCGCGTGGTTCACCCGCCGCGCCTTAGATCGCAGTCCCCTAGCGCGGCACCAGCACGGGCGGCACGCCGCCGCCGACGATCGCGTCCACTCGGAGCTGGAACTGCGGGTTGTGCTCCGGATGGGTGAGCACGTAGAAGCGCTCTTCCTTGATGGCATCGAGCACGATGCCCGCCGTCTCCGATGGCGCCATGCCGCCCTTGAAGATGCCTTTGATCATGTCGAACATCGCGGCCTCTGGCGTGCCGGCGCCCGGCTCCGGCATCGGGCCCGCGGGGTGATTGCGTCCCGATTCGAGGATGCGTGTGTTCGTCAGCGCCGGGCACAGCACGGAGATCTTGATCTTGCCGCCAGCGGCCATGAGCTCGTGGTACAGCGACTCCGACAGACCGACGACGCCGAACTTCGTGACGGTGTACGCCGGCCCGCCCGCGCCGCCGATCAGCCCGGCCACCGATGCGGTGTTGACGATGTGCCCCTCGTCGCCCTTCTCCAGCATGATCGGCACGAACGTCCGCACGCCGTGGATCACACCCCAGAGGTTGACGCCGAGCGTCCACTCCCAGTCTTGCAGCGACGAGTCCCACGTGCCGCCGCCGCCCCCGACGCCGGCGTTGTTGCAGAGGATGTGCACGCCGCCGAATCGCTCCAGCGTCTTCTGCGCCAGCGCCTCGACATCGGCGAGCTTCGACACGTCCGTGCGCACTGCGAGCACGGTCGCGCCCGCGCCCGTCATCTCGCGCTCGGCGACATCCAGCGCCGCCTGCTCGACGTCGGCGATGACAACGCGCATGCCCTCCGCCGCGAATCGATCCGCCAGCCCGCGGCCGATGCCGCTCGCCGCGCCCGTGACGACGGCAATCTTGTCCTTGAAGTCTTTCATCGTGTCCTTCCCTCGGCTGCTATGTCCAGCTGTTTCGTCGCGAGCTCGAATAGTTCGACCAGCTCCGTCGCGTATTCGTCGAGATCGAGATCGGGCAACGCGGCGAGGCGCCACGGCAGTGCGTCGATGGCGCCGCGAATCGTCACGGCCATCACCGCTGTAGAGAACGCGCGAAACGCGCCGCTCTCCTGCCCCCACCGAAGTAGTGGTTCGAGCTCCGCGACAGCGAGTGAGTCCGCGGGCGGCTCGAACGGCATCTGGCCGTCGTCGCTGCGGTAGCTGGCGATGATCTCGATCAGCGCCAGCACCTGCGTGCGGTGTGCGCCGATGAACGCCACGTTGGAGGTGATGTACGCGCGCAGAGCGTCCGTCGCGTTCGACTGGTTGGCCATGCGCGCGACCATGAACGCGCGACCGGTCGCGTAGACATCCGCGACGACCTGGCGAATCAGCTCGTCCTTCGTCGCGAAGTAGTACGAAATGACGCTCTTGCTGATCCTGGCGTGCTTCGCGATCTCAGCGAGCGACGCGCGTACGTACCCCAGCTGGGCGATCGTCTCGGCGGCGCAGCGCACGATTTGTTCGCGCCGCGCAGCCTCAATGAACGTCGGCTCCTCTCGGACAACGGTACTGTTCTTAGACCGCATGGCCGAAATATAGTGCAAGCGGCCAATGGATCGCAAGTCCCGGCCGCCAAAGCAGTGTCGGGCGGAGGGCCACATCCGACCATGCCTCTGGTCACAGAGTCCATATTGGGTCCAGGAAGCCGCCGCGCCGAACCCTTCGTGCCCCTTCGTGTCCTTCGTGGTTACCCCGCCATCCCCCGCTATCATGACGCCGATGCCCGACGACGCCCCCGAACGCATCGTGGCCGGCGACCCGCAGGACGGCGATCTGCAGGCCGATACGTCGCTGCGCCCCAAGCGCCTGGCCGAGTACATCAACCAGGACAAGGTCAAGGAGAACATCAGCATCAGCATCGAGGCGGCGCGCCAGCGCGGCGAACCGCTCGACCACGTGCTGCTCTATGGGCCGCCGGGCCTCGGCAAGACGACGCTCGCCTACATCGTCGCCGCCGAGATGCAGGTGAGTATCCGCGTCACGTCGGGCCCCGCGATCGAGCGCATCGGCGACCTCGCCGCGATTCTCACGAGCCTGCAGACGGGCGACATGCTCTTCATCGACGAGATCCATCGCCTGTCGCGCATCGTCGAAGAGTTTCTCTATCCGGCACTGGAGGACGGCGCCATCGACTGGGTGACCGGCAAAGGCCCCGGGGCGCGCTCGATCCGGCTCGCCATCAAACCGTTCACGCTGATCGGCGCGACGACGCGCTACGCGATGATGTCGCCGCCGCTACGCGACCGCTTCGGCCACGTCTACCGCCTCGACTTCCACGATGTCGATGCGATCGCGAAGGTGATTCGCCGCTCGGCGAAGATCATCGGCGTCGAGATTGATGACGCCGGTACGCTGGCAATCGCGCAGCGGGCGCGCGGCACGCCGCGCGTCGCGAACCGGCTGTTGCGCCGCGTCCGTGACTATGCGCAAGTGAAGGCGGACGGCGTCATCACAGAGAGCATCGCGGCTGAGGCGCTCGCCCGCCTCGAGATCGACAAGCTCGGGCTCGACAACATCGACGCGCGTGTGCTGCGGGCGATCATCGAGAAGTTCGATGGTGGCCCCGTCGGCCTCGAGACGATCGCCGCGTCCATCTCGGAAGACGCGGACACGATCATGGATGTGTACGAGCCCTACCTCATGCAGCTCGGCTTTCTCCAACGCACACCTCGCGGCCGCACAGCGACACGGCTCGCGTACGAGCACCTGGGCCTGGAGCCGCGCGCCGGTGCGCCCTCGCCGCAAAAGTCGCTGTTCGACTAGCGCCGGCGGGTTGCGCCGCAGCTAACCTGTAGGTTAACATGAGCACTGAAGCGACGGTCTTTCTCCGAGATGTCTGGACCATCTCGGTGATCAGACGGAATGAACGCAGCCCGGCTGCTGAACACATTGCCGGGCTGGTCACCCCGGCGCGACAGAAGCTCCTGCGGTTGTTGGTGCGCGTATCGAACGATGGGCCACCGGCCAACGTTCAGCAGAACCGGAAACTCGACGCGCATATCTGGGAGCTAAAGTCCGGGCAGACTCGGCTTCTGTACTTCGTAGCCGGTTCGAGGATTATTGTGCTGACCCACGGATTTACCAAGAAGCAGCAGAAGCTCCCGCGCCGAGAGTTGGAGCGCGCGCAGCGTCTGCGAACAGAGTACATCGAGTCGGAAGGCAACTGATGGACTCCCTCGAACGATTGCGTCGTGAGATCGCGGAGCTCGAAAGGAGCCATGATCCCGACTACGAACTCTACGGCGTCCTGCTCGATGTCACTGAGGGCATCGTCAAGCGAATGATCGAGCAGGGCGTGCGCCGCACCGATCTTGCGGAGCGGCTCGGAACATCGCGCGCGTACGTGACAAAGCTGCTCGATGGGCAGGAGAATATGACACTGAAGACGCTGGTTCGAGTGGCGAACGCACTCGAGATGAAGGTCGACGCGAAGTTCGTGCCTCGCGAGGCGCCTGCGAGGGCGGCGAAGAGGCCGGGCGTCAAGACGGCAGGCGGGCCGCGCGTGCGTGGCGGTTCGGCGCCGAAGGCTGCAGGCAGGAAGCGTGTTGCCGTTGCGGCGCGCAGCAAGCGGTAGTGGCCGGAACTCTGGCCGGCAAGGACGCCTGTGCCACAGATAATCACGAACGGAGGAGCGCCGAAATGGGTGTAACTGCCGACGACATCAAGTTGTTGAAAGCCGCTATCGAGCGGCACTGCATTACGCGACATGCGCAGCCTGTGCTGCTGAACTCTGGCGGCTACAGCAACTACTACTGCGATCTCAAAGGTGTGACGCTGCATCCACGGTACGTGAAGATCGTCGGCGACCTGATGGCGTCGGTCGTGCTGGAATCGGGCGCGGAAGCCGTCGGCGGGCTCGCCGCCGGCTGCATTCCGATTGCCGATGCGGTCGGTCGGGCGGCTCTGGATGGCGGGGTATCGCTGCCGACGTTCTTTGGCCGCGCAGAGGCGAAGGACCACGGTCCTGAGCCGCTTGCGAGCATGCGCGCCGCCGCTACGGAAGACGGCTCGCCGCTGATCCGCGCCGGCCGCCGCGTCGCCATCGTCGAGGACGCGGTGACGCAGGGCGGCGCCGCGATGCAGGCGACGAAGGCCGCACAGGCAGCAGGATGCGAAGTCGTGCTTGTGATGACGGTCGTCGAGCGGCACGAGGGCGGCGGGGCGCGGTTTCGGGAGCTCGGGATACCGTTCAAGCGGCTGTTCTACACGCTGGAAGACGGCTCGCTCCACGCGGATGCGGACCTGGCGGCGCGAGCAGGGTAGGAGCTGTGTGGCGACTATCGTGGTTCTCCGATCCGCTGTAGGGGCGCAACCTGTTGCGCCCGCGCTCGCTTGGCTCAAAAGAAATGGATCGGCTGACGAGGCGTACAGGTGTGGCGCCAGGCCCGTGATGCCGTCAAGAGGCTCCCGGCTGTAGGCTTCTCCTCATGCAGCGCAGCACCGACCGCATCCTCACCACCCACGCGGGCAGCCTGCCGCGCACGCCTGATCTCGTGAAGATGATGATTGCGCTGAGCACGCATCAGCCGATCGATGCGGTCGCGTTCGAACGCGAGGTGGCGGCGAGTGCGGAGCGATGCGTCGCGCAGCAGGTTGCGTGCGGCATCGACGTCATCAACGATGGCGAGCAGTCGCGCGAAAGTTTCTTCACGTACGTGCAGCACCGGCTCAGCGGCTTCGGTGGCGAGAGCAATCGCCCGGTGCCGCGCGACATCACGCAGTTTCCCACGTTCCTGCGGCTGAAGATCCCCGACTTTTCGCGCGCACAGGTCAGCCTGATGCGCGCACCAAAGGCGATAGGCGATGTCCGTCACGCCAACCGCGGCCCGATCGAACGCGAGTGCGCCGCGTTTCGCACGATGCTTGACGCGCAGCCGGCGGGCGCGTTCACCGAGCCGTTCATGACCGCCGCATCCCCCGGCATCGTGGCGGCCGCGATGCTCAACGAGCACTACGCCACTGACGACGACTACGTGCTCGCCGTCGCCGATGCGCTGCGGCCGGAGTACGAGTACATCGTCTCGCAGGGCTTCGTGCTCCAGGTCGATTGCCCGGATCTGGCGATGGAGCGGCACACGTCGTACGCCGACCGGCCGCTGGCCGACTTCCAGCGCTACGTCGAACGCAACGTCGCCGCGCTGAACCGCGCGCTCGGTGACCTTCCGCGCGACCGTCTTCGCGTGCACGTCTGCTGGGGCAACTATGAAGCGCCGCATCACCACGACGTGCCGATGCAGGAGATCCTCCCGCTGCTCTACGCGGCGTACGGCGGCGCGCTCGTGCTTCCGTTCGCCAATGCGCGCCACGCGCACGAATGGCGCTGCCTCGAACGTACGCCGCTGCCCGACGACTGGCTGATCGTCGCCGGCGTCATCGACACGACGACGAACTACGTCGAGCATCCGCAGGTCGTCGCCGATCGCATCGAGCGCGTCGCCCGCGCCGTCGGCGACGCGTCGCGCGTGCTCGCCGGCACCGACTGCGGCTTCGACACCTCCGCCGGCCTCGGCGAAGTGGCGGAGGAAGTCGTCTGGGAGAAGCTGCGGTCCCTGAGTGCCGGCGCCGCGATCGCGAGCGAGCGGCTGTTCGGGTGATCTGGCCACGTCCACGAAGCCTGCGGCCTGTCGGCAGCACGGACACGACCCTATCCTGCGCTGAGCGCCGAACGCTGTAGGGGCGCAACCCGTTGCGCCCGCTTGTGTACCAGAACAAACTCCGCACGTCCGTGCACGATCTCGGTTCGCTCCCCTCTCCGCGTCGTGGAGAGGGGGTGGCCGAAGGCCGGGGGTGAGGTGCTCGAAGCGCCGCTGCCGTTTCGCATCGTGCCACGCCTACAGCGTTGATCGCTCGTGGATCGTCTCGCACGCGCAACGTACACTCAGGCTCCAACACCAGATCCGTAGGAGCACGCGGTGGCGTGCCCGCACACCGGAGCAACACGCTATGAAAACCGTCACCTTCCCCGCTGGCTTTTCGTGGGGCACCGCCACCGCCTCGTACCAGGTCGAGGGCGCGTGGCAGGAGGACGGGAAGGGCGAATCGATCTGGGATCGCTTCAGCCACACCGATGGCACGATCCTCAACGGCGAGACCGGCGACGTCGCGTGCGACCAGTACCACCGCTACAAGGAAGACGTCGTGATCATGAAGAGCCTCGGCATGCGGGGCTATCGCTTCAGCATCGCTTGGCCGCGCGTGTTCCCCGATGCATCCGGCGCCGTCAACCAGAAGGGCCTCGACTACTACAGCGCCCTCGTTGATGAGCTGCTGGCCAACGGCATCAAGCCGTTCCCGACGCTCTACCACTGGGATCTGCCGCAATACCTGCAGGACGACGGCGGCTGGTCGAATCGCGACATCGTGCCGCACTTCGCGAAATACGCCGAGGTGTGCGTGAACGCGCTCGGCGATCGCGTGAAGAACTGGATGATCTTCAACGAGCCCTCGATCTTCACGACCATCGGCATGCTCTTCGGCCATCACGCGCCGGGCCTGCGCGACCCCGCATACATGCTCAAGGCGTCGCACGTCGTCAACCTCTCGCAGACGGCAGCGCTGCGCGCGATGCGTGCCACAGGCAAGAGCGGCCTCTCGATCGGCACCGCCTTCAACATGTCGCCGATGTATCCGAAGACGGACAGTGCTGAGGATCGCGCGGCTGCCGAGCGGCGTCACGCGTTCACCAACGTCTGGTTCCTCGATCCGCTGGTGAAGGGCACGTACCCCGTTGCCTACCTCGAGCAGGAGAAGACGCTCGCGCGCATGGACATCCGCCCCGGCGACATGGAGCTGATCAAGGACAAGCTCGACTTCATCGGCATCAACCTCTACACGCGCACGATCGTCCACGCCGACGATCGCGATCGCAACATGGGCGCCGGGCAGTCGCAGGGCGATGGCCCGCGGACGGCGTTCGGCTGGGAGTCGTGGCCAGCGGCGCTGTATCAGATGATCAAGCGCGTCAACAAAGATTACGGCCATCCGCCGATCTACGTCACCGAGAACGGCTGCTCGTACCCCACCGCGCCCGGCGCCGACGGCCGCGTACCCGACCAGGAGCGCATCGGCTTCTACCACGGCTACGTCGGCCAGGTCGCGCGCGCCATCGACGAAGGCTGCGACGTGCGCGGCTACTACGCCTGGACCCTGCTCGATAACTTCGAGTGGTCCGTCGGCACGAGCCAGCGCTTCGGACTGGTGTACACCGACTTCGAGACGCAGAAGCGCACCATCAAGGACAGCGGCTACTGGTTCCGCGACCTCATCGCCAGGAACCAAATCGACTACGACGAAACGCTCGTCTGACGCAGCGCGAATTACGTTCGATCCGCTGTAGGGGCGCAACCCGTTGCGCCCGCGTTCGTGCCAAGAGACGGGTCGCCGTTAGAAAATGCCGTTGGAGGAGGTGCCCATGCAAGACGACGATCGCGCCAGCGAGGGCTATCTCCTTCTCGCTGATATCTCCGGCTACACGGCTTTTCTCACGGGTACCGAACTCGAACACGCCCACGCCATTATCCGCGAACTGACCAAGCTCATCCGGTCACGCCTCGCGCCGCCGTTGCGGTTCGTGAAGCTCGAAGGGGACGCGGTGTTCTGCTATGCCGATGCCGCGACCTTCGCTGACGGCGAGCGTTTCGTGGAGTTGATCGAGGTCTGCTACTTCAACTTCGCCAACCGGTTGCTGGATATGACCCGCGAAACGACCTGCCGCTGCGACGCATGCAGGGCAATCCCGACGCTCGGCCTCAAGTTCGTCACGCACTTCGGCAGTTTCATGGTCGAGCGCGACGACGGACGCGAGGATCTGGCCGGGCCGGATGTCATCCTCGTCCATCGGCTGCTGAAGAACAGCATCAGCGATGCGGATGGGCCTCAGGCATATGCGTTTTTCACCGGCGCTTGCATGAAGCGGATGCCGTCGTGGTTCACGCTGCCTGAGCATAACGAGATCTACGAGTCATTCGGCGAGACAACGGGAGGTGTGCATGACCTCAAACCGGTGCTCGCGCAGATGCGCGAGATGACACGCGAGTATCTCGATTCGGCCGATGCTGACTTCGAATGGTCCGCAGAGTTCCCGTTCCCGCCCGCCGTTGTGTGGCAGTACTACGTGGATCCGGACAAGCGACTACGCTGGCAGGGCGCGTACCAGACTGCGGTCGAGAAACACCCGAACGCGCTCGGTCGGACAGGTTTGGGGTCGACGAGCCACTGCGCACACGCGGACGGCAAGGAGATCACGCGGCACTACATCGATTGGAGACCATTCGAGTATTTCACGGTTCGCTACGCGGCGCCGGAGCACCGCCCCGATCAACCCTTCGTGGTGCCTTCCATGACGGAAACGGCCATGTTCGCCCCGACCGTCGACGGTGGCACCCTCGTCCACCAGCGAAGCCGCGTCAACGACCGGAGTCCGGAGACGATGGACCCGTATCGCGAGAAATTGTTGCCGTTGCAACGCGCGACCGGGCCGGCGGCGATTGCGGCGCTGCTCGCTGCGATGACGGAAGGTGCCGCAGCCGCACAGCCGACGGACGCCACCTGATTCGACACCTTCCCGGTGCCACCGAAACCGACGCGCTCTCCAGGCTGTTCACTCGCGCTCACCCGGCGCCGCACTCTCGAAAACCCGCACAACGCTCCCGTTCGCTCCCCCTCTCCACGTCGTGGAGAGGGGTGGCCGAAGGCCGGGGTGAGGTGCCCGTGCGCCTCCCGCCTCCCGCCTCTCCAACTTCCAACATCAAACCTCCAGACTCCCCTACGCCTAAACCCGTACTCCCCTCCGGCCGATACCCCTACGGACCCATGTACTGCGGGGCGACGGATCGCCGCGCGCGATGCCCCTCGCCCGGGCCGGATGCCCCTGCGCCTCGCGGCGCGCGACGGGACCCGAGGTGGTTGCCGTGCGGTCGGCTGCGGTCACGATTTTCATGCTCTCCGTGCTAGCGCTCGGCTCGTTTGCCGCCGCGTCGTGTGGCGGCCGCGTTTCCGCTGCGCGCTCCGCGCCCGGCGATCCGCCGCGCGCGGAACTGGACGTTGCGGAGCCCGCGACGGCCCACGCCGCCTCCACATCGATCAGCGCCAGGCTCGGCGGCACGATCGAGGTCACGCATCTCGCTAGTCCGCTAGCTGGCGCACGCATCGATCTGCCACCCCGTGCGGTGAGCGCGGACGCAACCGTCGCAATCGATGTTAGCGATGATGGTGCGTTCCCGATGTTCCCCGATCTGACGGTCGTCCGTGCGACCGCGACGGCGCCGCTGCTGAAGCCCGTAGGCATACGCATCCCGTACAGCCAGGCGTTCCTCGCACACTGGAACGTCACGGACGAACTGCAGCTCGTCCTCTATACGCGCGACGATGACGGCCTCTGGGGCGCGCTCGCGGCCTCTGTCGATCCCGCGCACAACGTGATGGAGGCGAACGTCGACCGGCTGACGTCCTGGGTGGTTGCGCCCGGGTGGATGCTGACCGCGTGGCAGCGTCGGGCGCTCGTCGGCGACGTGTTCACGGCTGGCAAGCGCAACGTGCTGCTCGTGCACGGCTGGAACTCGTCGCCTTGGGATGGCTGCGAACTGCAACTGGCTGCCGGCCTGCGCGGGGCGTACGACAATGTCGTGGCATACGCCTACCCGTCAGCACTCGATATCGGCGAGAACGCCGTGTGGCTGCGTGACGCTATCAGCGCACGCTACCCGGGCGTGATGTTCGACGTGGTCGGGTTCAGTGAAGGCGGGCTCGTCGCGCGCGCCGCCATCGAGCCCGGCGCGTGGAACGGCGGCCAGACGATCGCGGCATCCGTCCGCAATCTGATCACCATCGCGACGCCGCACCTGGGTGTGCTGCCCGATACCGGGCCATCGCTGCTCTCCGACGCGGCGTCGAGCGAAATGGTCGCCGGATCGTCCTTTCTACGCGACCTCAACACAGATCCGCAAACCGGTGGCGTGCGCTACGGACTCATCGCGGGCGCTGGCTGGCGCGTCACGTCGGATGGCCTGGTGAGCGTCGACAGCGCGTTGGCGCGCGGCACGCTTGTTCCGCGTCGAACGGCGACGCTCTCGTCGATCCATGCATCCGGCGGCACGGGTGGCATGCCGTGCGACACACGGGTGTATGACGCGATCCGCGCCTGGGTGCGGTAGCGCCCTCCACGACCGATGACAGACGAACGGCGACCGAACTTCAGTTCCCGTATTGCTTCGTCTCGCGCTGCTCGATCACCAGCGCGTACGCGGGCGCATCCGCGACCGGCCGATGCTCCACGCCGCGCGGCACGACGAACAGCTCGCCCTGCGCCAGCGTCACGGCGTCGCGGTCGCGCAGCTCGATGCGGAAGGCGCCCTGCCAGCAGATGAAGAGTTCATCCTCGTCGTGATGATGCCATGGGAATGCGCCTGCGAGTCGCGCGAGGCGGACGACGGCATCGTTGACGTGCGCGAGGTCTTTCGGCTGCCATGATTCGGTGATCGTGGACGCGGTCGCGGTGATAGAGACCGGTGCAGAGTTGTTCATACGGCCCTTTCGATGGCTTCGCTGTGCATTGGCCAGTGCAGGAACGTGTCGCCGCCGATGATCTGCCAGAGCGGACGCCTGCCCGCCCACGGGATCGCGTCGGTCGCGTTCATCTCGTCATCCGTGCGCAGGCGCGCCCGCGCAACGAGTGCGTCGACGACCTGATCGAACTTGCTTCGGACGTCGTTGAAGGGAAGATCATGGTAGTGCGCGACAGCGAGCGCATTCGACTCCTCGCCGGTCGGCATCGCGTCGCTCAGCCCGGCGAGCTTGTGGCGCTCGCGTTCCTGCATCATGTATACGGGAGGCGGCACCGGCGCACCGAGGCCAAGCGCGATCTGCGTCGCCCAGTGGATCAGGTGTGCAAAGACATCCTTCGCGATCCAGCCCTCTTCAGTCACGCGTACAGTTGCGGTCAGTTCGCCCAGGGCCTCTACGGCGTTCATGAGCCGCTCACGTTCACGCGCAATCGCGTCGAGCACCTCTGCCGTTGTCATGCGGGTCTCGTCCATCAGCCGTACTCCTACTACGTGTTGGCATGCTTCGGCCGTTCGAGCGCGGCGAGACATGCAGCATACGGGAGCCCTAGTGCCATCGTTCTGTCAGGAGACTTCGGCTCCTCGAGATCATTCCTGACACCGATTGGCGCACACCCGCCGTTCCCCCTCTCCGCCCGGCGGAGAGGGTCGGGGTGAGGTCACTCGTCCACCAACCCTTCGAAATCGAATTCCACGTCGATCACACCAACGCCCGCCCCCGCGAGTGCGCGACGCAACGTGATCGCGTCGCCGTCCGATGATGCGTAGAAGACCAGGGCGCCGCCGCCACCTGCGCCGCACGCTTTGCCGGCGGTCGCGCCGCTGCGCATCGCCAGTTCGAAGATCGCGTCGACGTGGGTGTTTGTGATGCTGGCGTGCAGGCGCTTCTGCTGCGTCCAGTTTTCGTTCAGCACGTGCTTGATGCCGCCGAAGTCGCTGCCGGCTATCGCATCGCGCATCGCCTTCCCGTACTGCTTCAGCGCCAGCAGCGCGCCTGTCACCGTATCGTCGTGGCGCGCGTATGCCGCCCAGACCGCGTCGTGGATCACGCCCGACAGCCGCGCGACGCCGCTATCGACGAGCACCAGCCGCTTCTCGAGCGCGAGAAGGTGATCTTCGGGCATGACCAGCTGCTCGATGCGCACGGGCCCGCCCGCCATACCGGCGCGGGTGAACGTCATGAAGCTCAGGCCGCCATAGCACGCAGCGTACTGGTCCTGGCGCCCGCCCGGGACGCCCTCCGCCGATTCCGCCGCGAACGCCGCTTCGGCGATGTCATCGAGGTCCGCGTCGGGCGCGCGCAACGCCGCGGCCAGCACGTGCTCGCACGCCGACGACCCGAGGCCGCCGGTCTGCGTATCGCGCGCGTACGTGACCCCGCCATCGTCGCCGAGCGTTGCGCGCACGTACGTCTTGATAGCGACGTTGACGACAGCGCCGCCTTCCGCATCGGCGAAGGCCGGCACGTCCGTCCAGCCACCGGCGAGGTCGATGCGCAGCGGTGCGCGCGCGGATCGTGTCATGGGTGATTGTCGCGCGGGCGGGCGTTTACGTCGATTGGCCTGTTTGGTCACCGCAGAGGCGCGAAGGCACGAAGAGCGCGGAAGTCATTGGAGGTTCGGACTCACCGCAGAGCCGCGGAGATCGCAGAGGCGGGGTAGATTGAAGGACGTTCGACGACCTGTCGTCCTCGAGCGAAGCGAAGGACCTGGCCGCGCCTGACACCGCGGAGCCGCCAGCAAGCGCGAATCCCGCGCCCTACCCCAAGCCGAACTCCGTGCCCTCTGCGGCCGGTCTTGATCTCGGCCGGAGAGGGAATCGGCTCGACCCTCCGTGTTCCGAACTCACCTCCCGCGTAATCTAGGCAATCTGTGGCTCCCAACGAGATCGTGGTTACCATCACGATCTTGCTCGCGCCGCAAGGCGCCCGATACACTCCTGTTGGGCGGCATTCCCTGAGATGCCGCTTTGATGTTTTGTGGCAACCCCGGCCCCGCAGGAGAGCATGCCAAAGTACATCTTTGTGACCGGCGGTGTGGTCAGCTCCGTCGGTAAAGGCATCACGACAGCCGCCCTGGGGCGCATCCTCAAGAGCCGCAACATCTCCGTCTCCATTCAGAAACTCGACCCGTACCTCAACGTCGATCCCGGCACGATGTCGCCGTATCAGCACGGCGAAGTCTTCGTCACCAGCGATGGCGCCGAGACCGATCTCGATCTCGGTCACTACGAGCGCTTCATCGACGAAGAGTTGACGAAAGCCAGCTCCGTCACGACCGGGCAGATCTATCAGTCCGTTATCGCCAAGGAGCGCAAAGGCGAATTCCTCGGTGGCACCATCCAGGCCATCCCGCACGTCACGAACGAGATCAAATCGCACGTGCGTGCCATCGGCCATGGAGCGCAGGTGGTGATTGTTGAAGTCGGCGGCACCGTCGGTGACATCGAGGGCCAGCCGTTCCTCGAAGCGATCCGGCAGATCCGCCGTGAAGAGCGTCCCGAAGACACGCTCTCGATCCACGTCACGTTCCTGCCGCACGTCGGCTCGACGAACGAGCTGAAGACGAAGCCCACCCAGCACAGCGTCCGCGAGCTGCGCAGCGCCGGCATCCAGCCCGACGTCATCCTCTGCCGCGCCGACCACGAAGTCACCACCGACCTGCGCCGCAAGATCGCGCTGTTCTGCGACGTCGAGGAGCGCGGCGTCATCTCGCTGCCGACGGTCGAGAGCATCTACCAGGTGCCGATCGTCCTCCAGGACGAGAACCTGGGCGACTATGTGATCGAGAAGCTCCATCTCGACGCCTCGCCGCGCGACCTCGCGCCGTGGCGCGAGATGGTCGATCGCCTCGAGCATCCGCAGGGCAGCGTTGAAATCGCCGTCGTCGGCAAGTACGTCGAGCTGCACGACGCCTATCTCTCGATCAAGGAAGCGCTGATCCACGCCGGCATCGCCCACCTGGTGCGGGTGAACATCCGCTGGATCCATAGCGAGAAGCTGGAGCAGGAGCCGGTCGCGCCGCTGCTCGAAGGCGTCGACGGTATCCTCGTTTGTCCCGGCTTCGGCGGCCGTGGTATCGAAGGCAAGCTTGAGGCGGCGCGATACGCGCGCGAGAACCGCATCCCGTACCTGGGTGTGTGCCTGGGCCTGCAGATGATGGTGATCGAGTACGCGCGCAACGTCCTCGGGCTGATCGGTGCCAACTCCACCGAGGTCAACCAGCAGACGCCGCACCCCGTCATCAGCATGCTCAGCGAGCAGCTTGGCATCGAAGACAAGGGCGGCACGATGCGGCTCGGCGGCTACCCGTGCAAGCTCATTCCCGGCACGAAGGCTGCGGCTGCCTACGGCGTCTCCGACGTCGTCGAGCGCCACCGCCACCGCTACGAGTTCAACAACGCCTACCGCGCGCAACTCGAGGCGGCCGGCATGATCGCCAGCGGCACCTCGCCCGACGGCAGCCTCGTCGAGATCTGCGAGATCGTCGACCACCCGTTCATGGTCGGATCACAGTTCCACCCGGAGTTCCGCTCGCGCCCCGATCGCCCGCAGCCGCTCTTCCGCGATTTCATCGGCGCCGCGAAGCAACTCCGCGCGGGCGTAGACGCCGGCCTCATCAGCACCCAGCGCGAACCCGTCCGTGCCGCCGGTGCCTGAGCCCCGCAAGTCAAAATGTCACGATCGAGGCCGTAGGGACGCAGCTTTAGCTCCGTCCACGAACGCTCGGTCTATCGTCCATCGTCCGTTGTCCACGATCGCGCTAGGCGCCGCCCTTGTATCCACCATCGCGCGAAGCGCCACCCGCTCCAATCTCCAATCTCCAATCTCCACAACCCAACGATGAGCACCACCACCGAGATCATCCGTGCGCTCCACTTCGCGGCGCTCTTCCTGATGATGGGGGGCCTGGGCGCGGTCATGGTCGCCCTGTGGCGCGGCTGGCGCGAAACCGATTTCGACCGCCAGCTCCTCGCGTTCGAAGACGCCAGCACGGGTCACAAACTGCTGCTGCTCCCCGGCACGATCGCCGTCGGCGCGACGGGCGTCTTCCTCGCCGCTGATGCCGAGTTCAACTTCTTCACGACGGGCTGGCTGCTAGCGCTGGAGATCTGCTACCTGGCGATCCTCTTCGCCTGCGTCCCCATCCTCGGCCATGCCCTCAACCGCGTGCAGATCGAGTCGCTCAAGTCGAAGAAGCAGAAGAAGTCGACAGACGCCCTGCAAGGCCTCCTCGACGACAACGTCCCCATCGTCATGTGTCTGATCATCCTCTTCCTCATCCCCGTGATGATCTGGCTGCCCGAATTCAAACCGTTCTGATCCCTCGCCAGAGTTAGGGCGCCGCGAGGCGTGGTGGCATAGCCGTCCTCGGCTGTGAGTCCGGCAAGGCCGGACCAACGCTCGCTGAACTCCGAAACGAAACCTCCGATCGCGTGCGCGAACAGGGTCTGAACGAATTGCACTAACAACCTCCAATCTCCCTTACCTTTGTGCTCTTAGTGGATCGTGTCCATACTCCAGACATGATGCGCCGCGAACCCGACCTCACCGGCATCACCATCACCGCCAAGCCGACGTCGAATCTCACCGATGGTGACGTCGCGATGATGATGTCGCTCTTCGACATCGCCTATCGCGACGCGAACCACGCCTATCTCGAGAAGTCGTTCGGCAACCTGCGTTTCGCCGCTGTCGCGATGCACGGCCACACGCCTGCCGGGTTCGCGCTCGGCGACATGCGCGTGCTCGATCTGCCGCGCCTTCCGGCAACCGTCGTCAGCCTCGCCGGCATCTGCTGCATCGCCGACGACTTCCGCCGCCGCGGGCTCTTCGTCGCACTTGAAGGCGCGGCGTCGCGTTGCGCGGGCATCACACCCACGGGCCGATTTATCGCCTGCGGCCGCATGGCCCACCCCGTTAGCTTTCGCCTCATGACGCAGAACCCAACACACGTCCCGAAGCCCGACATCGAGCCAGCCGCATGGCATCAGGATGTCGGCGAAGCGATTGCGCGCGCGTACGGCGTGCCGAAGTTCGACCGCAAGACCTTCGTCTGTCACGGCTCTGGCGTCCCGATTGGCTACCCGCGACTCGAAATGGAGCTGCAGCCCGAAGAATGGCGCGTCTTCGAGCACGTCAACCGCGACGCCGGCGACTCCCTGCTAGGCATGGCCTGGATCCCCGACGGCCCCGAAGGCTGGTAAGCGAACGGCGCGATCGCGCAGCGAAACGCGGTGATACGCCGCCATCGCCGACTCCCCCCCCCCCGCATCCTTTATGAGCGGATTATCCCGGACCAACACATCATCTCTCCGAAACGCTCCTCCTCGCCCCATGAGGGAGAGGAGGTGGCCGATCGCAGAGCCGCTCGCAAAGTCGCCGTAGGAGACAGGAGACAGGCCGGAGGAGAGGGCTCGTCCGCCCGCCGATCCCCGGTCCACCAGGGACTCCTTCGCGTCCCCCACGGGCCGTTGGCTTCGTGGCTAACCGGCGCCATGCGCGCGGTTATCCGCGCTTCCGCACGTGCCACTGCACCGACATCGTCGCTACCAGCACGCCCTGCTCGTCCGTCAGATCGATCTCGGCCACGAACTCGGCGCGGCCGTCGGCAGCCAGCCGCTCCGCGATCGCTGCGCCGGTCTCTGCCAGCCGCGCCGTCGCGAGGATCGGTCCCTTCGCGAGCTTCTTGTACTGAATGCTCGCGCCCGCCGCCAACGGCGTCGCGTTCGCCAGGTGCGAAGCCAGCGCGCCCGTCATCGCCGCACCCGACGCGAACTCCGCGGCCGCAAACAATCCCGCTGCGTGCTGCGAACCGACGTGGTTCAGCATCCGCGGATCGTTCGGCAACCGCACGACGCCGTGCCCGTCGCCAACCTCCACCAATTCCAACCCCAGGTACCCGTTCATCGGCACCGCCCGCGAAAGCCCCGCCTTGATCGCCTCGTAATCCATCAAAACTCCTCGTCAGTCGTCAGTCGTCAGTCGTCAGTCCGGCGGTCCGTCCGTACTCCACGCCGCACTCCGAGACGCTCCTCCTCT
>CAYWOO010000193.1:0-6606 GCA_964458665.1 uncultured Dehalococcoidia bacterium
ATCAACCTGCTGGAGCAGATCTGCGACTCGTACGGCAAGGAAGTCTCGCTGGAGGCGGCGCGCGAGGGGCTGGGGCTTATCGCCGACGAGCGGGCGACGCTGCTGGCGTTGCAGACGCTGCGCGGCGACTTCGCGATGGGGCTCTCGACGATCGGCGCCGTGCGCGACGACGGTCTGGACCTGCGGCAGTTCCAGAAAGAAGTCGTCATGCGGCTGCGCGAGTTGCTGCTGGTGCAGGCGGGCGCGGAGACGGAAGGCCAGTGGACGCCGGAGCAGCTCGCGGAGATGCGGGCGAGCATCGACGGCATCGCACACGAGAAGCTGGTGCGGGCGCTGCGCGCGTTCGGGCTGGCGGACCTGCGCGCGGACCCGCTGTCGCCGTTGCCGTTGGAGCTGGCGCTGGCCGATGCGACGATGGCGCCCGTTGCGGCGACCCGCAGCGATGCCGCGCCGGACGCCCGGCCGATGACGCGGCCACCCGCGCCGCCGCTGGCGCGCACGCAGCCAGCTGCACCGCAACGGCCATCGGCGCCGCCGCAGTCGAGACCGATGCCGTCGGCGCCAGCTCGGGCGCAAGAGCGCGTGCCGGCGGATCTGCGCAAGGATCTGAGCAAGGCATCGGCGGAAGAGATCGCGAAGATGCTGGGGAGCAAGGCGCCGGTGATTCCGCCCGCGCCGGACGAGGTGCCGTTCGACGATCCGCCGATGGTGACCGCGACAGTCGCGAACGGCAACGGGAGCGCGGCGCATCACGCCGTCGAGCCGCTGCCGGGCGTCGGTGCGAGCGACGGCGGTGTGGATCTGTCGACGATCGTGGCGCAGTTGCGGGCGCTGGCGCGGCCAAAGAGCGTGAGGCTCGACGCGCTGCTGAACGGATCGTGCGAGGCGGTCTCGTGGCAGGACGGCGTGCTGACGCTCGGGTTTTTCGCAGATACCTTCAATAAGAAGACGGCGGAAGAGAGCGCAAATCGCAAGATTTACGAAGAGCTCGCGGGGGAGATCCTCGGAGCGCCGGTCTCGATCCGGTGTATCATTGCGCCGAAGCCGGCGCGGGCGATAAGCAAGAGTCCGTTGGTGCAGCACGCCGTGCAGGCGCACGGCGCAAAGATCGTGAGTGAGAACCAGGAGTCCTGACGATGGCGATGAACCGCGACATGATGGCGAAGATCGCGCAGATGGGCGCGCAGTTGGCGAAGGCGCAGGCCGATCTCGCGGAGAAGCGCGTCGAGGGGACGTCGGGCGGCGGCGCGGTGCATCTCGTGCTGACCGGCGGGATGAAAGTCGAGTCGATCAAGGTCGACAAAGAAGTGGTCGACCCGGACGATGTCGAGATGCTGGAAGACCTGCTGACGGCAGCGATGAACGAAGCACTGGGCAAGGTGCAGTCGCTGCAGATGGGGCAGCTCGCCGGTCTGGCAGGTAGTTTGGGCCTCGGGAACGTGCCGGGGCTGCAGTAGTTCGTGGGTAGTTCGTAGTTGTCGGCTTGTAGATTGTAGTTCGTGCTTGTCTCCGGATAATGAGCTAGACGAGCACCTCACCCCCAGCCCCTCTCCACGACGTGGAGAGGGGAGCCGCGTTCTTCTCGCGTGACTGATCGACTGAGAGACTGACAGACTCCTCATATGCCTGAACAGCTTGGCGCGGCGCCTGCTCCTGTTGCGAAGCTCATTGATGCATTCCACAAGCTGCCGGGGATCGGGCCGAAGAGCGCGCAGCGGCTGACGTATCACATGCTGAGGATCCCGCAGGAAGAGGCGCTGGCGCTCGCTCAGGCGATCATCGAGCTGAAGGAGAAGACGGTCCTCTGCTCGGTATGCCAGAACGTCACGGAGAGCGACCCGTGCAACGTGTGCCGCGACGACGCGCGCGACCGCTCGCTGATCTGCGTCGTCGAAGAGCCACTTGATATCCTCGCCGTTGAGCGCACGCGCGGCTTTCACGGGCTTTATCACGTGCTGCACGGCGTGATCTCGCCGATGGACGGCGTGGGGCCGGAAGACCTGAAGGTCAACGAGCTGCTGACGCGGCTGCGCGGCGGCTCGGTCACGGAAGTGATCATGGCGACGAACCCGAACCTCGAGGGCGAGGCGACATCGATGTACATCAGCCGTCTGCTGACGCCGATGGGCATCCGCGTGACGCGGCTGGCGCGCGGGCTGCCGATGGGCAGCGATCTGGAGTACGCGGACGAAGTGACGCTGTCGCGTGCGCTGGAGAATCGGCAGGACGTGTGAGGCGAGTTCGCGGTTCACAGTTTGCAGTTCACAGTTCGTGGTTGTAGTTCTTTTCTTTTCACCACAGAGAACACAGAGGACACAGAGGTTCCTGTTGGGTTGGGTGAGGTTTTCGCCTGACGCCGATGTCGGCTGTCCCTTTGTAGCCCTTTCTTATCACCACTAAGGACACAGAGAGATCCTCTTGGTTGAGTTGGATGAGATTGTTCGTCCGACCCAGCTCATTCTCCTTGCTCTCCATGCTCTCTGTGGTGAAACAGATCACAGGTAGCTGCGATCCAGTACGATCTGCGCATGAAACTTCTGCTTGCTCCTGTTCCGCAATCGGTTGATGTTAGTGGCGGCTGGCACACGCTGGCGCGCGACCGGACGATCGTGCTGTTTGGCGAGGCGGCTTCGCTGGCGTGGCTGCAGGCGCGCGGGCTGCGCGATGCGATCTCGATGTACGCGGGCGTGCGCTGGGACGTGCGTGCGGCTTCGGGGCTGGCGGAGCGCGAGGGCGTCGTCGCGACCATCGATCACAAGATCGCAAAACGCGAGGGGTACCACCTGACGATCGGCGACGAGCGGATCGGCATCGTCGCGCGCGACGGCGCCGGCCTGGCGCATGGGTTCGCGACGCTGACGCAGCTGGTGCGGCAGTTCGGCAAGCGGTTGCCGCGGCTGCACATCGAGGATCATCCGGACTTCCCGAATCGCGGCGTCATGCTGGACATCAGCCGGGACAAAGTTCCGACGATGGCGACGCTGTACGGTCTCGTCGACATGCTGGCGGAGTGGAAGGTGAACCAGTTTCAGCTCTACATGGAGCACACCTTCGCGTACGACCAGCATCGCGCCGTGTGGAGGGATGCGTCGCCAATCACGGGCGAAGAAGTGATGGCGCTCGATGCGTACTGCCGCGAACGGTATATCGACCTGGTGCCGAACCAGAACTCGTTCAGTCACATGGAGCGCTGGCTGACGAAGCCGGCGTATCGCGATCTGGCCGAGGTGCCGGGCGGCGTGTCGCTGCCACATCGCAAGATGCTGCTGGTGCGGCCGGAGAAGTTCGGGACGGCGCTCAACCCGCTCGACCCGCGATCACTGTCGCTGATCGAGGGGCTGTACGCGGAGCTGCTGCCGCACTTTTCGAGCGCGAACATGAACGTCGGTTGCGACGAGACGTGGGAGCTGGGGCAGGGCCGAAGCAAACGCGAATGCGCGAAACGCGGCACGGGGCGCGTGTACCTCGACTTCCTGCTGAAGATTCAGAAGCTGTGCGAGCGCCACGGCCGGCGCATGCAGTTCTGGGGCGACATCCTGATGCAGCATCCGGAACTGATCGGCGAGATCCCGCGCGACGTGACGGCGATGGAGTGGGGCTACGAGGCCGACCACGCGTACGAGGCGGACACGAAGGCGTTTCGCAAAGCGGGGGTGCCGTACTACGTGTGCCCCGGCGCCGGCGGCTGGATCTCGCTCATCGGGCGCACGGACAACGCGATGGCGAACGTCCGCAGCGCCACGACGAGCGGACGCGCGCACGGCGCGACCGGCGTGCTGAACACGGAGTGGGGCGATGGCGGCCACATGCAGCCGCTGCCCGTCGCGTACATGGGGTTCCTGTACGGCGCATCGATGAGCTGGTCGCCGGCCGCGAGCGCGGAGATGAACGTTCCGGGCGCGCTGAGCCTACACGCGTTCGACGACCCGTCGGGCGTGACGGGGCGCGCGGCGTACGACCTGGGCAACGCGTATCAGACGTGCGGCGCACGGGCGCGCAACGGCACGCTGCTGGCGCAGCTCTACTTCCGTCCGCTGTCGGATGACTGGCCGATGCATCGGGTGCGCGACGGCGGTTTCGAGGACACGAGCGGAGAGCTGGCGGCGACAGGCGCGCGCATCGATGCATCGCGGATGCGGCGCGCCGACGCGCAGCAGATCGCGGACGAGTACGCGTGCGCCGTCGAGATGGCGGACGTCGGTGCGGCGATCGGCGCGGCGAAGTACGCGCGTGTCAACGGCGCATCGACGACGAAGGTGCGAACGGCGTACAAACGCGCGGCGAAGCGGCTCGATGCGGTCGTCCCGGAGTACGAGCGGCTATGGCTCGATCGGAACCGCCCGGGCGGGATGCGGGATAGCGTGTGGCGGATCGCGTCGATGGCGTCGCAGTTGCGGCGGGCTGGCGGCGGGTGACGATCCACTAAGAGCACGAAGGGCACGACGGGTTATGGGGACGCGGACGGGCAACGGCTTTTATGCGAGGACGCCGTTGTGGCGACGGGTACTGCTCTCGCTAGTCATTGCAGCCGTGACTCCGCTGGCGCTCCTCATCTTGGGATTTCTCAATGGTGCGTTCATAAATTCCGACGCTAGCCGAGAGAGCGTCCTCTTCTTCGCTGGACTCTTCGCAGCAATATCAGGGTTCGCGTTCGTTGTCAGTGTGGTGCTGGTCGAATTCTGGTGGAGGCGGCATCCACCGGCGTGGATGATGGAGGACGACGACGACGGCGCAACGCGCGAGCCGGACCAGCGCGGATAGTCGACCCGGGCCGGAGCCCTCACCCTGCTGCCTGACGGCGGCTGTCCCTCTCCCTCAGGGGGAGAGGGACGATGCGTCGATTACGAGATGCCGCCTAGATGTGGCAGGTGCTTAGGCCGCGCTTTTCCAGATATTGCTGGTGGTAGTCCTCGGCTTTGTAGAACGTGGCCGCTTGGGTGATCTCGGTGACGATGGGGCTGCGGTAGCGGCGGGCGGACTCGAGTTGCTGCTTTGAGGCTTCGGCGGCGGTTTGCTGTTCGGGGCTCCTGACGAAGATGGCGCTGCGGTACTGCTCGCCGACGTCGGGGCCCTGGCGGTTCATGGTCGTGGGGTCGTGGTTCTCCCAGAAGACGTTGAGCAGCGTGTCGTAGGAGACGAGCGCGGGGTCGAATTCGACCTCGACGACTTCGGCGTGGCCGGTCTTGCGGTAGCAGACGTCCTCGTAGGTGGGGTTGTCGAGCGCGCCGCCCATGTAGCCGACTGTGGTCGCCTTTACGCCTTTGATCTGGCGGAACGCGGCTTCGACGCCCCAGAAGCATCCGGCGCCGAAGGTGGCTTTTTCGGTGGTCTTTGTGTCGGTGGTCATGTCTGTGTGTTGCTCCTACTCGGCGTGTTCCTGCTGCTATGCATTGTAGTGCCTGGGGCGGTGACAGCGGATTTGGGTCTTGAGAAGCGGTTTGTGCGAGCGCTTCGGACACCTCACCTCCGGCCTTCGGCCACCTCCTCTCCACGACGTGGGGAAGAGGGCGTTTCGGGGCTGGGCGTTTGGAGGCCGGAGCCTTGTTCACCTCACGGGAAGGGCAGCCCCTACGACGGAGGAGCATCCGTGAACGGAGGGCTTGATGAGCCTCCCACGTGCACGTAAAGGCTTCCGTTAGCAGTGAGGAGGTCTTTGGCTAAGACGAGGCGCTCATACATCATCTGAAGGTAGGACGAAGCGCCAAGCCCCCACGTATCACGATAAGCGACCTCCTCCATCGCGCTCGCTGCCTTTTCGAGGGCGACATCTCCTACAGTTGCCTGGAACGAGAAGTCCTGCTTCGTCGCAAACGGCGGATCGATGTAGATGAGGTCGACCTTGCCGGCGAGGGATTCGAGACCGATGGACGGATCGCCCTCGATGAGGGACGCGAGGACGTACTTGTTGTCGCCCCAGATCAGCTTGTTGCGCCACGGCGTCTCGCCGGCGGCCTGTCCGCCGTAGGCGTTGGCATTGGCAAACAACGGGTCGGGCGGCAGCTGCGGCCCGGTGCGCATCAGCGGCCCCGCCTGCCGTGTCGCGCGTGACTCGTTGATGATCTCGACGCGCTGGAACGGCAGCGGCACCCGCTCAACGTCCTTGCGCTTGCCTTCCCAGACCAGATCAACGCCGTTGCCAGCCACGCGCACTCCCTCTCGGCCGCCGGCTCACATACGCGACGATCGCCGCATCATAGCGCGATCCAACGCACCATGCGCCTAGCGCCCTTCGTCCCTCTCCCCCTGAGGGAGAGGGTGGTCGCCGCAGGCGACCGGGTGAGGGCCCACCACTCCCGCAAAGAAATCTGTGCCCATCTGTGAAATCTGTGGATGCCCCACGCCCCCGGTGTCACCACCCGCTAGGCGTTCGCACCCGCAGCGCCCTACCATACGCGCGTACCCACGCCGGCCAGCGCGCAGTTCAAACCCTCAGCACACCCACCGCCGCGAAAACACAAAACTGCGAGTCTCCCCAGACACCCTCTGAATCTTCGTCGCTCATCTGTGATGGAACGCGCTTGCCTTGGTCGTCATGCCCACTGATGATCTTCTTCGTCCCGAAGCGCTTCTTGGTGGATTCGGCGCGCTCCATCGTGTGCGCCTGAA
>CAYWOO010000194.1:0-3571 GCA_964458665.1 uncultured Dehalococcoidia bacterium
GCATGGCGGCGGCGCCTACCCGATGTTCAGCGCGTTCATCGGCCGCTGGCCGGAGTCGCGAACGCCACGGGACAAGATGTTGGCGATCGACGCGCTCATCCATGAGTGCCACGGCCAGTTCAAGGGCGCGATGGGGCGTCCGGCCGCGTGCAATCTCATCGAAGGCACCATGCGGGAGCTGGTCGAGTTCCTGAACGAGTTGGCGTACGGCGATCTCAGCACGCCAGGCGTCGGTGAGGTACGGGAGAAGTGGAATGCCGGGGTAGAAGGAGCCACATGGATGCGGCAGAGGCCGTCAGCCGATGAGGCGGCCCGGCATCCGGAAGGGTAGTAGTCCGTTGCCCGCCAGTGGCGAGCCGCGATGTCGCTTCAGTAGCAGTCAGGTGGCGGAGAGGGTGGGATTCGAACCCACGGTACGCTTGCGCGCACACACGATTTCCAGTCGTGCCCGATCGGCCACTCCGGCACCTCTCCGTGCGCGGCTTCGGGAACCATAGAGTGTTCGGCCGCGGGGTTCAACCGTCAACGGTACGAGGGCGTACGAGTGTTCTATCTCTTCCTGGCGGGCTTCTCTGATATTTGTTGCGCCCTGTGCTGCGCGATTTTCTTCACCAGATCGAGCGGGATCGGCTTGTCCAAAGGAAACTTGAGATTGCCCTTGGGGCCTGCATACGGAGATACCGCCTTCTTGAGCGCTTCCGGCGGTGGTGGATAGAGCCCTATGTGACTCTTGAACGCAGCGAAGTAGACCAGAGCATGGCCTTTCAGTTTGAACGCAGGCATCCGGTAGCTAATCGCTTCTTCAGCCTCGGGCGCGGCACGCTGGATCGTGCGCCGTATCGCTTCCAACGTGTCCTGGACGTGCTTCGGAAACGCACTGATGTATGCGTCTATGGTCTCGAATTGTTCGCTCGGTGTTGGCATCGTCGCAGATATCCGAGAGAGGCTGGGCGCCACTGCGGGCGCCAACTCGTTCATTTCGTAGGTGGCGGAGAGGGCGGGATTCGAACCCGCGAGGCTCATCACCTACCGTTTTTCGAGAACGGCACCATCAACCACTCGGACACCTCTCCAACTCGATTATACCAGCCGGATCGGCACGGACCGACGTTCGGTGAGGCGATGGATTTCGGCGGGCGCAGCCGGCACTACTTCTTGCCGGTGAGGTCCTGGAACTTGCGTTCCTGTTCGGACTGCGCGTCGCGTGAGGCCTGGCGGCCGGCGCGGACGGCGTGGCGGATGCGGTGTTTCGCGTTGGCTACGAACCCCTGCGGAGCGGGCTCTGGCTGCGCGTCGTCGTTGCGAAACTCGGCGGGGATGGCGTCCTGTTCGGCCTCGCCGGGGCGGGCGAAGAGCCAGATGGCGAGCGCGACCGCGCCAGCGACAAGCACGAATAGCAGCAGGATCGGCACGAGCTTGCTGCCGCCTTCGCGCACGATGATCTGCTGTGTGGAGTCACCCTTCTTCAATAGCTTCTCCGCTTTCTTCGCAGCTTTCGCCGCGGCCTTCGCCCGATCTTTCTCGGCTTTCTCGCGGCGCTCCTGATCCTTGCGCTCCTTCACCGCCGACGGCTCCAGCGCAAACTCGATCTTCCCGAACGGCGTCTCGAAGTCGACATCGTAGCCGAACTCCTCTTCGTCCTTCGACTTCTTGCGCTTCTTCGCGGGCGGCGCGACGGGCTCTGGTGCGTGATCAGGCCGCTCGGCTACGGCGACGTCGTTTGTGGTGGATTCGTCCTTCGCCATGACGGACCTCCGAACGGGATTGTCGGGCCTCGCTACTGCTTCGGCTTGGCGTTGTCGGTGCTGGCGCCGGTGAGCCCGGCCAGTACGCTGGCGGCGCGGCGTACACCAGCAACCACCCCGTACGCGCGCACGATAGGCGTAACCGCGGCGCTGGTGACGTACGTCAGCGTGCCCTTCGCCTGCGTGGCGGTCTCGGCGGCATTGCCCAGCAACGGCTTGACGTTCTCGTCGAGCACGCTGATGCTCTTCTTCATGAGGATGCGGGCAAGCAAGGCCAGCACGATCGCGGCGACGAGGGCGACGACAAAGAATGCCGCGACGGCGATCCCCATGAAGATGATCACCCAGTCGCGAAAGGTGGCGACGAACAGCGGAGAAAGCTCGGTCAGGGCGTCCACAGGTGTATCCTCAGGTGTGATTGTGCGTCGAAATCATAGCATGAGGGGTTGAGGCGCAATACGGCCGGGGTTGACGTCCGGCAGCGCTAGCCGGCGTCCTCAGCCCATAGACCGGAACCGCCACAAGCGCCACGCAACCGTGGCGTAGCTGAGCACCGCTACGACGACGAGCGTCCACCAGCACTGGCCGAGTGCAGCTCCGACGGCGAGCGCCAGCAGCCGCACGTCGCGAGAGGCGACGCCGAGCAGGTCCGACGCCACATCTCGGCCGCCCTCGGTTTCGAGGCGCGCGCGCGAGTACGAGACGAGGATGAAGCCGACCATCGCTGCGAACCCGATGACGAGCGGCCCCGGCAGATCTTCGTGGCTGAAGGCGTACCAGGCCATGCCGCCCGCGATCGCCGCATCGGCGTAGCGGTCGAGAACCGCGTCGAAGAGGCCGCCGAAGACGCTGGCGGCGTGCTTCGCGCGCGCTAGGTCGCCATCGACGCCATCGACGATCGATGACGCCTGAATCAACACTGCCGCCTCGATATTGCGGCCGATCGCCAGCAGCTCGAGTGCGCCCAACGCGATCGCGAACGCGGCGACGGAGACCTGATTCGGCGTGACCGGCGTGTGCGCGAGCGCTGCGGCGATCGGGACGGAGAAGCGCCGGTTGAGGTAGCGCGACACGGGGCCGTCGAGACTGGCGCTCGCAGGATGGAGGTCGGAGGTCGGAGGGGACGGCACGGGCTAGGCCAGCGCTTCGGCGGCGAGCATCTTGTCCGCCGTCCGCAGATCGTCAGCCGTATCGATGTCGATCCAGCGGCGACCGGTGACATCGACGGCGTCGAGTTCGCCGTTGCGCGCGAGCGTCGCGAATAGGGCGCCCGCCTCACCATCGCGCAGATCCGGTGTGATGGCGTCGAAGACCCGCGACGTGCACCAGAACGCACCCGTGTCGAGCGCGTTCCACTTGCCGAGATCCTTGCCGAGATCGACCACGCGGTCGTCGCGGACGAGCGCACGCGTTGCTTCCGTCGCACGCGGGTCGGCCGCCACGGTGCGGTCGATGGCGAGACGGCAGCGTGCATCCGCACCACTGACGAGCGTCGCGATGAGCGCGGACTCCACGACGTGATCGCCCATCGCGAGCACGAAGCCGCCTTCGCGCGGCAGCGCATCGCGCGCGGCCCAGATCGAGCGCGCGTTGCCGAGTTCGAACGCAGCGTTCTCGACGAACCTCAGCGCCATGCCGCACGGGTGCACGGTCTCGAGCGCGGTGCGAATCTGGTCACCGTGATAGCCGACGACGATCGTCGCGTCGGTTACACCTCCTGCGGAGAGGCTGTCGAGGACGTGGTTGATGATCCGGCGACCGCGCAACATAAGAAGCGGCTTGGGCAGGCCGTCGGTGAGCGGATAGAGCCGGCCGCCGTCGCCGGC
>CAYWOO010000195.1:0-14511 GCA_964458665.1 uncultured Dehalococcoidia bacterium
TCCGGCGAGCGGAAGCCGCCGATCGGCATCCACTCGTCGCCGTAGTCGACGACGCGCTGCAGCGTGCGCGGGCCGTCGCCACCGATCATGATCGGCGGGTGCGGCTTGCGTACGGGCTTCGGCCACGACCAGATCGGATCGAAATTGACGTGCTCGCCGTGATACTCCGCATCGTCCTGCGTCCAGATCTGCTTCATCGCCAGCACACGCTCGCGCATGATCTTCCAGCGGCGCTTGTAGTCGGTGCCGTGATTCGTCATCTCCTCGACGTTCCAGCCGCCGCCGATGCCGAAGAGCACACGGCCGTTAGAGAGGTGGTCGACGCTCGCGACTTCCTTCGCCAGCGTGATCGGATCTCGCTCGACAACCAGGCAGATGCCGGTGCCGACGTTCAGCGTTGTGGTCACTGCGGCCGCTGCACTCATAGCCACGAACGGGTCGAGCGTGTGCCAGTACTCCTGAGGCAACGGCGCGCCCGCCGGCCACGGCGTGATGCGGCTGGCGGGAATATGGGTGTGCTCCGGGAAAAACAGCGACTCGAACCCGAGGTCCTCGCACGCGCGCGCCAACTCGGTCACTGGGACGGCGTAGTCGGTGGGAAACATCGTAATGCCGTACTTCATTGCGGGCTCCTTTGCCCGCTATTGAACCACGAAGGGGCACGAAGGAGCACGAACGCGATGACACCCACAGATTTCGCAAGAACGGAGCGACGGGAAACCACGAAGGACACGAAGGATCACGAAGGGGGGCCGTTACGGTGGGCTTCGCGGCGTTGGCACCGTAGGGGCGGCCCTGAGTGGCGCCTGCGGCCGGGCATGATGGCCACGGCACGAGTCATAACGGCTCCTCTGAGGGGCGACGCTAGTAAGAACGCCGGACGCCGAAGAAAGTTGACGTGTCTGTAACCTCCGAAGCTGGCGTACCAGTTGACAGGTTGACATGCCGAGTAATAAGGTAGATCTGTCGAGGGAGGCCGCCACCTTGGACGCATCGCCGCACAGATTCGGGTAACCAAGCACCGCGTGATCGCGCGGTGCTTTTTCGTTCACCAGGCCAGACAGCGCAGAGTGAAAGGATAACCCCGCCCATGAACTCTGGACTCATCGGTAAGGTCGACAAGGCGAAGAAGTACGCCCAGGAACGCGACAGGATGCACGTTTCCAGCCTGCAGGTCGACTTCCGAGGCGAGAACGACACCCATCATGTCGCGCTCGACGGCGACGCATGGCGCTGCTCGTGCGACTTCTTCGAGGGCTGGGGCGCCTGTGCGCACACGATGGCCCTCGAGCGCGTCCTTGACGGCATGATCCCGAACGCCGCAGTGATGACGCCCGCGTTCGCTTAACGCAACGCACCCGCCACAACTGAATAGCCACCGACGAGGCCGGGTCGCAGGATCCGGCCTTTGCACGCGGGTAGCCACGAAGGACACGAAGGACCACGAAGGGGTGCGCTTGGCGGGTGGTTTCCTGCGCGAGCACCGCGGGGGCTAGCCCCTACGCGAGGGCGCGTTCGGCGTCCGCGAAGCGGCGGCGCACGTAGACCTCGATCTCCGCGATGAGGTTGGGTGGCAGGCTGCGCGCGGCGTCCGTCACCCGTGTGGTGTCCTGCACAAGGACGAGTTCCGTGATCTGGAGCAGTCCATTGAATGACTGGAGCGCCTCGAAGTAGGCGAGGCGGCGCCTGTCGACGGGGAACGAGCGCTCGTACGCATTGAAGTAGCGAGAGCGCAGGAAGCCGCGCGCGGCCTTCAGCAGGACACGCTCAATGGTCGACGAAGCCGCGATGTACGCGAACGAAAAGAGTGTGAGCGTCCGCGCGACGTCGTGGTGACGGTCGCCGAGTGCCACATCGGACCAGTCGATTACCGAAAACCGGCCTTCGTCCGTTACCAACACGTTCAGCGGGTGGAAGTCGTTGTGCGTGATGACCGCCGTCTCGGGCAACACCGCCGCGGCGTTGAGTGCGAGCCAGTCAAGTCCGTCGCGCAGCTCGCTCAGGCGTTGCTCTTCCACCCGATGGCGAAACTGCGCAATCTGGCGCAGCACGAGCGGCTGATCGCCGTCGTGAAGCGGCCAACCCGCGTCCGGCAGCCGATGCAAGTCGACGTGTAGTTGTGCCAGCCGCGCAAGCAGTCCACCCGCTCGAAGCGGGTTCGACGTAACGCGCGCGAGCATGGTCGTGCCGGGGATGCGCTCCATGATCATGAACGGCAAGCCGAACGCGGTTGCGGCGTCCTCTGCGGCGAGCAGCGTTGGCGTCGGATAGCCGGCGGCAGCGAGGAACTGCTGCACATCAGCCTCGCGTTGCACCTTCGCCACGGCCGCCGGATTGCCCTGCAAGCGCAACACCAGCGGCTGCAACCACGGCGCATCAGCCGCGCCTTCGAGCCGGAATGTGTAGATGAAGGAGTCGAACCCGCTGCCCAGCGGCGCGGGAGGTTCGACGATTCGCGCTGCTCGCAGGTCGCCGCGTGCCGCGAGATATGCGGCGAGCGCATCGCGCACGGCGGTGGTGGAGGCAGGATCGATAGGGGTGCCGGTCATGCGGTGATCGTACGCGGAATCGGGTGCGGGCGCGCAGCATGTGCGCATTGCGGAAAACGCAGAGCCAAGCCGATAACGTAGGGGTGGGGCTCGCCACGCCATGTGCGGGCACGGAAGCCTCCATGCCGACGGGGCACCGATGTATTCCGACAAAGATCGAATCAACTTCTTCGTGGCGGAGGCGAAGGGCGCCTTCGCGAAAGAGGAGTGGCGCGTCGCCACTACTGCGCTCGAGAAGCTCACGCAGCTCCGCGATCGCGCTATTGACTGGGCATGGTTAGGCAAGGCGCGCGAACGCGCCGGATGGCCGATGTTGGCGAAAAGCGCGTTCCAACAGGCGTTGTCGCGGGACTCGACGAACCAGGTTGCCCTGGAAGGGCTGCGAGCCCTGCGCTACTTGGACTCGTCCGCGGCAGCGAACGTAGGGCTACCATCGAAGGATGAAGACTACGTGTCACGATGTTGGCGTTGCCAGGAAGTCGTCGGCAGTGCCAAGTCACCCAGATGCGCGAACTGTGGGTGGTACATATGTCGCTGTGGGGCATGCTCTTGCAACATGCCGGACGACGTCCGTTCTAGGCTCAGGTGAACGGCCGCGCAGCGGCTGGTCTAGCTACCGCTGCGATCGCGCCGCTGCTACGCGCACCGGTAGCCGCTTCGCTGGCGTTTTCCTCTTCGCGACGGCTTTCTTCGCGGCGGGCTTCGGGGCACGGCCGCCGCGCGACTCCAGCTTGTCGAGGCGGTCTTTCAGGCCGAGGTTGTCTTCCTGGAGCTTCTCGAGATCCTCGCGGAGCTTCTTGATGTCGTCGCCCTTGTCGGCGCCTTCGCGGATGCGGGCGATCGCTTCGCGAGCGGCGCGGACGACGCGGCCGTCGAGGTCGCGGCTGCGCGTGCGTTCGAGTTCGGCGATGGACTTTGGCAGCTTCAGCTCGACGAGCGCGGCGATCGCGTTCAGGCGCACACGCAGCCACTCGTCGGAGAGCAGGACGACAAGCCGGTCGTACGCTTTGTCCTTCGCTTGCTCGCTGATCTGACCGAGTTTGCCGAGCGCGAGCGTCGCCGCGCCACGCACCGGGTTCGACTTTCCGGGCTTCGTCCACTCGATGGCAATCGGCAGCGCGCGCTCGTCCTTTAACTCCGTCAGTCCCGAGAGCGCCTGCGCGCGAATGACGTCGTTCTGCGACTCCTTCGCCATCGCGACTTTCGACAGCACGTCGAACGCCTTCGCCGTGCGCGTCTGGCCGAGCGCCTGCGCCGCCACGGCCTCGACGTAGTAGCTCGCGTCGCCCTTCCGCACGATGCTCTCGAGCGCGGCTGCGACCGCAGCGTCATCGCGGAACTGGCCGAGCGCGCTGACGACGCCGCGCCGCGCTTTCGGGTGGCGCACGTTCAGGCAAGCGAGGAGCGCGTCACGGGCGATCTCGCTGCGCATACCGCCGAGGGCGCGCGCCGCCTCGAACTGCACCGCCCAGAACTTGTCGTGCAGCACGGCGACTTTCAGCGCCGCGACCGCCTCCGGCGTGGCGAGCTTCGCCAGCTCTTTCGCTGCGTCGATGCGGCCGACTGCGTCATCGTCGTTCTTGAGCTGGTAGAGCAGCATGTCTTTGCCGCGCTTGAAATCGACGGTCTTGAGGAAGTTGTGGCCCGGATCAAAGCGCACCATCTGCGGCTTGCCGGGCAGTGCGTAGAAGAAGTTGTGCGCCTTTTCGCTGATCTCCGCTTTGAAGGCGTGCAGCTTGCCGTCGACGGTGAAGTCGACGTTGACGGGGAGACGGAAGACAGATGAGTCTTTCTCGTCCTGCGTCTGCGTGACGCTGACCTTCGCGCGTTTGGCGTCCGCATCCCACTCGAACGTAAGCTTGAATACGGGGTGGCCGCCGCGATAGACGTACTGATCGAACAGCCAGTCGATGTTGCGACCGGTCGCCATCTCGATTGCGCGCTGCAAGTCCGGCGTCGTGACGTTCGTGCTGCGGTGCTTGTTGACGTAGAAGCGGATCGCCTTCCACCAGAGGTCATCGCCCAGCACGCTGCGGATCATGTGCAAGACCAGCGAGCCCTTTTCGTAGAGGTGACGGTCGAAGAGGTCGATGGGTTCGTGATAGACGTTGTTGACGATCGGCCGGCGGTAGCGCGCGCCGTCCTCGCTCATGTAGAGCTGTGCGTTTTGGTACAGCTCGTAGCGCAGCTCGTCGATGCCCTTGTTGTGCTCGGTAAAGAGCGCCTCGAAGTACGTCGCGAAGCCCTCGTTTAGCCAGCCGTGCGACCAATCGCGGCAGGTCAATAGATCGCCGAACCACTGGTGCGCCAGTTCGTGCGCCAGCAGTCCGTCGGCGTCGGAATCGAGCGAGGCGCGCGTGTCCAGCAGCGACGTTTCCGTAAGCGTTGTGGCGCTGACGTTCTCCATGCCGCCGAAGATGAAGTCGGCGACGAACGACTGCGCGTAACGCGCGTACGGATACTTCACGCCCGTCACGTCGCTGAAGAACGCCAGCATCTTCGGCGTGCGATCCAGCGTGCGCTGCAGATCGGCCGCGCGGCCCTTCGGCCCGTAGTACTGCACGGGCACGCGCTGCCACGCGTGCTCGATCTCGGCGAACTCGCCGACGATCTGGCTGAGCAGGTACGTGACATGCGGCGTCGCCTGGTACCAGTGGTACGTGCGGGTACCGTTGCGCGCGTTCTCACGCACGCCCTTCAGTTCGCCGTTGCCGATGCTAATCATCTTTGCTGGCACGGTGACGATCACTTCGCTGGTCTGCTGGTGGTTCGGGAAGTCGATGCAGGGGTACCAGTGGCGCGAGTCTTCGTCCTGCCCCTGCGTCCATGCCTGCAGCGGCTTCTTCGGTGATGTCTTGTCGGGCGCGACGAAGTACAGACCGCGCCGTGGATGAGCGGCGTAGGTGATCGCGACGTCGGTCTCGACGCCTGGCTTCAGCGCGCGGCCGAGGTCGACGCGCAGCACGGGGTCGCTGTAGTCGAACTCCGCAGGCTTGCCGCCGATGGTGACTTTGCTGATGGTCATCTCCGCCGCATCGAAGTCGATGTGGCGCACGCCCGTGTTGATTGCCGACAGGTAGTGGTTCGCCGTTCCGGCGATCGACTTCGCTTTCGGGTCGATGCGGATCGTCAGCTTGATGTGGCGAACGTCGACGGTGAGGTCGCGCGCGTAGTGCGTGGCGTCGCCGGTCAGCGCGAATGGCCGCGCATATGCGAGCCCGCCGCCGCGCGCGCACGTCGCATGTATCAGCATTTCGCGTTCACATTCGAGATCCGTGAAGTCGGGCATCAAGCCTCCCGTGCGCCGGCCGATGGATTGCGCCAGACGCTGTAGGGGCGCAGCCCGCTGCGCCCGCAATCGTGTCAGATGAATCTACGCCGCATGGTAACGAGACATCGACCGGCGACAAAGCGCTGCGGGCAGCTATGTCCAGAGCGCGTCGCATGCAGCCTGGTCTTCGAAATGCGACCACAGCTCGACGACGCGGCCGCCTTCGAAACGCCAGACGCCGCAGACGGCCTGATCGATGGTCTGGCCGTTGCGCCTCGCGCGGCTGCGCTCTGTGGTGATCACCCAGTGATCGTCGGCCACGACATCCAGGATTTCCGTACGCGTCGGCATGTCGTACGTGCGGCTGTACTCTTGTCCGCGCGCCAGCAGCTCCTCGACACCGTGTATATCGCCGCCGCCCAGGTGCCGCCCGGGCAGGTGGTACACCATGTCTTCAATCAGCAGCGCCAGCATCGGCGAGGCTACCCCTTCGAACCACTGCGTGGACGCGTCGCGTACGAGGACGGCGTTCGGATGTTCGGCGGAAAGGGGCATGCAGATCTCCTTTGTGGGTCGGTGGACCATTCGACATGACGTAGATGTGGCGCTCGAGCATTGCAGCTGGTTCGAGCAAGGTTCTTCGCTGCGCTCTGAACGACAAGCTCCCATGGCCGGCACATCCGAACGACCCTTATGCCGGGGCAGCTTTGGGCGACGGATCTAGCGCATGCGCGGGCTGTGCAGCGCGCCGCTGGCTATGGGCTCATCGATATAGAGATCGCCGTTGCGGATCTTGATGTTGAAGCCGCATTCGGGGCTGGTGCAGGCCCACGCTTTGAAGTGAATCGACGCACCCTGGCTGCCGAAATCGGACAGGGGGACGAGATCGCCCTTGTTGCACTTCTGACACTTCGGGAAATTCGAGATATCCATTCGACGCCACCCCCCACCGCCCGCGACCCATCGCGACGCGCACCAAGCATCGGGGCGCCGTAGCGACGCCCGCGTAAAGTGCCGCGAGTATAGCAGCGTGTTCTTAACAATTGCAACGGTTTGAGTTGACAAGTTATCCGGCAGCGATGCGCTCGTGACCGGATCAGCTCTCGTCGCCGTGGTCGTCGAGGGCTGCTGAGTCGACTACGGCGACGGTGTGGCCTTCTGGGGAGCGGGCGAGGAAGCCGGCGCCGCCGGGCGCCCACGGGAGTTCGCGCACCTGGCAGCCGCGCTGGAGGAAGTGCTCGGCTGCTTCGACGACGTTCCTGGCGCTGAAGAGCAGGTACGGCGGCTGGCCGGCCATCGTGCCGGAGACGTCGATGGTGAGGGTGACGCCGTCTGCCAGTGCGTAGAAGCGAAGGCTGCCTTCCTGCGTGCCCAGCTCGAGGCCGAGCGTATGCTCGAAGAAGTGTGCCGCTTCTTCTTCGTCGCCGGCCGAGTAGCCGATGACGCCCTCGAACGTGAACATGCTAGCTTCCAAGATGGCGCTCCTGCTGTGGCTGACCGAGCTCCAATGTGTGAGAGTGCTGGTTTGGTCGATACTAAACTTCGCGAGCGATAGACGACTTCGAATTGCAGTTTTCACTTTTTCCGGCGGCAGGCGGTCTGCGTCCTGGGCATCGACCCCGGTACGCCATCCAAGAGTATGCGGGAGGAGAGGCGCGAAGTCGAAGGGGCGCGCGGCACCGACGGAGAGGAATGTTCGCCATGCGGTCGGACAGGTCTGAAGACCTGTCCTTACGGGGCGTGGGGCGGGCGAACGACAGGTGTCTGACACGCGGCGCTTCGAGGGTAGATCGTGCACGCGATCGGATACCGCCGTACGAGAGAACGTACAGCGTCGGTCCGGCTTTGCCGGACACACAGCCGGGGGCGGCTATGCCACACGCTTCGGCCGCGTCAAGCACCGGCGAAATGCCCGCGCTAGACGAAGGCGGACAGGTCTGAAGACCTGTCCTTACGGGGCGTGGGGCGGGCGGACGACAGGTGTCTGACGCGCGGCGCTTGGAGGGTGGCTGGCGCACGCGGTCGGATACCGCGGACGAGAGAACGTGCGGCGTTGGTCCGGCTTCTGCCGGACACACAGCCGGGGCGGCTATGCTCCACACCGCTTCGAACACCGGCAAAATTCTCTAGCAGTGCCCGCGCTGGAGAAGGCGGACAGGTCTGAAGACCTGTCCCTACGGGTATGGGCGACAGCATGTCCCGCTATTTGCCGGCCTCTCGTTGACGGAGCCATGTTCCCCTCGATACCCTGCCGTTGTGAACTCGACATACGCGCACCTGGGAGCCGGACGCAGGCCACGCCGCTAGGACGGCCATTCGGCTTCGTGCACGCTGCGAGCCACGGTCGTACCGGCGACCGTGGCCGTTTTATTTCCGCAAGCAACTAGCATCGAGCACCGCAGCCGGCGCGCCTCGCCAATCGAAGGAGCACATCGTGACCACGCAGATCGGCGACCAGTACCTCGTCGAGACGGAGCGCACCGACCCCGAGATCTTCCGTCTGATCAAGGAAGAGGAGCGCTACCAGGTCGACAGCGTCCGGCTCATCCCATCGGAGAACTACACGTCGCGCGCCGTGATGGAAGCGACCGGCTCCGTGCTGGCGAACAAGTACTCGGAGGGCTACCCGGGCAAGCGCTACTACGAAGGCCAACGCGTCGTCGACCAGATCGAGACCCTAGTGCAGGACCGCGCGAAGGAGCTGTTCGGCGTGGAGCACGCGAACGTGCACCCGTACTCCGGCTCGCCGGCGAACCTCGCCGTGTACTTCGCGCTGCTGGAGCCGGGCGACAAGATCATGGGTCTGGCGCTGCCGCACGGCGGCCACCTGACGCACGGCTGGCCCGTGAGCGCCACCGGCCGCTACTACACGGCGGTGCGGTACGAGGTCGACCCGAAGACGCACTTCATCGACTACGACGCAGTGCGCGCGTTGGCGAAGGCCGAACGGCCGCGGATCATCGTCGCGGGGGCGACGGCGTATCCGCGCCAGTACGACTTCGCGAAGTTCAGCGAGATCGCGCGTGAGGTCGATGCGTACTTTCTCGCCGATATCTCGCACATTGCGGGGCTGATCGTCGCGGGCGCGCACGCGGACCCAGCGCCGTACGCCGATGCGGTGATGACGACGACGCACAAGACGCTGCGGGGCCCACGCGGCGCGATGATCATGTGCAAGGCGGAGCATGCTGAGGCGATCGACAAGGCGGTGTTTCCCGGCCTGCAGGGCGGGCCGCACGAGAATACGATCGCCGGCGTCGGTGTGGCGCTGAAGGAGGCGGCGACGGAAGAGTTCCGCGACTACGGCCGCCAGATCGTCGTGAATGCGAAGGCGCTAGCGGGTGAGCTGAAGGAGCGCGGCTTCGACCTGATCACCGGCGGCACGGACAATCACCTGATCCTCATCGACCTGACCGGCAAGAAGGTGATCGGGAAGAAGGCGGCGAAGGCGCTCGACCGCGCGAACATCGTCGGCAACTACAACACGATCCCATTCGACCCGCGGAAGCCGTTCAGCCCGAGCGGTCTGCGCATCGGCACCCCGGCCGTGACGACGCGCGGCATGAAGGAAGAAGAGATGCGCCAGATCGGCCGCTGGATGGACGAGGCGATCGCGGCCGTGAAGGACGAGGACGCGCTCGACCGCATTGGCGCGGAGGTGCGCGACTTCTGCCGCCAGTATCCCGCGCCGGGCATGAGTGTGAGTTAAGTCCTGCTTGGCGTCTACGCAGACATCAGCCGTTTTCGCCGTCAGCTCCAGCACGCGGAGGGAGTCGGCGGGACGAGGGATTGTACTGCGTCGGTCCGGCTTTGCCGGACTCACAGCCGGGGACGGCTGCGCCACTCGCTTCGCGTATCATGCGGCTCTGATCTTGACGCCACCCGGCGGTGGGCTTTCATGCCGCGCTCCGAACAGGAGCGTGGCTTCTCAGCGGACCGCCAGTGGCGTTAACGCCAGCGTCTCATCGCCACGGCGTGTCACGCAAGGGCTCGGGCTATCATGGTGCATGACCACACCAACCATCGGCGTGTTGGCGCTGCAGGGCGATTTTGCGGAGCACATCGAGATGCTGCGCTCGCTGGGCGTTGACGGCGTCGAGGTGCGGCTGCCGGCGCAGCTGGCTGTGATCGATGCGCTGATCATTCCGGGCGGCGAGAGCACGACGATCACGCGGCTGTTGGACATCTACGAGCTGCGCGAGCCGATACGACAGCTCGGGTTGGCGGGGCTGCCGATCTGGGGCACCTGCGCCGGCGCCATCGTGCTGGCGAAGGAAGCTACGGATCTCGACCGGCCCAACCTGGCGCTGATGGATATTGCGGTGCGGCGGAACGCGTTCGGGCGGCAGGTCGATAGCTTCGAGGAGGACCTCGACGTCGCGGTGCTCGGTCATGCGCCATTCCACGCGGTGTTCATCCGGGCGCCGATCATCGAGCGTGTGGGCGTTGCTGTCGAGGTGCTGGCAACGCTCGCGGACGGCGCGATCGTCGCGGCGCGGGAAGGGGCGATGCTGGCGACGTCGTTCCATCCGGAGTTGACGGGCGATGCACGGTTCCATGCGTTGCTGGTGGAGATGGCGCGGTCGGTCGTCGGTCGTCGGTCGTAGGTCGTCGGGGGCGGTTCACCACGGAATTCGCAGTGCGATTCACCGCGAAGGCGCGAAGAGCGCGAAGGGCTGGGGGCGAGTTCACCACAGAGGACACAGAGGGCACTGAGGTTTGATGAGGGCGGAAGCGACGGGGTGCCAGCCGGAGGTCGTAGGTCGGCGGGGGCAGAATTCGTAGTTCGATTCACCGCGAAGGCGCGAAGGCGCGAAGGGTTGGGGGCGGGTTTCACCACAGAGGACACAGAGGTTCGGTCTGGGAGTGTCCGACGATGCGTCGTCGAGTGGGGTGGTGTTCGTGGGAACGAGCGCCGCGCGGGCTGGAAAGCCCACGCTATGTGAGTGTCTCTAGCGCTTAGGTAGCGTGGAGGAGCCCTCGCACGCGGAGGATTGCCCGTCAACGCGGTACTCGACTCCGTCCGTCCGGCTTTGCCGGACACACAGCCGGGGACGGCTATGCCACCACGCTTCGCGTCTCCATTTAACCTGAGGCTGAATCCAAGGCGCGTCGCAGCCAGTGCCGGCCGCCGCTGACGTCACGGGGCGCGAGGCTTCGCGCTACAATTGGGCAGGATGCATAGGAGCGCCCAGGCCTGCCGATGACCCAATCTGCCCGCACTGTCCTTCCGACCGACCTCGTTGCGCTGGTGTCGTACGACGGGCGCGTATACGCGAACCAGGCGATGACGCGCGACCGTATCGGCACGCAGGATTCGCCGCATCCGCTGGAGACTGCGCTCGAGCAGTGGTTTAGCTTCGCGACGGGGCGCCACACGTGCGTCAGCGTTAAGGGCGCGACGCTACGCGGGCTCGTCTCGGCGCGGAAGCGCGGCACGAAGCAGGCCTGGGAGATCGACTGCCTTATCGATGCGACCGAGGGCGACAGCGGTGTGCTGCTGAGCCTGCTAGAGCAGATCACCGCTGCGGCGGGCCGGTCGGGCGCGATGAAGCTATTCGTGCGGCTGCCGCGCGGCAGCCAGATCGAGCAGGATGCGGCGCGGTGCGGCTTCCAGCCATACATGCGCGAGCAGGTGTACCGGAGGCGCGTCGAGAAGGCCTGGACGAATCGCCTGCCGGAGGGGCTACGGCGGCGCGAGAAGGCGGACCCGCATGGTGTCTTCCGCCTGTACAGCACAGCAGTCCCACCGGAGGTGCGCCGCATCGAGGGGATGACACTGGGCGAATGGTCGGCGGGGCAGGAAAGCCTCGGACGCGCGACGCAATACGTCATCGAGCGTGAGGGCCGCATCCGTGGCTGGCTGCGGGTCGCCGGCGACGGCGATCTGGGGCGATTCGACCTGCTGGCGGAGCACGCCGCGATCGATGATCTGGTAGAGGCGGCGATGACGAAGATCGCGAACCGCGAGTGGATCTACGCGCTGGTGCCGGAGTACCAGGCGGGTCTGGCGTCGCGGCTGGCGGCGCTGGAGTTCGAGGCAGGGGACGAGTACGTCGTGCTGTCGCGGCGCACGGTGCGGACGGTGAAAGCGGCCGCGAAGGCGCCGACGGCGGTGGTGCAAACGACATTCGGATAGGGGACGGTGCTGGTGGAACGGACAATTACGGACGATCTGGATCTGTTGCTGAGCGCGCTGCCGCCACACATTTGCGAACCGCTGAAGCAGCGCGACGACAACTACGAACTGCTCGAAGTGGTGATGGACCTTGGCCGCCGCCCGGAGGCGCGCTACCCCGGGCGCGAGGTGACGCTGGCGCAGACCGAGGTGACGGCGGAGGACATCGACTACGTCGTCGCGCGCATCGAGGAGTTCGGCGACGACAACCGCGCCGGCATCGAGCGGACGCTGCACCGCATCTCCTGCATCCGCAACCGGCGCGGACGCATCGTTGGCTTGACCTGCCGCGTCGGGCGCGCGGTGTTTGGCACGATCAAAGTGATCGAAGACCTCGTGAAGACGGGGAAGAGCATCCTCATGCTTGGCCGGCCGGGCGTGGGCAAGACGACCATGCTGCGCGAGGTCGCGCGCGTGCTGGCCGACGACATGAATAAGCGCGTCGTCATCGTCGACACATCGAACGAGATCGCCGGAGACGGCGACATCCCGCACCCCGCGATCGGGCAGTCGCGCCGGATGCAGGTTCGGACGCCGGCGCTGCAGCACGCGGTGATGATCGAGGCCGTCGAGAACCACATGCCCGAAGTGATCGTCATCGACGAGATCGGCACCGAGCTGGAGGCGGCGGCGGCGCGGACGATTGCCGAGCGCGGCGTGCAGTTGGTGGCGACGGCGCACGGCAACGAGCTGGAGAACCTTGTCATGAACCCCACGCTCGCCGACCTGGTCGGGGGCATCCAGTCGGTGACGCTGGGGGACGAAGAGGCGCGCCGGCGCGGCACGCAGAAGTCGATCCTGGAGCGCAAAGCGCCGCCGACATTCGACATCGTCGTCGAGATCCAGAGCTGGGAGCGCGTGGCAGTCCACGGCGACGTCGCGGAGACGGTCGACTCGATGCTGCGGGGCTACCGCATGGCTGCGGAAGTGCGCGAGTTGGGCGAGGAGGATGAGGTGCGCGTCATCGCGCTGCCGCAGAGCGTCGATTCCGGCGGACCCGCCATGCGCGGGCGCGAACGCCGGACCTTCGGCGAGCGCGACCGGCGGCCCTATGCAGGCGACAGCCGTGCCAACGGCGCGGCATCGTTCGGCACGACAGCGGAGGCCGTGCCCGATGGGCCGTTCCGGCGCGTGTATCCGTTCGGCATTGCGCGGAAGCGGCTGGAACAGGCGGTGCGCGAGACCGGTGCGCGCGTGGCGATCGCGGATGAACTCAGCGAGGCCGATACGGTGATCACCCTGCGCACGTACTTCCGCCGGAAGCCGCAGGCGCTACGCGACGCGGAAGCGCGCGGTATCCCCATCTACGTGCTGAAGACAAACACCGTCGTGCAGATGGAGCAGAGCCTGCTCTCCATGCAGGGACAGCCGGGTGGCGGAGAGACGGGTGCGCCCGCCGAGTACGCGATGCAGGAGATGGAGGACGCGATCACGAACGTGATGAACGGCGGCGATCCGTCCGTCGACCTGACGCCGCAGAACTCGTACATCCGGCGTTTGCAGCACCAGATGGCACAGCGCTATAACCTGACGTCGCGCAGCCAGGGCCGCGAGCCGTATCGCCGGGTGCGGCTGTATCGCGAGGATCCCGGCGAAGCCTGGGCGAGCGAGCGGTTCTAGGCGTCGACGCGGACGCGGATTTGTGGCTCCCCGGCCATCGACCTCGCCGTCGAACGGCCGCGATCCGAGCTGCCCACGCGGTCACTCCTGGACCGCCCGGCTCACCGCGTAGACCCGCACCGGATCACCGACGCCCTTGAGCGCGTGCTCGCCGCGGTCCTCGAACGTGACGCCGGCCGAGGTGCGCGCCAGATCGGCGACGGTGCGCGACACCAGCACCTCGCCCGGCGCCGAGAGCGCGCTGATCCGCGCGGCGATGTTCACCGCGCCGCCGAAGACGTTGCCTTCTTCACGGATGACATCGCCGGCGTGCAGCCCGAGGTGGAGCTGGAGGCCCGTGCCCTCACAGGCGTGCGCGCAGGCGAGCGCGGCATCGATGGCGTTCGCGGCAGAGGTGAAGACGGTCAGCGCGCCGTCGGCGAGCAGCTTTCCGTCGATGGCGCTGCCGCCCGCCGCGCGGATCGCCGTGCGCATGTGTTCGTCCAGGCCGCGCGCGGCTGAGCGGAACGCCGCATCGCCCAGCCGCTCTGTGAGTCCGGTGGAGTCGACGATGTCGGCGTAGAGGATGACGGCGGTATCTCCGGCCGCCGTCTTGTCTGCCAGCGCCGATTCCAGGCCCATGAACTCCAGGCACGCGAGGACGACGGCACGGTCATCTTCCATCAGGCCCGCCCCATCTGCCATGATCAGGCGCGCGTCATCCACCGCCGCCGCCAGACGCGTGGCGTGTTGGCGACCCGCCTCTCTGCCGCCCCAGATAAACAGCGTCGGTACGCGCACGCGTTCGAAGACGCTGACCTGGTCGATCTCCGCGTGTGCGTCGGTCATCGCGATATAGGCCGCCTGACTGAACGAGTCACGAACCCCCTGGCCCCACCACCGCTGGCGCTCGA
>CAYWOO010000196.1:0-11493 GCA_964458665.1 uncultured Dehalococcoidia bacterium
TCTGACGTGCCGGTATTTCGGCATCAGCCGGCCGACCCTGGACCGGGCGCTGGCGCGGTACCGGCCGGAGCGGCTGGCGTCGCTCGAAGACCAGACGAGCAAGGCCGCATCGCCTGCGCACGCCGACCTGGACGGCGGAGCTCGTGGAGCGGTAGAACGGGCGCGTGGAGCGCAGTCATCGCACCCATGAAGAGGAGTTCTACCAGTGCTACGACGGCGGTCTCACGCTTGCCGAGCTGCGACCTGCCCTGCGTGCATGGGAGACCGTCTACAACACCATTCGCCCGCACCAGGCGCTCGGCTACGCCACCCCGTCGTCGTGGCTGCAAGACCACAAGAAAACAGAAAACGGACGTCAGCCAGATGGCCGTCGCCCGTCTCCCTTTACCCAAGCCAGATTCTACCAGCACCAACAGCCATCATGTGTAGCGCAGGTACTGAACCCATACATCCCCTTGACAAGCAGTTCGTTGAAAGCGCACAATCGCCCATCACGGCCCGTGGGTGGTACTCAGCCACCGCCCACGGGCCGCGTACCCCGGCCGCATCGACTCCACACCGATGCGCCGATGCGCCGCTAGCTTCCAGCACCAACGGCATCTATCCTTGATCCGCGTCAGCGGGCCTGGCGCCTGTGTGACGACATAACGGAGGTACCACCAATGGCAGAGTTGAAGAACGTAGTGCTGGTCGATGGCGCGCGATCGGCGTTCGGAAGAGGCGGCCGAGGCCAACTCGTGGCGACGCGGCTGGACGAGGCGGCGGGTACGGTTGTGCGAGCGCTGATGGCACGCAACCCGAAGGTCAGCCCGTGGCTGGTCGAAGACATGGGACTTGGCAACGTCATGGGAGCGGGTGAACTGATCCTCATCGGCGCCAACAACGTTGCTCATCTCGCCGGGTTGCCCGCGGAAGTGTGCACGTTCGACACGAATCGCCAGTGCGGCTCCAGCATGGAGACGCTGCATCGTGTGGCGCAGTCGATCATGGTCGGCGCGACCGAATGCGGCATCGCGCTCGGCATCGAGCGTATGGGGCGCTCGCTCGCGGGCGGACCCGGCGGCCCGAAGACGCGCGTCACCGAGTTCAACAAAGATCTCGCAAAGATGAACGATTTGCAGCGCAACATGGCGCCGGACCACAGTAAGAACTTCTCCGTGCCGTTCCCTGACGCCATCCTCAACGCGAATCCGATCACGTCGATGACGCAGACCGCGCAGAACGTTGCCGAGGTCTACGGCCTCTCGCGCGAGGAGATGGACCAGTTCGCCGTCGAGAGCCACAAGAAGCTTGCGGCTGCGTACGACAAGGGCATCTACAAGGACGAGATCATCCCCTTGGAGATCGAGACGCCCGTGTTTGACGATCAGGGCAACTGGCTGCCCGACGAGCGCGGCAAGAAGATGATCTTCGAGCAAGACGAGTGCCTGCGCCGCGGTACGAACATCGAGGGGCTCGCCGGCCTCAAGACTGTCGGCGGCATCCAGAGCTTCACCGGCGGCGAGCTGCGTATCACCGCCGGCAACTCCTGCCCGACAAACGACGGCATTTCCGCGGCGCTGCTGATGAGCGAGGACAAGGCGCGCGAGTTGGGCCTGACGCCTCTCGCCCGGATTATCGGAATGGGCGTCGCCGGCGTGAAGCCGCAGGTCATGGGCCTTGGACCCATCCCGTCGACGAACAAGGCGCTCCGCCACGCCGGCATCACGTCCGACAAGATCGACCGCGTCGAGTTCAACGAGGCGTTCGCGGCGCAGGTCATCCCGTCCTGCAAGGAACTCGGCATCTCCATGGACAAGGTGAACGTCAACGGCGGTTCCATCGCCATTGGTCACCCGCTCGGCGCCACGGGCGCGCGCCTCGTGTCCACCGTCGCGCACGAGCTGCGCCGCAGCGGCAAGCGCTACGGCCTCGCCACGCAGTGCATCGGCGTCGGCATGGGCATTTCGACGATTATCGAGGCCATGTAGCCCTGACTGGCGCTGAATAACATCGATGGGGCCGGTGGATGATTTCACCGGCCTCTCCTTACGGAAAGTTATTGCATTGTGAGTGCAAGTAGTGGTATGCTCGTCGCCATGACAGTCGCAATCGCGCGTAGGCAGCTCTCGCAGAGCGATCCAACCGACGGTCGCACGGCCCGTGCCGCACGCACGAACGAAGCCGTTGTCGATGCGCTGCTATCGCTCATCGAGGAGGGAGACCTTCGTCCGGCCGCGCAGCGCATCGCAGATAGAGCGGGAGTCTCCCTTCGCAGCGTCTTCCATCACTTCAACGATCTCGAAACGCTGTACGCGACCGTGGCCGAGCGCCAGCTTCGGCGCTTCTTTCTGCCTACGCCCTCCCCGAACCCGTCCGCGGGAGCGCTCACCGAGCGCGTCGATGCGTTCATCGATGCGCGCTCACGCCTTCTCGAAGCCATCGCGCCGGTACGGCGCGCCGCGGTGCTGAACGAGCCCTTCTCACCCACCCTGGCCGCACGTCTTACGTGGGCGCGAAATGTCGCCCGCGACGAGGTCGCGCGAACGTTCGACGCGGAACTCCGCGCCTTGAAGCCGGCGCCTCGCCGCGAGGTCTTGGCGGCGCTGGCGGCGGCGTCGGAATGGTCGACTTGGGAAGCGCTGCGCGCACATCAGGGCTTGTCCGTGGCCGCCGCGCGGCGCGTCATGTCGCGTACAGTCGCCGCGCTGCTACGCGGCGAGTGATGGGTGGGATTGAGCGCTCGGAGAGTACGTTCGGCGTAGGAGGGCAATCATGAAAGCGCGTGCTCGCCAGTTCACCTTGCTGCTTGTTGGCCTAAGCTTGGCGCTGGGGATGGCGTGCTCGTCGAGCCAATCGAATGACGCGGGCGCGTCCGTCACGCCCACCAATGTGGGGGCGACCACGGTCGGAGCGAATCCTCCCGGGACGCTCACCAACGATCTAGGATGGCGACGGGTGGAAGGACTCCGGAGCAAGCGCTACTGCGAGGTGTTGCTCGCAACGGTCGTCGACGGTCGCCTCAACGCCGCGGTGTGGAACAGCTTCGGGCTGAACGATTGCCCGGACGCCGCGTGGAAGGCGCTGGACGCCACCGCTATCAAGACGGCGCGCGGCGTCCTGGCGGCGTTGCTGAACGGGCCGCGCTACTGGCTGATGGACGCGATCGAGAAGAAGCCGGGCGGCGAGCGTCAGACGACAACGTTCGGGACGCTGGACATGTTCCTCGCCGCGACGGTGGATCTGGGGCTACTGCCGCCGAACCTGGCGCCGTACGGCGAACATCGCGTGGCGCGCGACACGGTGTTCGAGTACGCGAAGGGCGCGGAAATCTACGAGCTGACGGCGGTCGACGGCAGGGTGTTCGTGATGCAGTCGTACAGCCAACAAAGTAACGCGAGTCTCACCGAGGCCGACTTGCAGGGCCTGGCCAGCCGCCTTACGCTACCGGCCGGATGGACGTTTCGCGCGCGCAAGTTGGACAGCACGTTGCGCGTGATAACGCCGGCTGGCCAGGCAGTCGTCATCCAGGACGACTTCTCGGACACGTATCAGCTCGTCGCCCCCAACTGAGCGGAAAGGGAACCCAATGAAAGCGTTACGAACTCCCGATGATCGGTTCCAGAACCTCCCCGGCTACGCATTCTCGCCGCACTACGTGGACATCGATGGCTTGCGTATGCACTATGTCGACGAGGGGCCGCGCGGCGCCGACGTTGTGCTGATGCTCCACGGCGAGCCTTCGTGGTGCTACCTCTATCGCAAGATGATTCCGATCATCACCGCCGCCGGCCTGCGCGCCGTCGCGCCGGACCTCATAGGCTTCGGCCGCAGCGACAAGCCGGACAGCCAGGACGACTACACCTACCAGGCGCACGTCGACTGGATGACGGCGTTCCTCAAGAAGATTGACCTGTGGCGCATCACACTCGTCTGCCAGGACTGGGGTGGGCTGATCGGGTTGCGTCTCGCCGCTGAGCATGCCGATCGCTTCGACCGTATCGTCGCCGCGAATACCTTCCTGCCGACCGGCGATGCGCCGGCGGGCGAGGCGTTTCTGCGCTGGCAGGAATTCTCCCAGAAGGCGCCGTCGCTGCCGATCGGTAACATCGTGAAGGGCGGCTGCAAGACGGACGTGCCGCCGGAGGTCGTCGCCGCGTACGACGCGCTGTTCCCCGATGACACATACAAAGCAGGCGCGCGCCGGTTCCCGATGCTGGTGCCGACAAGACCGGACGATCCGGCGTCGGTGCCGAACCGCAAAGCGTGGGAGACGTTGAGCGCTTGGGAGAAGCCGTTCCTCTGTGCATTCAGCGATGGCGACGCCGTCACGAAGGGCGGCGATCGTGTATTCCAGGAACGCGTCCCCGGCACGAAGGGTCAGCCGCACACCACCATTGTCGGCGGCGGTCACTTTTTGCAGGAAGACAAGGGCGAGGAGCTGGCGGCGGCCGTTGTCGCATTCATCGCCCGCCAGAACTGATCCGACGCGACCATGAATCGAGGTGACACGTGGCAATCTATCCGACCGGTGAACAGATCAAGATGCTCATGGCGGGTCCCGCTGATCAGCCCGTCGTGATGATCAATCTGCTCCGATACAAGCCGAGAGCTGACGGTGCTGACGCCGGCGTGTCCGGGGATGACGCCTACCGTCGGTACGCCATCCGTATGCGGGAATTTGTTGAATCGAAGGGCGGCCGCTTCATCTGGATGGGCCGCGTCGATTCGCAGGTGATCGGCGAGGGCGGCGAGGGCTTCCACGCAGCGGGCCTCGTGGAGTATCCGTCTCGCCAGGCGTTCTTGGCCATCGCCGGCGACCCGCATGTGAGGGAAATCGGCGAGCACCGGGAGTCCGGGCTGGAGATGCAGTGGCTCCTCGCCTCGACCGAAACGCCCATGCGGGATGCGAGGCCGTGAGCATCGGCCGATGTTCCTGCCGCTGGTCAGCGGCTACATCTAACACGGCGTACACAAGCCGCGTCCACAACGCCCCCGATGGACTGGGCTCTACGGCTTCGCTTCTGGATACATGGTGGCTCGATGCATAGTGGCTGTCGTCGCCGCGCGACCACCCCGACCTGTCAAGCGAACCGGGTTGCCGGAAACGCGTTTCCGGTGCTATTCGCCGCGCCGATCCGTATCCTTACAACGCCCGCGTATTGGTGGCGAAGGCCGCGCGGAGCTGAGCCCGAGGTGACGTGATGGTAGCAACAACGGAAGCGCCGGCCGCAGTAGCGCAGTTCTCGCTGGAGTTGAACGAAGAGCAACTCCAACTCCAGCAGTGGGTGCACGAGTTCGCGGAGAAGGTGATTCGCCCCGCCGCGCACGAGTGGGACGAGCGCGAAGAGACGCCCTGGCCGATCATCCAGGAAGCGGCAAAGGTCGGCATCTATGGCATGCAGTTCATGGGCCATATCTCCTCCGATCCGACGGGGCTGATGCTGCCGATCGCCATCGAGGAGTTGTTCTGGGGCGACGCCGGCATCGGTATGGCGCTACAGGGCTCGGGCCTTGCCGTTGCCGCGATCGCCGGGAACGGCACGCCGCAGCAGATCGGCGAGTGGGCGCCGCAGTGCTACGGCACTGCCGATGACATCAAGCTCGGCGCGTTCTGCGTCTCCGAACCGGATGCCGGATCCGATGTCGCCGGCATGAAGACCCGCGCGGTTTATGACGCGGTCAAAGACGAGTGGACGCTGAACGGACAGAAGACGTGGATCTCGAATGGCGGCATCGCCAACGTGCACGTCGTCGTCGCCGTGGTCGACCCGACCCTCGGCACACGCGGACAAGCGTCATTCGTCGTCGGCCCCAACACACCCGGGCTGCGCCAGGGTGTGAAGTTCAAGAAGATGGGCATCCGCGCGTCGCACACCGCCGAGGTGTACCTCGACGACGTGAAGGTGCCAGGCAGGAACCTGCTCGGTGGCAAGGACAAGCTGGACGCCAAGCTCGCGCGCGCCCGCGAAGGACAGAAGTCAGGTGAGCAGGCGGCGCTGGGCACATTCGAGGCAACGCGCCCGGCCGTCGGCGCGATGGCGCTCGGCACGGCGCGCGCCGCGTACGAATGGTCGCTTGACTACGCGAAGGAGCGCCACCAGTTCGGTCGCCCGATCATCCAGAACCAGGCCATCTCGTTCATGCTCGCGAACATGAAGACCGAGATCGATGCCGCACGCCTGCTGGTCTGGCGCGCCGCCTGGATGGCGAAGACGCGCAAGAAGTTCCTCAACGCCGAGGGCTCGATGTCGAAGCTGAAGGCCGCCGAAGTGTGCGTCTGGGCCACGGAGCGCGCGATCCAGATAGCTGGCGGCATCGGTTACGTGCGCGAAGCCCCGCTGGAGCGCTTCCATCGCGATTCAAAGATCTACACGATCTTCGAGGGTACGTCCGAGATCCAGCAGCTCGTGATCGCCCGCGCGATCTCGGGCATGCATCTGACCTAACACGCCGGGTCGCCCGTCGACCGGGATCCGCGCGTATGAAAGGGATGAGTCTGCGTGCGGAACTCGGCAACGGCCGGAAGCCTCGATTCGACTTCGCTCATCCCCGGCTATTTCGATAGCCCGTTTCCGGGCGAAGACGGCGGCCCGCGCCGGCAGTTGATTCCGCGCTCACCCGGCATCGGCGTACGCGCGGGCGAAAAGCTGTCCGTCCTGTCCCGGCGGGCAGTCATGGCCAATATGGTCGTGCTCCGCGCGCCCGGCGAAGTCTTCGTGCAGGGAAACACGCCGCCTGCGGGAGGCGACACGACGAGTTGGGTTGAGCGCATCGATCCCGACACGCTCACGACGATCGCGCGCTCGCCGGACTTGCCCGGCGGACCGTTCTGGGCGGGCGGCATACTCGCGCATGCCAACGGCTATCTCTACGTCGCGTATGGCCGCTTCTGCCACAAACTCGATGCAGGGTGCGCGCTCGTAGCCAGCCGCGAATTACCGCGGTCGCAGCCATACAACAGCCTGCTCGCGCTCTCCGACGGCAACCTCGTGATGAAAAATTTCGTACGCGACGGCTCGTCGCGATCGTACCTCAGCGTGCTCGATGCCGAGCATCTCGCATCCGTAGCGCCGGAAGTCGAGATCCCGGAGGGATCGATCGCACGCATCTCCCGCGACATCACACCGGCGGGCGAAGAGTTCATCTACGTTGTCGGCGACCACACGATCTTTCGCTTCCGATACGAGCGCGGCCGTCTCGTTCGCGACGAAGACTGGACGTTCATGTATCGCACGCTTCCGGATGCAGAGCAGTCGTACGGCTGGGATCCAGTCATCGCCGATGGTTCGGCATGGTTTATGGACAACGGCGAGAACCAGTACCAACGAACCCTGGCCGGGACGGGCGTCGCGGCCGGGCCGCTGCACGTGTTCCGGGTTGGCATGGACGATGCTTCCGATGCCGACATGTTCACTCCATTCGGCCTGGCACGCGGCACCATCGTCAATCCGCCGCTCGTTGATGCCAGGCGCCGCATCCTCGTGGCGTACGATAGTGGCAACGGCCGCATTGGCGGCTTCCGCTACGGGAGCGGTTCGTTCGAGATGCTCTGGGGCCACGCGTTCCATGCCGGCAATCACTTCCTGTTGTTTCCTGACACGGGCGAGATCGTGGTAAATGACTTCAAAGACGGCCACGAACATGTCGTCATGCTGGATATCGAGACAGGCGCGGAGCTGGGACGAGTCGCAACGGCCAGTCCAATGCAAGCCGTGGTCTTTCAGTCGCCCGGTTGGCGACGCGACATCTACACTTGCACGTTCACCACGCTTTCACGCGTGTTCATCGAAGAGTAACGCCGAAGGAGGAGTCTGTGATGGCATCGATGGAAGTCGTCCTGCTTGGAACCGGTAGCCCAATGTTCAACCCCGCGCGCTGTGGCGCCGGGTACGCAATCACCGCGGGAGATGCGCATCTCGTCGTGGATCTTGGGTGGGGCGCCTCTCGCCATATCAACGCAGCGGGCCTCGCGCACGCCCAGGTGGATACGCTCTTCCTTACTCACCTGCACTCGGATCACATCACCGACATCCCTGACTTCCTGATGCAGCGTTGGACTGGCGGCGCGACGACTGCGCTGCGCGTCTACGGGCCCGAAGGCACGCGGGAGTGCGTGCAGGCGTTCCAGGCGGCGATGCGGCTCGATGTGGAGTATCGCATCGCACACCATGGCGAGAAGAATCTCCCCCGATCTGGGTGGCAGATCGAGATCACGGAAGTACCAGCGACGCAAGAGGCTACATGCATCGCGCAAATCGGCGATCTCGAGGTGGATGCGTTCGAGGTGGATCACTGGCCGGTCAAGCCGGCGCTTGGCTTCCGGTTGCGCCGCGGCGGTCGATCGCTGGTTCTGTCCGGTGATACCGGCAAGTGCGACTCGCTGGTCGCAGCATCCCGTGGCGCTGACATGCTCATCTGTGAGGCGATGAATCGTGAGATGTGGGATGGTCTTGTCGGCATCGTGCGCAGCCGAGGCAACGAGCGCGGTGCCGATGTCCTGGCCGACGTGCCGACCTATCACGTGACCACGACGGGAGCCGCCGAGATGGCGCGCGACGGCGGCGTCAAGCATCTGGTTCTCTCGCACCTGCTGCCCATGGTGCCCAATGAAGGCCCCGGGTTCGACCGCTTTGCGGAAGGGATGAGCGACATCTACAGTGGTACGATCACGGTCGGCAAAGACCTGCAGCGATTCGTCATCGAATAGGAGCGACATGAGCGATGTACTGATCATCTCCGACGACGCGCATGTGCGGACGATTCGCCTGAACCGTCCTGAAAAGAAGAACGCGCTGTCCGACGAACTGGCGTGGGGCATCGTCGCCGCTGTGGAAGAAGCCGCCCGCGAAGACGCCGTCTGGGTGATCGCCATCACAGGCACCGGCGATGCCTTCTGCTCGGGCCTCGATCTCGGCGGCACGGGCGAGAGCGCGTCACCGCTCACGCCGCAAACGGGCTTCATGGATGATGTGGGTTGGGTCGGTCGCTTTGCGCTCGTGCTGCGTGAACTCTGCGACAAGCCGATCGTCGGCGGCCTGAACGGAGTCGCTGCCGGCGCCGGCCTTTCGCTCGCGATGGCGTGCGATATTCGCATCGGCGCTGAGCGCATGCGGCTGATCGCCGGCTACCCGCGCATCGGCGCCTCGCCCGACGGCGGGCTCACGTGGACGCTGCCGCAGGCCATCGGCTACGAGCAGGCCGCTCGCTTCCTGCTCGAGAACCGCACCGTCGATGCGGACGAAGCACTCCGCCTCGGTTTTGTCGGCGAAGTCGTGGCCGATGCGGCGTTCGATGCCCGCCTTGCCGAGTACTGCGCGTTCCTCGCGCAGCGCTCGCCCATCGCCAGCCGCCTCACGAAACGCGGCCTCACCCGCGCGACAGGCATCGATCTGGAGAGTCAAGTGCGTTTCGAGCTTGCCAACATTCGACGCGCCTTCGGGACAAACGACGCAGAAGAAGCCCGCAAAGCATTCTTCGAAAAGCGCCAACCCGTCTTCGAAGGACGCTAGCCCGACACCAGTCACCAAATCACGAGTCACCAGGAGCCCATCCCATGAACCTCGTCGAATTCATCAGCGCCGAACTGACGCGCCTTCACGCGATGCTCGACCGCGGCGTCTCCGATCTCACGCCGGAGCAGTGGCACGCCATCCCGGGCGGCAATCCGGCGGCGAACCACATCGCGTTCGAGATGTGGCACTACGTGCGTACCGAAGACAACATCCTGCGGTTCATCATCCAGGGACGCAAGCCGACGGTGTGGATGGAGGGCGGCTGGGCGGAGAAGCTCGGACTACCGCCGGTCGCGCAGGGTACCGGCATGCCGGCAGCCGACGCGCAAGCGCTCCGCATCGCCGATCTCGATGCCTTCAAGCAGTACACGAAGGAGGTCTGGGCCAGCACAGCCTCATGGCTCGCAAACCCCGATACAGCCGTTTTCGACACGCCCGTGATGGTGAAGCCGCTGGGCGAGATGCCGGCGATCCGTGCGCTGGGTCAGGTGTGCATGACGCACGGCTTCACACACCTCGGCGGGCTGGAACTTTCGCGCACGCTGCTCGGGCTGAAGCCGGCCATCGGGGTCTAGGCGCGAATCGCTATCCGCAGTTCGTGCCGCCGTTGAACGGCCCACCGGGCGCCCACATATTCCACTGCGCTGTCCGCGCCCAAGTCTCGGACGCCCGCGCCCAGTCCAGGTACTTTGCGTTATCGCCGTAGTACGCGGCCTTCGCGAGGCCAACGGGCGGTTCTGCAAATCTAGTTTGTGGAGCCATGTGTATGCGTTTCCAGTTCACCGCCGATGGGGCGCACGCCATCATAATCGAACCGGCTGATCTGCCGCTGCTGCTCGTGGCGTACGAACAGCGCGACCGTGAAGGCCGTCGCGTACGTACCCCCGACTCGATAACCGTGCGGCCCGTCGCCGGCGATGGCGCGCTGCTCTCGGCGTTCGTCGCGTAGCCCGACGAACGATCATCCCACCTGTTGACAACTTCCGGACGATGTCGTACGGTACGTGTCTGGCCATCCACGGCCAGAGCCGCCGACTCGCTCGGCGCAACATCCAAATAGCATGAGCGTCCAAAGGGGGCCGCCACCTGCGACACGATAAGTGTCGTCAGGAAGGGGGCCTCTATTGTCGTAACCGCCGATTGACGCAGACGCAAACAAGACAGCGATCGCAACATGCGGAGGAAAGATGACTACAGAGCAAGAACTGATCGAGGCCGACATCGGGACGTCCATTCCGGATCTGGAGAACGTCACGCCGCTATTCCAGCGCGAGTACGAAGGCGGGGTGGAGCACGAGGTGTTCTACCCCGGATATTCGCAAGACGAAGAGGCGCAACAGGTCGCCTTTGGAGCGCGGACCGCTGGCGAGAGAATCTTCATCGCGCGCTGCGAAGGGAATCTTGTCGTGCGGCGTACGTTGCCAACCCAGAACTAGCGACGTCGATCTGGCCGGGGCGGGTGCGCTCGCCCCGGCACAGCCCGCGCGAGCGTTGATACTTGTTTGGAGACACCACCCGGCGGGTCACGGCGATCACCAGCTGCTAGTAAAATAATGGTGGCTCACGTCGGTTCAGGTGGTTTATACTTAACTCGGCACAGATAGCGAACGGCCCGCCGCTCTAAGCGGGCTTGGTCGTAGAGAAGCGATTCGCCCATTAACTCAGAGAATGAGTTGGTGGGCCTTTTTGCTTTCCGGGAGAAACGCGAAGTGAACTGGCTCCGCACGGAAGAAGTTGCAGAGGCACTTGGCGTGCACGCAAACACGGTCCGAATTTGGGCCGCGAACGGCAAGCTGCGATCCCGTCGCACGGTTGGGGGACACCGGCGGTTCGTCGAAGCCGACGTCAAGCGCATGCTCCGTGACTGGAGCAACGACTGATGAGGCTCATCAACAACGAGATCGTGTTAGACGACGCCGACTTAGCTCTTCTGCTCAAGGCGTGGCTTGCCCGACAGCGTGAGAAGGCCACGACCGGCGGGTCGGCGGCGGAGAACGGC
>CAYWOO010000197.1:0-6633 GCA_964458665.1 uncultured Dehalococcoidia bacterium
ACCAGTCCGGCGCCTATCGCCACCGCCTGCACAACATTCGTCCCCAAGTGCCTGGCATCCGATGCGATCGCGACGGATCCGGTGATCCGCGCCGCCCGCCGCGAATACATCGCCACGCCTGCGTTCACGACCGCCGTGATACCCACGGCGATCAGCGACGGCCCCACGACGATCTCCACGTCGTCAGCGATAGCCCGCCGGATTGCCGCGACTGCGATGAACGCAGCGCCCGCGGCGATCAGGCCGGCCTGCGAGATTGCCGCCAGACTCTCAGCCTTGCCGTGGCCGTACGGGTGCGCCTCGTCGGCCGGTTGTAGCGACAGGCGTACGGTGATGACGGCGAGCGCGGACGCCAGCAGATCCTCCGCGCTGTCGACGCCGTCGCCCAGCAGCGCGATCGAGCCGAAGGCCAGTCCGACGCCGATCTTCAGCGCCATCAGAAGCGCGTTCGAAAGAAGCGACAACATCGCCGCGCGCGTTGCGAGGTCGGTCTCGAAGAGTCTGCGCCGGGCCGAGGTGATCGTGGACATCATCGCAGGATACCGCCGGTCGATCGCTCCGTCAGACCGCGACCGGCTCGCGCTCGCGCCCGAGCAGCTCGCGACTCAGCGCTTCACGCTCCGTCTGCTCGCGATCGGCGCGGTTCCAGAGGAACAGGAGCGGGAATGCGAAGGCGGCGGTCATCACCGCGAACGTCAGGAACACCGCGCGCAAGCCAAACTGGTCCGCCACGATGCCACCGATCGGTTCGCAGATCGCCAGCATGCCACTCGCGACTACGCTCTGCACCGAAAGGATCGTCGCGCGGCGCTCGCTGGGGATGCGATTGTTCACGTAGGTTGCGACGATCGGCATCTGCAAGCCCGCCGTCAGCCCGATACCCAGGAAGCCCGCCGCCGCCCACCCGTGGTCGATGCCTGCCAACGCCAGATTGGCTCCGATCAGCAGCACTGGCAGCGCCAGAAATCCCGCACGCTGACCCATCCGCGACACGAATTGATACGCCAGCAGCGCCGCCACGATGCCCGCAGCGCGGACGGGCGCCTGCCACAGGCCCAGGCTGCCTGTTCCGACGCCGTAGTGATGCAGAAACGGCTGCTGGAAGATCAAAGGCGTGAACGTCCCCGCCCAGATGACACTGCTGAACAAGATAATGTTGCGCAGCGGCGCGTGCCGCCAGACGTCGCGGATGCCGCTCAACAGCGTCTGCAGGTACCGGTCCGGCTCATGCGCATCGCGTTTCGCCTCGTGCATCGAGAGCGCGACCGGCACCGCCAGCAACGCGATGCCGGCGCTGAGCACGATCGCCACGGTATAGCTCGTTGCTTCAGCCAATGGTGCGCCCAGGAGGATTGCCACCAGCACGCTCAGCGAGCGCAGTGCCGTGAGGCGGCTATTGATCTTTTGGAAGCTGCCTTCGCGACCGACGGCTTGCAGGCTGTCATAGAGCAGCGCCATGTCGGCGCCGCTCTGGAACGTCAGCGCCAGGCCCCATGTGCCATACGACAGCAGTAGTATCGGATAGCTATCCGCGATGGCGAAGATGAACACCGCCACGGCGAAGAGCGAGCTGCCAAGCACCAGCGAGATCCGCCGTCCGAAGCGATCGGCCACAGCGCCCGTTGGCACCTCCGCCAGGACGATCAGCACAAAGAACGGCGCGTCCATCAGCGTGATCTGCGTTAGCGAAAGGCCGCGCTTCACCTGCAGGTACACGACCCAGATCGGCCACCAGAGCTGGAATTCCATCAGGAAGCGATAGAGATACGACTTCCAGATGTTGCTTTCGTGCGCCATGTCTTCGCGGATCCGCGCGAGCAAGTCCATGGCGACGAGTATATCGATGGCAGCGCCGCCTCAGACAGAAAGAGGGGCTCCTGGGAGCCCCTCTTGTCAACCTGCGGCTTGCGGCGCCTAGCGCGGCGCGAAGATGAAGACACCGGGTGCGTACGTGTTCGTCGAACCTGCGAATAATTGCACGACGATCACCCACACGGCGAATCCAGCCGCGGTTGCGATCAGCGCCTTGGCGGGTGGCGCATCCGTCGCCGACTGCACGGCGAGCAGGGTCGAGCCGAACATCAGGCCCAGCGCCGCAAGCCCGACGCCGTAGTCGAGGCCCGGTATCACCATGCCGACGGTCAGTGCCAGAGGCGCCGCAGCGAAGCCCATCACCCGAATCAGCTCATTGACATCGGCGCGCGCGCGGAAGACCTGCGTCAGCATCACGTACGTGACGCCCAGCCAGCCGATCGCCCAGACGACGACGCACAGGATACTGCCGACGATGGCCGATCTGACGAAAAAGTCGCCTGACGAGGTGTAGTACCTGTAGTAGCTTTGCGAGCTTTGGGAAATGACAAAGAGCCAGCCCCCAAGGCCGGACAGGAGCGCCGCGACCGCCACCACCACGATCGCCGGGATCGTGCTGTTCGTGTCGCCCTTCACCTCATCGAACACCGTCGTGTCCAACATCGCGAGACGGCGGAGCTTCTGCATCAGGGAGTTGACGTCCATGCCCCCGGCTTGCTGCATCATTGCCTGCACCTCCATGTGCCCACCGTCCACGACGGTCGAGCGGTCTGTCCCTCCAAACGATTAACCGCATATCTCATACAACACTTCGCGATCCTTGTCTAGTAGCCATCAATGCGACATAACGTTCAGCCCTGTTGAGGAGGCGCGAAGCATGTGGCATAGCCTTCCTCGGCTGTGCGTCCGGCGCAGCCGGACCGACGCTCGCGGCTACTTCGTTTTGCAGCCACTGATCGCGTGCGCCCATAACGGCCCCGCACCATCGCGGCACATCCCGCCGCACCAATCACCGTGGCGCGGGCTTTCCAGCCCGCGCGGGGCGGGGAGTGAACACTACAGCGGGGACTTCGCCGGCACTCCCGGACGCCGCGGATACTCCGGCGGCGTCTCTCGCTCCTTCACCACCGCCACCAGCGTCTGTGGCGGCCCAGCAACCCGCAGCGGCGCCGTGAACACGTTGCCGCCCAGCACCGCGAGCGCATGCGCCGCAGCCGCGATCTCCTCTGATGCCCGCGACCCCTTCGGTGTCACCAGCCGCCCGCCGACGCGCGCGAACGGCAGCGCCAGCTCTAACAGGACGGGGAGGGGAGCCACGGCGCGCGCCACAACGAGGTCGAACGCACCGCGCAGCGCCGGGTCGTGGCCCAGCGTCTCCGCGCGGCCCGCTAGCACCGGCGTCTCGTCGAACCCTAGCGCCTCCGCCAGCGCCGAGAGGAAGGCCGCCTTCTTCGCGGTCGCCTCCAGCAAGGTCAGTCGTATCCCCCGCCAGGCGATTTTCAGCACGACGCCCGGGAAGCCCGCGCCCGCTCCCAGATCGAGCACGCGCGAGTCCGGCCTGAGGATTTCGCGCTCCCGCAGCGCCGCCCCCAACGCCAGCGACTCCACGAAATGCCGACGCATCACGACATCCGGATCCGTATCGCCGACGAGATTGACCCGGTCTGACCACTCGACCAGCAGCCGCTGATACGTCTCGAACTGCTCGAGTTGTGCCGGTGTCAAGCGCACGCCGTGCGCTTCGGAATCGCGCGAAAGGGCTGCAAGCATGCTCCGAGCATACCAGCGCCGGTTTGACGCTCCTTCGGTCACACAACTACAATCAAATGGCAGGAGGGTCTTTATGGTAGGTGAACTCACGGCGGACACGGAGCAGGTCGCGTTGCAGGATCTTGCGCGCACCTATCTCGCACAGCTCAAACCAGCGGCGCGAGAGAATGCTCAGCCTGAAGTGCTGAAGTTCGTCCGGTGGGTTGGTCCCGAAAAAGACCTCGCCATCATGCGCGCCCACGAAGTCTCGCAGTACGCCGAGAACTTCCCGCCCTCCGTCTCTGATGCGGCTGCGCGCGCCGACTGCGTCCGCGCCTTTCTCAAGTGGGCGAAGGACCGGGGCGTGACGCGAGAGAACCTCGGCACGCACCTCCGCGTCCGCAAGGCGTCGAAGTCGAGCGCGAACGCCCACACGATCGAAGAGCAGCCGATCTACCTGACGAAGGAAGGCCACGACGCGCTCGTGAAGGAGTTCGAGGGGCTGAAGGATCGCCGTCCGCTCATCCAGGCGGATCTGGCCCGAGCGATGGCCGACAAGGACTTCCGCGAGAACGCCCCGCTCGATGCCGCTCGCAACGAGCAAGGCCACCTCGAAGCGCGCATCAAGGACATCGACGCCACGCTCCGCCGCGCAGTCGTCCTCGATCACGGCGCCGAGCATCCCGGCGACGCCTCCCAGATCGGCGATTTCATCACCATCAAGGATCTGCGCACCGGCCAAGACAAGAGCTACACCCTCGTCAACTCCGACGAAGTGCGTTCCGGCCAGGGAAAGATCTCCATCGCGTCACCCGTCGGCAAAGCCGTCTACGGCCACCGCTCCGGCGAAGAAGTCGACGTCGAAGCCCCCTCCGGCACCTTTCGCGTCCGCATAGAATCCATCAAGTCGCCGTAGCGCAGGCGGCGGACACCCTCCTGGTCGGAGCGCGGGCATGTACCCCGCGCTGGGCGTGTGTGCGCATGAGGAATGCTGTGCCTCCGCCATTTCTGGAACTCGTCGCAATCGTCGTGGATGAATACGACGCTGCGATCGCCTTTTTTGTGGACGCCCTCGGCTTTGATCTCGTCGAAAACTCACCGGCCGCTACGAACGACGGCCGCCCCAAGAGGTGGGTCGTCGTACGGCCGCCTGGCGCACAGACGGGCATCCTACTCGCTCGCGCTGACGGAGACGCACAGCGGGTCATCGTCGGAAGCCAAACGGGCGGCCGCGTCGGATTCTTCCTTCGAGTCGCCGACTTCGATGCCGCGTATGAACGCATGACATCGGCAGGCGTCGAATTTCTATCCTCGCCTCGAACCGAGGCGTACGGCCGCATCGCCGTATTTGCTGACATTTCGGGCAACAGGTGGGACTTACTCGGCCCGAGTTAACCACCACGCCCCGTAACGCTCTCCTCTCCACAGTGTGGAGAGGAGGTGGCCGAAGGCCGGACGTTCAAGGCCGTGCGCTCACACGCCCTTGAACGTCGGCGTGCGCTTCTCCACAAACGCCTTCGCCGCCTCGCGATGATCCGTCGTCTGGCCCGAGAGCGTCATGTTCAGCGCTTCCTGATCGAGCAGCGTCGGCAGATCGCAGTCCTCCGCGCGGTTCAGGTTCTCCTTCATCCGCGCGTACGCCAGCGTCGGGCCGCTCGCCAGCTGCGCCGCGAGCGCCATCGTCTCCTCTTCCAGCCGCTCGGGCGGTACGACGCGATTCACCATACCGAGCGCCATCGCGTCAGCCGCGTTCAGCACCTCGCCGGTGAAGTACAGCTCGCGCGCCTTACCGATGCCGACGAGCTTCTGCAGGAAGTAGGAGCCACCGAAGTCGCCGCTGAAACCGACGTTGCGGAAGATTGTCCCGAGCTTCGCGTTCTCCGACGCCACACGGATATCGCACGCCAGCGCGAGGCTCAGACCCGCGCCGACTGCGTGCCCGTTGACCATCGCGATCGTCGGCTTCGGCATCGTGTGCAGCACCAGGCTCGTCGCGCGCTGCGCAGCACGCAGGCCCTGGATGCTCGTCGCCAGTTGCGCCGCCGGCGACGTCTCGCTTGCTGCGCTTCCGTTTCCGTGCAGGATCGCATCCCGGCCCGCCGCCATGCCCTTTACGTCGCCGCCCGCGCAGAACGCCCGCCCCGCGCCCGTCAGCACGACGCAGCGCACGCTGCGATCGGCGCTGACATCGCCGAGATACTGTGCCAGCATCGCCATCAACGAGCCGCCCATTGCGTTCAGGCTCTCCGGCCTGTTCAGCGTGATCTTCGCCACGCCATCCTTCTTCTCGATCAGTACGTCATCAGCCATCGCCGCAACTCCTATCTCGCCCAAACCAATCCGTGAAATCCGCGTAATCCGTGGTTCCCCGTCGTTACCCCTTCGCGCGCTCCTGCTCGATCAACATCCGCCGCAGGATCTTCCCCGAAGGATTCTTCGGGATTGCATCGACGATCTCGATGAAGCGGATCTTCTTGTACGGCGCCACCTTCTCGGCCACGAACGCCAGCACTTCGTTCAGGTCGATGCCGGGCTCGCGCGGCACGATGAACGCCTTCGGCACTTCGCCCGCCTCGGCGTCCGCCTTCGGGATCACCGCCGCGTCGCGGATACCCGGGTGCTCCATCAACACCGATTCCAGCTCCGCGGGCGCCACCTGGTAGCCCTTGTACTTGATCATCTCCTTCTTGCGATCGTGGATGCGGATGTAGCCGTCCGGATCCGCCGTCACGATGTCGCCCGTGCGCAGCCACCCGTCTGGCGTGATCGTCTCGACCGTGGCGTCCGGGTTGTTCCAGTACCCCTGCATCACCTGCGGCCCGAACACCAGCAGCTCGCCGATCTCGCCCGGCCCGACCTCTTCGCCCGTCTCCAGGCTGACGACCTTCTGCAGCGTGTCCGCCACGGCTGGCCCTACGGTGCCGTCGCGCGGCGACTTGAGTGGATTGACGTTCGTGATTGGGCTCGACTCCGTCATCCCGTAGCCCTGCATCACCGTGCAGCGCAGTTTCTCGGCTGCCTGCCTCCCGACTTCGGCCGGCAGCGGCGCCGCGCCCGACATGACGAATCGCA
>CAYWOO010000198.1:0-11025 GCA_964458665.1 uncultured Dehalococcoidia bacterium
GATCGCGAACATCATCGGCGTCTTCAGGCTCACCGCGCCGCCCCACATCGTCCCTAACCAGTTGAAGATCTTGATGCCCGTCGGCACGGCGATGAGGATCGTTGAGATCCCGAACGCCGAGTTCGCGACCGTGCCCAGACCCGTCGTGTACATGTGGTGCGCCCACACGCCCCAGCTCATAAACCCGATCGCCACGCCCGAGAACACCACGAACGGATACCCAAACCGCGGCTTGCGCGAGAACACCGGCAGAACTTCCGACACCATGCCCATCGCCGGCAAGATCAGGATATAGACCTCCGGATGCCCGAAGAGCCAGAACATGTGCTGCCACAGCAGCGGCGAGCCGCCCGCCGACGGGTCGAAGTAGTTGGCGCCGAAGAACCGGTCGAACATCAGCTGGAACAGCGCGACCGCGATAATTGGCATCGCGAAGATCAGCAGAAACGCCGTGACGAGCGTCATCCAGACGAACACCGGCATCCGCATCAGCGTCATGCCGGGCGCGCGCATGTTCAGGATCGTCACCGCGAAGTTAAGACCGCCGGCCAGCGATGCGATACCCAGGATCTGCAGCCCCAGCAGCCAGTAGTTGATGCCGTTGCCGCTGGAGTACTCGTTGAGCGTCAGCGGCGCGTAGCCGAACCAGCCGCCATCAGGCGCGCCAAGCTCGCCCTGGAAGATGTTCCCGCCCGTGAAGAAGCTGATGTTCAGCAGGATGCCGCCGCCGAGGAACGCCCAGAAGCTGAACGCATTGAGCCGCGGAAACGCCACATCGCGCGCGCCAATGAGCAGCGGCACGACCAGGTTGAAGAACGCCGCGCTCATCGGCATGACGACGAGGAACACCATCGTCGTACCGTTCATCGTGAACATCCGGTTGTACTGGTCTTGATTGAGGAACGACTGATCCGGGCTCGCCAGCTGGATGCGGATCAACAGCGCTTCGATGCCGCCGAGCAGGAAGAACAGGAACGACGAGAGGCCGTACAGCACGCCGATGCGCTTGTGGTCGACCGTCGTCAGCCAGCCCCAGATGCCGCTGTACGGCTCGGCGGCGTGGCCTTGCGCGAGGGCCCCTGCGGTCGTTACTGCCATCTGCTATTCCCCTGCCGACGCTTCTTCGGCGTCTGGTTCTGATGATTCGCCCTCAGCGGCGTCTCCGCGGGCGCTGCCGAGCGTCTCGACGCCGCCCTGCTCGGCGACCCATGCGTTGAACTCGTCCACCGGCATCGCCTCCACGCGGAAGCGCATGAGCGAGTGATTCAGCCCGCAGAACTCGGCTCACTGTCCCTCGAACGTCCCAGCCTCGTCAGCCCTGATCCACATCTTGTTCGGGTGATTGTTAATGGCGTCGGTCTTGCCGGCGAGCCTCGGGATCCAGAAGCTGTGATTGACATCCTGCGATGTGATCCGCAGCCCGATCTCACGGCCGACGGGGATGCGCAGCACCGCGGTTCCAGCCGCGTCATCCGGATCCGGCAACGACTCCAGGTCCGCGCCGCCGACTTCAATTTCCGGATAGATGAACGTCCAGAGAAACTGCTGCCCGTTGACATTCACGATCAGCGCGTCGTCCGAAGGATCGCGGCCGAGATCCTGGATGCCCGTCACCGTGGGCACGGCGATGAACGCCAGCAAGACCACCGGGAGGATCGTCCAGGTCAGTTCGAGCGCGGTGTGGCCGTGGATCTGCTTCGGCAGGCCCGGGTCGCCCTTCTTGCGCATGAAGAAGAGCGGGATCAGCACACATGCCGCCAGCACGCCGATCATGATCGGCAGCGCGATCCACGTCACGAGGAGGAAGTCGGCCTTTTGGTCTTCGGCAACCGTGCCGGCCGGATTGAACGTGTTCTGGGGGCTGCTGAACGCGTCGCAGGCCGTGAACAGTAGAGCGGTGGAAAGCAGAAGGATCGCGGGGACGATCCGCCCCGCCCTGCTCTTGCGACCCATCAACGACCTCCGTCCAATGCCACGCCGCCCAGATTATCCCGCCGACTTCCTATTCGGTCAAGGGTTCGTGACATCCAGCACAAACGCGCCGTCGAACTTATGACGAGTAGCTGCGTCCCATCGATCCCGGGCGTCGTGAAACGACCGCCGCGCCCGGCGTATAGACCACCACCGCTAACCGAGCAGCAGCCGATCGGCGGCAACCGACACGAAGAGCAGCGCCAGATAGTAGATCGACCACTTGAAGACGCCCATCGCCGCGCCGGGCCCGTCGTCCGATCGCAGTCGCCACGTCTGCCAGACGAAGCCGCTACCTAACACGACCGCCGACGCGAGGTAGATCCAGCTCACCGACCCCGTCGCCGACAGCAGCAAGGACACCGGGACGAGCGCGACGGCGTACCAGAAGATCTGCGTCTTCGTCTCGGCGAGCGTCGCGACGACCGGGAGCATCGGCACGCGCGCGCGCGCATAGTCATCGCGATACTTGATCGACAACGCCCAGAAATGCGGCGGCGTCCAGAAGAAGACGATCGCAAACAGCACGATCGCCGGCAGCCCCACATCGCCCGTGACCGCAGCCCAGCCGACGAGCGGCGGCATCGCGCCCGCAGCCCCGCCTATGACGATATTCTGCTTCGACGTGCGCTTCAGCCACATCGTGTACACGAACACGTAGAACGCCGTCGCCGAAATAGCCAGCGTCGCGGCAAGCAAGTTCGATGTCGCGAGCAGCAGCACGAACGCCACGACTTCGAGCGTCAGCGCAAAGGCCAGCGCGCTCGCCGGCTCCATCTTGCCAAGAGGCAGTGGGCGTCCCTGCGTGCGGTGCATGATCGCGTCGATATCGCGATCCAGGTAGCAGTTGATCGCGTTCGCCCCGCCGGCCGCGAGCGTCCCGCCCAGCACCGTCGCCATCACAAGCCACCACGACGGCCAGCCCTGCTCGGCCAACACCATCGCCGGCACCGTGGTGATCAGCAACTCCACGATAATCCGCGGCTTCGTCAGCGAGATGTAAGCGCTCAGCGTCGCGCGCAGGCTGAGTGGCCGGCTGCCGATGCTGGTGTTTATCGCGCCCATTCGGCCGCCTTTGCTCGCTGCGCGGCGTGCTCGTCCGCGCCGCTCGCGTCCCCGGGCAGATAGTACGCGAGCGCGCTGATCACCACCATCATGCACCAAAGCAGCGCGGCGAGCGACAGGTGCGTGACAACGACGCCAGCCGCAAGGTCGGTCCAGATGTTCGCGGCGCCGATCAGCGCCTGCGTGACGTACAGCACGCCTGTGGCGATAGATAACCACACCAGCAACGGCTGCCGGCGCCGTTCTTCAAATGCCAGGTACACAAGCCCGAGGATCATCAGCCCAAGCATGCCCGCCACGAGACGGTGCAGGAAGTGCAGCCCTTCGGCGCTGCCGCCGCCTGGCGCGAGGCTGCCGTTGCATAACGGCCAGCCGCTGCATGCCAGCGCCGCGTCGGTACCGCTGATGTATGAGCCGAGCACCAACGTCACAAAGGCCGTCGCCGACGTCAGGATCGCCAGCCGGTTGAAGGTGGCGTCGGAAGCAAACGCGAACACTCGATACCCGCGATCCCGCATCAGCGAGATCGTCGCTGCCACGATCATCACCGCCATAAAGATCATCGCTGTCCCCAGATGCGCAGCAACGATCTCGGCAGGCAGCTCCTTCTTCACGGTCACGCCGCCCAGGATAATCTGCCCGACCAGCAGCAGCCCAGCGCTGAACGCCAGCCAGAACACCAGCTTGTCGCGCCGCTCTGTCTTGAAGGTGAAGAACGTCACGCTCAGAAACAAGAATCCGACGACGGCCGCCGCCGTCCTGTGCGAGAACTCGATAATCGTGTGCTTGTCGCCGCTCGGGATGAGCTTGCCGTGGCACGTCGGCCAGTCCGGACAACCCAGTCCGGAGTCCGTCGCCCGCACCGTACCTCCGATCACCACCAGCACAAATGTGGCGGCGATCGTCACCAGAAGCAGGCGCTGGAACCAGGTCATGCGTGCAAACCCGCCTGTCCGCCGGGTTCCCTCTCCGGCCCTTCAAGGGTCGATGCAACCCGAGATGCGGCCGTTTGTTACCGCATTCACAAGTAACACGAGGCCACCGCCCGATCAAGCACAGATAGACAAACCGCGAGGGGCCGCAACGTATGAGCGCGCCAATCGCACTCTTCCGTCGAGGCCGCTCGACGTCCTCCCTCTCCGCCGGGCGGAGAGGGTCGGGGTGAGGTCGCCACGTCGCCGACCGCCCATCACCCGACCCGCGCCCGTTCGCCGTAGGGGCGCAACCCGTTGCGCCCGCGCTCGTCCCACACCAACCGCGCGAAATCCGCGCAACATCGCCATACAACAAGAAGGGCCCGCGCCCTTACGAGCGCGAGCCCCAAATTCGTACGTTGTTCCGTCGCCCTGTTACTTGATGATCTCGCTCAGCGGAATCTTCCGCGCGACGTTGCCGATCGAGTCGGTGACGACCACATTCGTTCCATCTGTCGCGATGCCGACCGGCCGCGCCTGCCCCTGCGCACCTTCCTTCGGGACATCGTACGACGCTAGCGGCGATCCGTCCGCGCCAAACGCCAGCACCTTACCGTGCGTGGGATCCGTCGCCAGCAGGCGGCCGTCCGACAATAGCGCCAGGTACGCCCGCTCCGTCACGGCCTGGCTGCCCCACGCGTCAACGTTGATGATGCCCTTCGACTTCAAATCCTTGTCGAGGTGAATGATCCGCTTGTTCCAGAAGTCCGCGATGTAGATGTCGCCATTCGACGCCACCGTCAGGCTCGACGGCTCGTTGAGCTGCATCGGGTCGCCCGACGTCCCCTTGTTGCCGAACTGGCGCACGAAGTCACCGTCGCCGTTGTACTCGATCACACGGTTGTTGCCCGTATCGACGATCAGCACGTTGCCCTCGGGTGACAGCGCGATGTCCCGCGGCCCGAACAGCTTCAGCGGATCGCCGCCGGCTTCGGTCTGGCCGCCAACGCCCCACTCCTTCACCTTCTTCAGGTCTTTGTCCAGTTTCACTAGCTTGTGGTTCCACGTGTCCGCGACGAACACCGTGCCATCAGGCGCCACCGTCATCGACCACGGCTGATTCATCTGGACATCGCCGCCGAACCCGCCCGCCACCGTCTGGAACACGCCCTGCGCGTCGTACTTCTCGATCCGGTTGTTGTTCGTGTCCGCGAAGTAGAGGTTGCCGCTCGCATCGAACGCCACATCCGATACGCCGCTCATCTGCCCCTTCGCCGAGCCGTTGCCGCCAATCACCAGCTGTGTGCCGTCGGTGCGTACGGTCGGCCCGGCGGGCGGCGCGGTCAGTTGGCTGTACCCCTTCGGGAAGAACGCGACGCCATCCACAGTGCCCAGCTCGTTTGGCGGTGTGCGCTTCACCCAGTAGTCCAGCCACGTGCTCAGCGCGCTCGTTGAAAAGAGATCGCTGAAGAAGTCGCGCGATGAGTACTTTCCGTCGGCGCCCCGATACTCCTCCGGGAACCACCGCCGATGGTGGTACGGCACGCCTTCGTTGTATGCGTCGCCCAGCACCACATTGGTCGCAGAGGTTTTGGAGATGAAGAGAATGGCTCCTTGCGGCGGTGTATAGTTCGCGCTGATCGCCGTGTACGAAACGCTCTTGTAGTCCCGCAGATACCACGCCCACGGCCACGTGTAGCCATCGACGGAATCGACCACAACCGGCAGCTTGTTGCCCAGTCCTGATTCCCTCGCTGCCTTGTCCACTTGATCCTGTAGCACGGGAATATCGCCCGACGTCTGCGTGTACACCAGCAGCTCGTTCGGCACGTCGCCGTGGTCGCGACGCGCGACGTCGCCAACGAGCGTCCGCGGCAGATCCGGACGTCCCCACGACGCGAGCACCGCGGCGTGTACGGAGAATACGGCGAACGCGCAGACCGCACCTGCCATCGCTACCTGCAGCGCCGTCGTCCGGCTGTAGCCGGTGTACGCCCAGTAGACCGAGATCGCCGCAACCAGCGCGAGGATCCAGCCGCCGGTCGAAGGGAGCGTAAACGGCCCGAACAGCACGAACACGAGCACCGACAACGCCGAAGCCACCGCCACGTACCCGAACGGCGCCAGCCGGTCGAAATTTGGAAGCTCGGGACGCAGGTCCGTCCGCTCCATCATGTCGCCGACGAATCGACCGGCCAGCACCGCCAGCGGCAGTGCGATGTGCACGTTCAACCACGGCATCTTCTCGCCGGCCACAGTGAGGGCAAAGCCCGTGAACACCAGCCAGAACAGCAGGAACCGGTTCAGCCGATCCATATCGAACGACAAGATGCCAATCAGCGTGATCAAGAACGGCAGAATGATATGGAACGACGACACCTTTTGGAAGTCGGGCCCGGGCGGCAACAGAAGCAGGATCAGGATCGCCAGCAGACCGCCGCCCACGAACAGCGCGTTCCGCATCTTGCCGCGGATCGTGTAGTAGAATCCCGCTGCCAACGAGAGCGCCAGCGGCAAGAATTCGTATATCGGCAGCGTGATGAAGTAGTAGTAGTCCGGCTGATTGCCACGCCGCACGTCTTGCTGGCTCAGCCAGTAGTCCAGCGAACCCCAGATCACCGAGAAAAAGCCCGGGGGGTTGCTGAAAAACGTCGTCGAAAGCAGCACGAACGGCACCCAGAAACACGCCGCTGCAATCGCCCAGACCCTGGGCCGCCACGCAAGGCCGATAGCGATTGCGAGGACCATCAGTCCGAGCACGCTAACGACGGCGAGCGTCTGCTCCGCGCTGTTGATGTGCGAGTTGCCGGGGTCCTGAGAGCGGTTCATCCACGCTTTTCCGAGCAGCAGTTGCACGCCCGCCGCATACTGCGGCAGCGCCAGTGTCCCCATCACGATGACCAGGCTCGCCTCGGGTGGCAGCTCATCGAGCTTGTACTTCGCCCGCCAGTCCTTCGTGAACGGCCAGAGCACGGCGAGCAGCAACCCGCCCGGAATCGCCAATAGCGTCAGTCCCGTGTACTGCAACGCACTCATGTCCGGCCGCGTCGCGCGGATCTTGTCCGCGATGTGTCCCGCGAACAAATACATGAAGAAGAAGATGAACGCCACGGCGTGCATGAACGTCGTCTCCTTCGTGCAGAAGGAGCCGGCCATGAAGCCCGCTGTCAGGTACAGCCACTTGTTCTCGCGCGAGGCCATGTATCGCCACGCAAAGATCACCATGCCGAACGTCCAGAACGCCGTATAGATGTCTTCGCGCGTGAAACGGCTGTAGTACAACAGCGTCGGCGAGAACGCGATAAATGCCGCCGCCGCCAGCGCGCCAATCCGGCCGATCTGGTTGCGGAACAGGAACGGCAGCAGGACCAGCCCCGTCCCCATCGACGCGGCCAGAATGCGCGACTGATAGTCGCCGTCGCCGAAGATCCACATCATGAACCCGTTGCCGATGAACTGGAACGGGCCGTGCATGAACGGGACGTGTTTGTACGTATCGGTATTGGCGCTTCCGAACGTAAAGAAGTCGTCGAGTCCGTTCTTGAAGCCCCAGCTAAAGAAGCCGTGCAGGCTCTCATCGTGGTGCATCGCGCGCGCGCCAAGGTTGTAGAAGCGCAGCACCGCGGCGATGATGCCGATCAGTCCGTACGTCGCGATCTCCCAGTATCGGCCCGCGAGCACGCCTAGCCGCTCGCTGGTCTGGGCATTGACAGCGAACGACTTCAGCCGCTCACCGGTCGTCCCACCGTAGGGCACATTTGGTTCTTGTACGCTCATTCGCCGGAGACCTCGCCTGTCGTGCTTAACGCTCGATATATCGTAACGCTTCCCGACTGAAACGCTATCGGGAGCGGCCTGAACTTCGCCAACCCTGCTTCCCCGTACGTACTACGTTCTAACGGCCCTACATAGACGTAAGTTACGCCGTACTTCTTGAGAATCTGGCCCATCGCCGCCGTATCTGTGGTCGTGTACAGCGTATTGACGTCCTCGAATCTGCCGGCCCGGAGCTTCGAAGAACCGTGCCACTGGTCCTCGTGCCCGCCCCAGCCCAGAATCGCGGGCACGCCGGTCGCGGCGGAAATGCGGGCCGCTAGGCTGTAATCGTTTCCAACAGCCTCGGCGATCACCAGGTCCTGCCCGTGTGCCACCCCATTGAGGAACGCGATCGCCTTCAACTCGTCCGCCGGGTAATACGACAATCCGCGCAACTCGCCGTCGGTCCGGTACCTCCGGTTCGCCGACCCACCCAGGGGATAGAGCGCAGCGCCCGCCAGCACAAGCGCCGCCGCACCCGCCCACACCAGCCGGTACTGCTGCTCCCGAGGGAACGTCACGCGCCAGCGCGAAGCGAGATAGTACAGCGAGAACCCACCCGCGATCGCCAGCATCATCCACGCCTGGTAGTACAGCTTGAACACCGAGTTCATGCGCGAATTGAACACGTCGCCGACGTAGAAGAACTCCGTGCCGAGGATCAACAGCATCGCCGTCACGACGAGGAGCAGTACGAACAGCACCCCCTCCCGCTCAAACGACACACCACTCGGGCCAACCGCCTGTGTAGGGGGGCTCGCCTCGCCCGCGTTCGCACGCTGCTTTCTGCCCGGGTTCTCGCTCTGCGTTCCCGAACGCGCATCATCCGGCATCAACTCCAACCACAATGCCAGCAACGCCGTCGCTAATACCGCGCTCAGAAAGATCGCCGTCAGCCACGCCGATCCGCGGTCGCTGATCTGTTCGAACAGGTTGCCAGGCGAGTCGCCGAGCTTCTTGCTGTCCGTCGCCTGCTCGAACCCGTACAGCAACACCCATCCGAACACGACGAGCGCCGCCGGCGCCGCCGCGATCGCAGCCATCGTCTGCGTGATGCGTGCGCGCATCGGCAGCAGCCGTGCCAGCACGAACGGGATCACCACAACGAAGAGCGGCCCCCAGAACAGCAGCAGATGGAACGGCCGCGTCGCCGGCACCGTGATGCCGCGATTCGAAACGACGGCGCCGATGCCGTCGGCTTGCGACGTGAAGCTCGTGTAGAACGGCAGGTACAGCAGAATCGCCAGGATCATCAGCGGCAGCGCGAACGAGATCGCCTGCACGAACAGGTCGACCGTGATCGCACGCACGCGCGTGAAGTTGCTGACGAACGCCGCCGCCACGACGAGAAACGCCATCGTCGCGATGTCCCACGTATTCAAGAACGCCAGCCCGCCCACAAGAATCGCCGCGGCGACGAGCGCCACGGGCCGTTGCAGCCAAAACGTCACGTCCAGCGGCTCGCGGCTGCGAAAGAGCGTCAGCGCAAGCGCGACTACCAGCAGCACGAACGGCAGCGCCATCACGTGCGGATGCATGTCGCCCAGTAGAAAACTGAACATCGGGAACTCGGTGATCGCGCGGAAGTCCTGATCGTCCAGCCGGTAGATGCGCGACGCGTCGAAGAACGCGAAGAAGTCGGACGGATACCAGGAATGCCTCGCGGCATCCGCTTTCAATCCAGATACGTCCACCCAGTCGTAGAATCCGGCGCCGCCGATGCCGTACGCCGACATGAACTGGAGCACCCACACCAGGTTGCCCATGACTACCAGCATCAACCCGCCAACCAGCCCGAACACGGGCGGCTTCCAGTTGAACGGCAGCAGCGAAGGCGTCGGGCGCGCAGGCGTATCCGTTTCGACGGCCGCTTCGCGCATCGCCACCAGGTTGTAAACGATGCCAGCTGCGCCGACGAGCGCCATCGCAGCGATCATGCCGAGGCCGATGTTGTAGCCGATCTGCGGCTCCACACCCGCCAGCCGTCCCGTCATCGCGACGATCAGGTAACCGAAGTAGTAGTACGCAACCGTATGCCCGGAAAGCCACGGATCCTTCGGCGGGAAGTGCTCCGCGTGCGTCGCCGCGTTGATGAACATCAGGTCCATCGGCTGCTCGGTGCCGCTGATGTTGCCGACGGACGCCCGCAGCCACACGGCGACCGCAAACACGACGAGAAATAGCACCTCGACGCCGAGTATGTACTGCCAGTGCTCGCGGCCCCACTCCAGCAGTTGGTCACGCTCGCGGTACACGAAGATCCCTGAGATCGCGCCGAGCAGCAGCAGCGCCGCAACGATGCCGCCGCCGGAGTTCGGCAGGATGTGCAGGCTGTTGAGCAGCCAGAACGTGTAGCCGAGGAAGATCAGCCCGAACGGCTTCGAGAGCGCGTAGCCGCGGTCGGGCAGCCGCCGGAACAGCGCGAGGCAGAGTGGCAGCAGAGGTATCCCTACCAGCTGGAGGATCAGCCACCAACGGAACGCTTCGCTCATCGATTCCCGTTCACGCGCGCCAACGGCACGCGCTGATCACGTCTACGATGAGGGATTCCACCCGGTTTTCGCCTGTACGGCAATCGGTAAGAACCCCGCATCCTTGCTGATTCCTCCGCCTACTGAAACAACGCGTCTACGAACTCCTCCGCATCGAACGGCGTCAGGTCGTCCGGCTTGTCGCCTGTGCCGATGAATCGCACCGGTATCCCAAGCTGATCCGTCACCGCGAAGACGATACCACCCTTCGAGGTGCCATCCAGCTTCGTCAGGCAGAGCGCTGTAATCGGCACCACCTCCGCGAACGCCTTCGCCTGCACCAGCGCGTTCTGCCCGGTAGTCGCGTCCAGCACCAGCATCACTTCGTCCGGACCCTCGGGCAGCTTCCGCTCAATCACGCGCCGGATCTTGCCCAGCTCCTCCATCAGATTGAACTTCGTGTGCAGCCGTCCCGCCGTATCGATGATCACGACGTCCGCCCGGCGGCTTTCCGCTGCCGACATCGCGTCGAAGACCACCGCGCCCGGGTCGGCGCCCATCTTGTGCGCCACGACCTCTGCGCCGACGACCTCGCCCCAGCTCTTCAACTGCTCGATCGCCGCCGCCCGGAACGTATCCGCCGCCGCGATCACAACCTTCTCGCCATCCTCGCGATAGGCCTGTGCGAGTTTGGCAACGCTCGTGGTCTTTCCCGTACCGTTGACGCCGACGACCAGGATCACCGCGGGCCGGCCCGGCGGCGGGTCATCCTCCTCGCCCCAGATCCG
>CAYWOO010000199.1:0-6347 GCA_964458665.1 uncultured Dehalococcoidia bacterium
GACCGGATCTCCGAGGAGGCCAACGAGCTGCTGCAAACGGCGGCGGTCGTCGGTCGCGAGTTCACGTACGAGATGCTGTCCTTGACCGGCGATCGCGGCGACGAGGTGCTGTTGCGGCTGGTGGAAGAGGCGCTCGAAGCGCGCGTGATCGAGGAGGCGGATCGCCCCGGCCGCTACCGGTTCACCCACGCGCTGATGCAGGAGACGCTGCTACAGGAGCTCTCGACGACGCGGCGCGTGCGCCTGCACGGCACCGTCGGAGAGGCGATGGAGCGCAGTTGGGGCGCCCGCGCCGACGAGCGTGCGAGCAGGCTGGCCGTGCACTTCGTCGAGGCGGCGATGGTGACGCCGCGGCACGCCGCGAAGGCGGTGCATTACTCGAAGCTGGCGGCGCTGCAGGCGGAGGCGCAGTTCGCCTGGGACGAAGCGGCACAGCAGTACGAACGCTGCCTGGCGCTCGTAACGGAAGCGGAAGACAGATTGGGAGAGGACGAGGCCGAACTGCTCACCGCGCTGGGGCGCTGCGCGCGCGACGACGGGCAGGCGCGGCCGGCGTGGCGGGCGCTGATGCGCGCGCTGACGCTGTACCGGCAGCGCGGCGATGGGGCGGGGTTCGCCCGCGCGTTCCTCGAGGCAGACCAGATCCCTGCTCCGCCGGAGCGCAAAATTCCGCTGCTCATGGAGGCGATCGATCTCCTCGGCGCCCGCGACCCGTACCTGGAGGCTGAGCTCGTCTCGCGCGTCCTGTTTTGGGACCGGTTCATCGACAAGGAGAAGATCGAGGCAGCGCGACGACGCGCCTCCGAACTCGTCACCGAACACGGGTCCGAAGCTGTGAAGACAACCCTCCTGGCCGTGGACGCCTTCCAGGCCTTGCGGAGAGGCGAGTTGTCTCGTGGGATGGAGCTGCGGCGCGAAGTGTTCGAGCGCCACGCGCGGCTGGGGCAACCTCGGCTCGCGGCCAGCGACGCGTACTTCCTCGCCAACCTGGTGTTCACGACAACTCTCGACGAGGGACGTGCGGCCGCGGAGCAGTCCCTCGCCTACGCGCAGGCGCACCACATTCGCTACTTCGAGGAGAACTCCGCGGCGCTGCTCCTCGCGCTCATGCTCGCGCGTTGCGACTTCGCCGGTTTCGACGCGCTCGCAGCCGACCGCGCCGCCAACGCGAGCTGGGTGCCGATGGTGCTGCGGGCGGGCCGCGCGGAGATGGCCGCCGACATCGACGCCGCGCTCGCGTTGTTGCCCGACCCGGCGTTGGCGGGCGGCGTGCCACTCGATCTTATCCTCGTCCACGGAACGCGGGCGCGCGTGCTGGCGAACGCCGGGCAGCACGCTCGAGCGCAGCAGGAGCTGCGCGCCGCGCGTGAGGCGTATGTTGCGACCGGCGGGGTGTTTATCGACCACGGACTGTCTGCACTCGATGAGGCGTTGACGCAGGTCGCCGACATCCCGCTCCTGCAGGCGATCGATGCCGAGCTACACCGCGATCCGAGCGCTCTTGGGGCGGACTATCAGCCGTTGCTGGGGCGGAGCACGCAGCGCGTCTACGGCGACATCGCGCTCCGCCTCGACCAGCTGGAGGACGCCGAGATGCGCTTCCGCACCGGTCTCGCGTGGTGCGAGCGGGAGCGCTGCCCCATCGAGGCGGGCCGCTGCCTCCACGGGCTGGCCGATGTCGCCGAGCGCCGCGGCGATCGGGCGGAGGCGTTGTCGCTGCTCGACCGCGCGGCCGTGCTCTTCCGCGAGCACGGCGCAAAGCTCTATCTCGACCGCGTCATCGCCGCGAAGGTGCGGCTCCAGGGCGTCGGCTCCGGCCAGGGCCGCTCGATCGACGCCGTACTGGCGTCCGTCCAGAGCGCGCATCCGGATCTCGCGCCGATGGCGGCGCCCGACGGCACGGTCACGATCCTGTTCAGCGACATCGAGGACTCGACCGTCCTCACCGAGCGCCTCGGCGATCAGGCGTGGCTTGAACTGCTGCGCAAGCACAACGCGCTCATCCGCAAAGAACTCCGTGCCTACGGCGGCTTCGAAGTGAAGACGATCGGCGACGCGTTCATGGTCACGTTCCAGTCCGCAAAGAAGGGGCTGGACTGCGCGGTGGCGATACAGAAGGCCGTCGCCAGCGAGTGGCCGATGATGGATGGTGGAAGATTGAAGATGGACGAGACGACCGAAGATCCATCCTCTATCGTCCATCCTCCATCCTCGCCAACGGCATCCATCCGCGTGCGGATAGGCCTGCATGCGGGGGAGACGATCAAGGACGGCGACGACTTCTACGGCAAGAACGTCATCCTCGCCTCGCGTGTCGCCGGCAAAGCCGTCGGCGGGGAGATCCTCGTGTCGTCACTGCTGCGCTCGCTTGTCGAGAGCAGCGTCGGCGCCGCGATGTTCGGCGAGCCGCGCGACGTGGAGCTCAAGGGGTTGAGTGGCACGCACACGGTGTACGGCGTGCACTGGCTGGTATAGCTGCGATGAGGACGGACCTGAAGGTGCGTCCCTACGGCCTTGCTGAGCGCGAGGTCGAGCTGAAGGGGTTGGCTGGGAGGCATGCGGTGTACGGCGTGCACTGGCTGGTATAGCTGTCTTCGATCGATGGGGACGGACCTAAAGGTGCGTCTCTACGGACTCATCGAGAACTGCCCCGTTGAAGCAGCCGAACTGAGGGACTACGGGCATCGCCCGCACGCGGCCGCCCCGCTCGATTCGGTACCCTACCCCCAAAGAGCGAGCACTAGCAACGAGCGACCAGCGACCGACAGATGGACCTCCGCCTCTTCCCGCTGAACACCGTCCTCTTTCCGGGCATGCGCATGCCTCTCCATATCTTCGAGGAGCGCTACCGGATCATGATCCGCGAGTGCATCGAGGAGGATGCGCCGTTTGGCGTGCTGCTGATCAAGGCCGGCGCCGATGTCGGCAGCGGCGCCGTCCCGCACGACATCGGCACCGTCGCGCGGATCATCCAGGTTGAGTATCTGGAAGACGGGCGGATGAACATCTTCACGATGGGCGACGAGCGCTTTCGCATCGTCGCCATCAACACGACGCAGCCGTACCTGCGCGGCGAGGTGAGCGCGCTGCAGCAGGAGCCATCGACCGACAGCGCCTACGCGGCGCTGCCGCGGGCGCGGCAGCTCTTCGACGACTATCTGAAGACGTACCTCGCGCTGGGCGACCAGTGGACGCGCGGCGTCTTTCTGCCGGAGAACCCCGCCGACGCCGCCGACTACATGGCGGCGCGAATGGACATCGGCCCGGATGCGAAGCAGGAGCTGCTGGCGCAGCTCAACCCCGAGGCGCGCATCCGGCGAGAGCTGGAGATCCTGGGCGAGGTGCTGCCGGACATGCACGGGCGGCTGGTCGCCCACCTGCGCCGCAAGACGAGCGGCTTCGCGGTGTTGAACTAGGTGTTTCCCGCAATTGTTTCGAGGCGCCGTCCCTACGACAATACCCCATGATCATCGCTGAACCGGCGGCCGCGTGCTGAAACTCGAGGTCTCGTACAGGGGCATCATCGTCGGCGTGCTGGCAGTGCTGACGTTGCTTGCGCTCGTGCGGCTGTGGCCCGTCGTGCTGCTCGTCATCACGGCGTTCATCTTCATGGCAGCGCTGCTGCCGTACGTCGATTGGCTGGTGCGGCGCGGCGTGCCGCGAACCGCGGCGGTGCTGCTGCTGCTCGTCGCCATCCTCGCCGTCATCGGCGGCCTCTTCGCTGTGGTCGTACCGGCGATGATCGAAGAATTTCAGAGCCTGCGCGACAACCTGCCCGAGGACGCGCGCAAGATGGAGGAGCTGCTCGCCAACTTCGGCATTGATGTGCAGCTACAGGACCGCGCGCGGGACATCAACTGGACCGACCTTATCTCCGGCCGGGCCGCCATCAACTACGGGCAGCGCATCTTCCAGACAACGCTCTCGATCGTCACGATCATCGTGATCACTGTGTACCTGCTGGTCGAGACGCCGCGACTCTCGCGCTTCTTCAGCCAGTTTGTGCCGAGCGAGCGCGAGGTAGAGGTACAGCTCATCATGGGGTCGCTCGCGCGCGTCGTCGGTGGGTACATCCGCGGGCAGTTGATCACGTCGCTGGCGATCACTGTCTTTACGCTGATCGTGTTGCTCATCCTCGATGTGCAGAATCCGCTGGCCTTCGCCGTGCTGGCCGGGTTCGCCGACATCATCCCGATCATCGGCGCGCTGATTGCCGTCATTCCGCCGACGTTCTCGGCATTCGAAGACTCGCCGACAAAGGCGCTGATCGTGCTCGGCGCACTTCTTTCGTATCAGCAGTTCGAGGACCGCATCCTGGTGCCGCGCGTGTACGGCTCGACGCTCAACCTGCCGCCGCTGATCGTGTTGATCGCGGTGCTGGCCGGGGGCGAGCTGTTCGGCATCCCGGGCGTACTGCTCGCGTTGCCGGCGGCGGCTGTCGGTCGCGTGTTCTTCGACTACATCCTCGAGAATCGCGTCGGCGGCATCGGCCCCGTGTCCACCAGCGAAGTCGCGGCTCCCGACGAGCCACCATCAGAGACGCGCACCCGATCGGAGACGTGATGCGCTTGCGGTTCTTCATCGCGGCTCTCGCCATCGTGGCCACGCTGGCCGTACCGACGCCCGGCGACGTGCGCGCCGACGAGGGCTGGACGATCGACTCGTTCGCGTCTGTGATCGAGATCCAGACCGACGGCAGCTTGTTGATCACCGAACGGATCGATGTCGACTTCGGCGCGCTCCAGAAGCACGGCATCTTCCGCGATATTCCGATCGAGTACAGCCTGCCGGATGATGACAGACACAACCGCATCTACGGATTCGAGGCCGTGTCGGTTACGGATGCATCCGGAAAAGCATGGAAGTACACGCAGAGCCGCAAGGGGGCCGATGTCGAACTGAAAATCGGCGATGCAGGCGTGATCGTCAGCGGGAAGCAGTCGTATCGCATTACCTACCGCGTGCGCGATGCGCTGAACGCGTTCCCCGATCACGACGAGCTGTACTGGAACGTGAACGGGGACGAGTGGCCGGTGACGACGCTTGCAACCGCCGCATCGGTGTCACTTGGCGGCGACGGCCTCGACCGCGCGACGTGCTACGAAGGACCAGCCGGTTCGACCGCAACGTGCCCGGCAGGCGTTGACGGAGATGGCGCGAATGCCCTCTTCAGCGCGACGCGAGCGCTCTCGCCGGGGGAGCAGATGACGATCGTGGCCAGCCTGCGCAAAGGCGCGGTAGCGGAGCCGGTGGTGCGCCTGACAGACAAGCCGAAGAATTCGTTCGAACGCTACTTCGAGTTCACACCGCTGACGATCATCGGCGCGGCGATCATGTTCGTACTCGGCCTGCTGTTCTTCGCGTACAACTGGTGGCGCCGCGGACGCGACCGCGCGTACACGTCCGTCTACTACCTGACGAACGACCCGACCGAGCGCACACGCCCGCTGTTTCACCGCGACCAGGTCGTGGTCGAGTACACGCCACCCGATGAGTTGCGGGCCGCCCAGATGGGTGTGCTGCTCGACGAACGCGCGGACACGAAGGATGCGACGGCGACGATCGTCGACCTGGCCGTGCGCGGCTACCTGACGATCGAGGAGCTGGAGAAGAGCTGGGTCTTTGGCAAGAAAGACTGGAAGCTCACGCGAAAGACGGATCCCGGCGATCTGCAGCCCTTCGAGCGCACGATCCTCGCGGGTCTGTTCAAGAGTGGTGACGAGGTCAACGTGTCGGACTTGAAGAACGAGTACCACACCTCGCTGGCCGAGGCGCAGACGCAGCTGTACGCCAACACCGTCAGCCACGGCTGGTTCGCAAAGGCGCCCGACGCCGCGCGCACGAGCGCGAGCGGCGCCGCGGTCGTCGTCGGCATCGCGGGCGCCGCGGCCGGATACGGCCTCGGACGCTACTTCGGCGCGGCGCTCATCGGCGTGCCGATCGTCGCTATCGGGGTGCTGATGCTCGCGACGTCGGCGTGGATGCCGAAGCGCACGGCAAAGGGCAGCGAGGCGCTGCGTCGCGTGCTCGGTTTCCGGCTCTACATCAATACCGCCGAGCAGCGGCGGCAGGAGTTCAACGAGAAGGCGAATATCTTCGCAGCGTATCTGCCGTACGCGATCGTCTTCGGCTGCGTCGAGAAGTGGGCGAGCGTCTTCCGCGATATCGATACGGCCGCGGTGACAGGGGCATGGTACGTCGGGCCGCACCTGTTCTCCGCGCCGGACTTCTCGCGCAGCATGGAGACGTTCGCGTCGAGCGTTTCGCACGTCATCGCGAGCACGCCCGGCAGCAGCGGCAGCAGCGGATTCGGCGGGGGCGGGTCTTCTGGCGGCGGTGGCGGGGGT
>CAYWOO010000200.1:0-8355 GCA_964458665.1 uncultured Dehalococcoidia bacterium
CTCAGGTTCTAGGTTCTAGGTTCTAGGTTCTAGGTTCTAGGTTAGGTTCTAGGTTCTAGGTTCTAGGTTCTAGGTTCTAGGTTCGATAACCTACCTACATGCTGAGTCTGCAGTTCATTCGTGAACACGCCGATGTCGTGCGCAAGGCGCTGGCCGATCGGCAAACGGCGTCCGGCGGCGCATCCATCGACGAGATCTTGCGCCTGGATGAGCGGCGGCGGGCGCTGCTGGCCGAGGTGGAAGCGCTGCGCGCCGAGCAGAACGCCGCGGGCAAGCAGATCGGCGCGGCGAAGGACCCGGTCGAACGCCAACGGATGATCGATGCGATGAAGGGCGTCTCGACGCGCATCGACGACCTGACGCCGATCCTGGGCGCCATCGAGGGCACGCTCGACGGTCTGGTGATGGAGATCCCGAACATTCCGGACGCGGCGACTCCATACGGCGAGAGCGAAGACGCGAACCGCGTCGCGAAGCAGCACGGCGAGGAGTACACGGACGACTGGCGAAAGCCGCACTACGAGCTGGGCGAAACGCTCGACATCATCGACTTCGAGCGCGGCGCGCGTCTCTCCGGCAGCCGCTTCTATGTATTGAAGGGCGCGGGCGCGCGGCTGCAGCGGGCGCTGATCGCGTTCATGCTGGAGATGCACATCGACAAGCACGGCTATCGCGAGATGTATCTGCCGGCGATGGTGAAAGAAGAGACGATGTGGCACTCCGGCCAGCTGCCGAAGTTCCGCGACAACCTCTATCACGACGCCGAGGAGGACTTCTGGTTCGTGCCCACGGCGGAAGTGCCGCTGACGAACATGCACGGTGGCGAGATCCTGGAGCCGGGCACGCTGCCGCTGCATTACGTCGCGTACACGCCGTGCTTCCGTCGCGAGAAGATGAGCGCGGGGCGTGACGTGCGCGGCATCAAGCGCGGCCATCAGTTCGACAAGGTGGAGATGTACAAGTTCTGCGAGCCGGAGACGTCTGGCGACGAACTGGAGACGATGCTCGAAGACGCGCTGAATGTGTGCCGGGCGCTGGACCTTCGGTATCGGGTGATCGAGATCTGCACAGGCGACCTGGGCTTCAACGCCGCGAGGACGTACGACGTTGAGGTGTGGTCGTCGGGCGTCGGGGAATGGCTGGAAGTCTCATCCGTCAGCAATTGCGGCGACTTCCAGGCGCGGCGTGCGAACATCCGGTTTCGGCGCGAGGCGGGTGGCAAGCCGGAGTTCCCGCATACGCTGAACGGCTCCGGTCTGGCGCTGCCGCGGACGATGATCGCGATCATCGAGAATTACCAGCGCGAAGACGGGAGCATCGACGTGCCCGACATGCTGCTGCCGTTCATGGGCGGGATCGCACGGATCGGCGCAGGCGGGTAGCAGGTGACCGCTCGACGACGCGGGCTGAACGCCCGCCCTCCGAGCGAGACGAGGCCATTCAGCACAGCCGGCTTACGACGCGACACCCGGGGCCGTGTCAAGTAACAGCTCGATTGATTGACGGGCCGCGAACGCGGTCGTACGCTAGGCGCACACCCCGCTATACCCCGCCGGGGTTCTGCCATGAGACGCAGCATGCTGGATCGTGCCGCCTGGGCCGTCGCGGGCGCGCTCGCGGTCGCGCTGATCGCCACGTACGCGGGCGTGGTGCGCGGCGGGCCGCTCGACCCTGACGGCGCGCCCTCGTCGACACTGCCGCAGGTCGGGCCGCGCATGCCGATCCAGCAGCCTGCTTCGCCTGCCGGGTTCCCCATTGCCATCAGCGCGCCCGGTTCCTACTTCCTTACACAGAACATCACGGGGGTCGCGGGCGCGGACGGCATCGTCATTTCGGCCGACGGCGTGACGCTCGACCTGAACGGCTTCGTCCTCGCGGGCGCATCGGCGGGCAACGACGGGATCGATACGGCGGGCGCGAATACGGTAACCATCAGCAACGGCATCATCAGCAACTGGACTGGCGCGGGCATCAAGGGCGACGCGATTACGAATGGGCGGTACGCGCGGCTACAGGTCAGCAGCAACAACGGCGGCGGCATCATTGCCGGCAAGGATAGCGTCATTGCCGACTGCCAGGTGACGGACAATGGAGGCAACGGCATCGCCGTCGTGCAGCCGCTGGCGTTCGGGAGCAGCAGAGTCTCGGATTGCACCGTCGATGGCAGCGTGCTCGACGGCATCGTCGTGGACAACAATGTGACTGTCACAGGGAATACGGTGACGAACAGCGGCGTGGACGGGATTCACGCGTTCCTCGCCGGCAATCGCATTGACGGCAGCCACATCGGAGACAGCGCCGGCAAGGAGATCCACGTCGAGGCTGCCGGCAACGTCATTGTCCGCAACAGCTTCAGCGGCGCAGATTCGGATCTGAGTATCGTCGCGGGGAACTCGAAGGGTCCGACCGAGAACAGCGGGACGCCGTTGAGCAATCCTTGGGCGAATGTGGCGTACTAGGAACATGCGGTTTCTTGACGGCAGGCGCTAGACGAGCGCCACGGGAGTGATAGGATAGGCGACAGTACGTGGCCGCAGAATGAGGCAGCAGTATGGTCTCCCGCCTTCGTAGGCGCATCTCCATGGCCGTCGTGTTCGCGACGGTGCTCGCCGCCATCGCCTCGCTGGTCGCCGCCGCGGACACGATTGATCCAGCGGCCAACGGCGCCCGCTACGCCTGGGGCGAGAACGTCGGCTGGATCAACGCGAAGGCACCGACGACGGGCAACCCGGGTGTCACGGTATCGGGTACGAAGCTCACCGGCTACATGTGGGGCGAGAACATCGGCTGGATCAATATGAACTGCCTGAACAACGGCACGTGCGGCGCGACAGGCAACTACGGCATCACGAACAACGGCGCAGGCGTGCTGAAGGGCTACGCCTGGGGCGAGAACGTCGGCTGGATCAGCTTCTCGTGCCAGAACGTGCCGGCTACGTGCGCGGGCACCGGCAACTATGGCGTGACGATCGATCCACTCACAGGACTGTTCAGCGGCAAGGCGTGGGGCGAGAACATCGGCTGGCTGGTGTTCGACTACACCACGTCGTCGGCGAACCGCGTGACGACGGACGACGGCGACGGCGTGGTGCCGGCGTCTGACAACTGCGTCTTCGACGCGAACCCGCCGCAGACGAACAGCGACGTGGCGGGCCCTTGGCCATGGATCAAGGACGGCGCGGCGGTGCCCGAGGGTACGACGCTTGGCGGCGACGCCTGTGATACGGACAACGACAATGACGGCTGTAGGAACGCGAAAGAGGCGGGCTCGGACTGGCACACCGGTGGGCAGCGCGACGGGGCGAGTCCCTGGGACTTGACCGACGTGCCTGTGCCGGCGTTGCTGCCGGCGGCCACGAGCGGAGTCCGCAACAGGTTCGTCACGCTCGCGGATGTGCTCGCGAACCTGACGTATGTAGGGACGTCGTTTACAAACCTGAGTCCGAACGCAAACGGCGCATTGTACGGTACCGATTTCAACGCGAACGGCGTCATTGACGGCAAAGAATACGACCGTGCGCCGAGCACCAATCCCGCGGAGCTGTGGCACGCCGGCCCGCCGAACAATTTCGTGACGCTGGCTGATGTGCTGGTGGTGCTGGCGCAGGTGGGCACGAACTGTAGCTGAGCCTGGCGATTCGGGTCATGCGTCCGCAACCGCCCGGCTTGCATTCTTGTTTCGCCGCTGTGCGCCGCTGATAATGTCGCTGTGACGACAATCGCTTCGATCCAGGCCAGCAGCCGTTCAATATTAACGCCCAAGCGCCATATCGGGCTGCTGTTATTCGGCGCGCCGGTGGCAGCCATCCTGGCCGGGGTCGCGGCGGAATGGCTGGATTTCCGGGCGCTACGCGTACCTCTGCTTTTGGTCGTGGGCTTCGGTGTGCTGGCAACGGCGTATTCGGTGAGCGGCGCGCGCCGGGGCTGGCGGCCGTTCGCGGCGACCGTGCTGATCGGCATCGCCACTTGGGCAGCGGCGCAGTCTGTATACGCGATGATCCACGTCGCCGGAGGCGAGCGGTTTCACGCCGACCGTTTCGGGCCGCAGTGGTCGCAGGCGATCGCGCTGATTGCGGCACACGGTGCATTCCTGGGCGCGCCGACGGGCGTCGCCGCAGCCACGATCCTCTGGATAGCTGCGCATCGCGCGCGAACCACGACCTGATGCAGTTCGAGGACGGCCCGCAACTCCCCCTGACCACGCGCCGAACGGTGCTGGCCTGCATCGGAGTGGCGATGTGCGTGACGCAGTGGGCGGCCGCCGTCGCGCTTGCGCCCGCGACGACCGGAGCGAACGCGAATGCTGCCGCACTTGGGGGCGCGTGGGCCGCATCGATCGTGTGGAGCGTCACTGCGGTGTTGCTACTGGTGCGTCAAGCCGACTTGCCAGACGTGGCGACGGGTTCGTTCTTGGTGACGATCTCGGCCTTCGCGGTGTTTGCCGTGACGGGCGCGATCGATGCGCAGGGCACGTCGCACGAAGTGAACATCACCGACACCCTGTTCCTCGGCGTAACGACGGGCGCGCTCACCTCGCTTCTCGTGTGGGCGATCGCGATGGGGGTTGCGCGCGTGCTGCGGCTGCCGGCGACGGCCGATCTGCAGGATGGTGAACCGCGGTAGCTACGGAGAGACGGACTTCCTGTCGGCGTGATTTCTCCGACCATTCGCCCAGCTTCGAGGATTGACAGGCCGACGCCGGCGATCCTACAGTGAGCCACGAAGCATCGCCGAATCCGCGCCTCTCCGGGGTGCGGAGCGGGGGAACCAACGCCAGCCTGCCGATGTGTGTCGGCGGCCGGCTGGGGTGAATCTCGGAGACGAGACGGGCACTCTGGAGCCCGAACCCGGCAGCTAACCTCGCAGGCGCTCAGAGACGCTTCACCCTCGACCCCGCAAGGTCCCGGGCGAACGCCTTGGTGGAACAGCACGTACAGACGCACACCCAGCGTTGCTCTGGAGATAGAGCGGCAGTCGTGGCCTCGCCCCGCACCTCGGGAGAAAATTCCGCAGGAGGTACTCATGTACGGCACACTGGCACTCTCGCACCGGGCGCTCAACGATCTGCGCGAGGCCGCCGGCGAAGCGGCCCTGGCCGAGCTGCGGCGCTTGGCACGCCCCATTGAAGGGCTGCGCGTGCTGAATCTCAGCGCCACGGGCTTCGGCACGGGCACGGCTGAGCTGCTCAGTTCGTCGGTGCCGTTGATGAACGACCTCGGCCTCGACACGCACTGGCAGGTCGTGCGCGCGTCCGAGGAGGACGCCATCGTCGGCCGGGCGATGTACCAGGCGCTGGGCGGCGTGCCCGTGCAGTGGACGCGCGAGATGTCCGAAACATGGCTGCGCTACGCGGCGATGAACGCCGAGTTGCTGACGGAGCCGTTCGATGTGATTATCGTCCATGACCCGCAGCCGCTGGCGATCCGGTCGTATGTCACGACGAACGCCGGTGCGAAGTGGCTGATGCACACGCACCTGGACCTGTCGTCGGCGCAGGACGATGTGTGGATGCTGCTGCGCGGTCACATCGCGAAGTACGACGCGGCGATCTTCGACGCGCCAGCGTTCTCGCGCGATGATCTGCCCGTGTCGGCGTACATCGTGCCGCCGGCGATCGATCCGAACAGCGCGCGCAATATGCCGATCTCGGACGACGTGATCAACACCGTCCTCACGCAGTACGGCATCGACCCGGCGCGGCCGCTGCTGTGCCACGTCTCGCCCTGCGACGCGGCGAGCGACCTTTGCGGTGTCGTGGACGTCTGGCAAGCGGCGCGCGCACGGCATCCCAATCTGCAACTCGTCTTTGTGCTGACGACGGAGCCGCAGGATCCGCATGGACGCGGCTGCTACGACGAGTTGGCACGCCGCTGCCGGGAGGAGCCGTCGACGTTCATCGTTTCTGCCGGCAACGAGGTCGGCAACGTGGAGCTGAACGTGTTCCAGCGGGCGGCATCGGTGGTGCTGCAGAAGGGGCTGCGCAAAGGCTTCGGGCTGTGGGTCTCGGACGCGCTCTGGAAGGAGCGGCCATGCGTGGTGGCCCCTGCCGGCGGCCTGACCGAGCAGGTGATCGATGGCCGTACCGGCATCATCGCCGGGACGACGGATGAATTCGCGGCGGCGGTTTCGAAGCTACTTGACGATCCGGCGCTGGCCGCACATCTGGGAACATCGGGGCGCCAGCACGTAGCGGATCGCTTCCTGATCACCCGATATCTCAAGGACTACCTGGTCATTCTCGACGAGCTGCACAGGAAGGGCTGATGCTCGGATCCGTCCCGACCACACCGAAGTCCATCGAAGCCTATCGACCTGTGATTGGCGATGCGGCAACCGACGAGATCCTGCGGCTGGCGGCGCAGTTGCGCGGGGCGCGCGTCCTGCACGTCAACGCAACGGCGTTCGGCGGTGGCGTGGCGGAGATCCTCGGCACGCTGATCCCGCTGATGAACGATGTGGGTCTGGACGCCGACTGGCAGGTGATCAAGGGCGCCGACGAGTTCTTCAACGTTACCAAGGCCATGCACAACAGCCTGCAGGGGATGTACTACGACTGGACGCCGGCGATGCGCCAGACGTGGCTGGACTACAACAAGCTGAATGCGGACCTCTTCGACGAGTCGTACGACTACGTGGTGATTCACGACCCGCAACCAGCCGCGATACCGGCATTTCTGGAAGAGCGTACGGGCTCGCGCCCGGGGAAGTGGGTGTGGCGCTGCCACATCGATATCACGGATGCACAGGCGCAGGTGTGGGACATGCTGCGGCCGCACGTCGAGCGGTACGACGGCGCGATCTTTACGCTACCGGACTATGTGAAGGATGACCTGCGGCACCCGCAGATCTTCTGCGTGCCGCCGGCGATCGACCCGCTGAGTCCGAAAAACGCCGAGCTGCCGGATGAGACGGTCAGCGCCATCCTGGAACGTTACGGCGTGGATCCAAAGCGGCCGATGGTGACGCAGATCTCGCGCTTCGACCCGTGGAAGGACCCGCTGGGCGTCATCGATGTCTATCGCATGGCGAAGCGGGAGGTGCCGGACCTGCAACTGGTGATGGTGGCGTCGATGGCGAGCGACGACCCGGAGGGCTGGGACTGGTACGAACGGACCGTGCGGCGCGCGGGTGAGGACTTCGACATCCACATCCTCAGCAACCTCAACGGCGTCGGCAACATCGAAGTGAATGCGTTTCAGCGCGCGGCGCGCGTGGTGATCCAGAAGTCCGTGCGGGAAGGTTTCGGACTCGTAGTCTCGGAGGCCTTATGGAAGGGACGTCCGGTGGTCGCAGGCAACGTGGGCGGGATCCCGCTCCAGCTCGTCAATGGCAAGACGGGATTCCTGGTCAATACCAACGAGGAGTGCGCGGAGAAGCTCCTCTTTCTCCTTCAACACCGCGACGAAGCGGACAAGATGGGGGCGATGGGCGTGGAGCACGTCCGGGACAACTTCCTGACGACGCGCTATCTTCGGGACTACCTGAATATCTTCTGTCAGCTGTCCGGCCTGGAGCCCGCGGCGCCCCGGCCGCAAACGCAGCGCGTACACCACTAGAGCAAGGACTATCGATGAAGCGAGTTGTGGCGCTGATTCTGGCGGGTGGCCAGGGAGACCGGCTGAGCGTGCTCAGCGAAGAGCGGGCGAAGCCGGCGGTGATCTACGGCGGCCGTTATCGGATCATCGACTTCGCGCTGAGCAACTGTGTCAACTCGGGCGTCGGACGTGTGGGAGTGCTGACGCAGTACCGGCCACGCTCGCTGAACGACCACATCGGCATCGGCCGGCCGTGGGACCTGGACCGGCAGGGCGGCGGCGTGACGCTGCTGCAGCCGTACCTGGGCCGCGACAGCTCCGACTGGTACCGCGGCACGGCTGATGCCGTGGCGCAGAACATCTACTTCATCGAAGAGACGCGCGCGGAGCTAGTGCTGATCCTGGCCGGCGACCACGTGTACAAGATGAACTACGATGAACTCATCGCGCACCACCTTGCGAACGGCGCCGACGTTACCGTGCCGCTTTACGAAGTGCCGATGGCGGAGGCGCATCGCTACGGCGTGCTGACGACGGATACGGACAACCGGATCGTCGAGTTCGACGAGAAGCCCGACCATCCGAAGTCGAACTTGATCTCGATGGGCATCTACGTCTTCAACCGCCAGGCGCTGATCGACCAGCTCGTGGCCGATTCGAAGCGCGACGACTCCACGCACGACTTCGGCGGCGACATCATCCCGGCGATGGTGGCCGACGCCTCGCAGAAGGTATTCGGCTTCCCGTTTCACGGGTACTGGCGCGACGTCGGGACGATCCAGTCGTACTACGATGGCAACATGGATCTACTGGAGGACCT
>CAYWOO010000201.1:0-7308 GCA_964458665.1 uncultured Dehalococcoidia bacterium
GAGAGCGCGGCAGCTCGATGCGCTCAAGCACAGACATCAGACCTCATCCTTGCCCAGGCGCCGGATGCCGTGCTGGCCCTGGGGGACAATCAATACGAATGCGGGACCGCCGAGGATTTCGCCGCATATTTCGCTCCGACGTGGGGACGGTTCAAGGAAAAGATTCATCCCGCTATCGGCAACCACGAGTACCAAGTGGGGACGGACGCGGATGACAGCGATTGCGTCGGCGCGCCCGCCGGCGCGGCTGGGTATTTCTCGTACTTCGGCCGAGCGGCGTCACCGCTGGAGCAGGGCTGCACCGTCAAGTGCAAGGGATATTACAGTTGGGATGTCGGATCCTGGCATATGATCGCGCTCAATGACCAGTGTTCGCACGTCGGGGGCTGCAACAAGGGGTCGCCGCAAGAGGTGTGGCTACAGAACGACCTGGCGACGCACAAAAACACGTGCACGCTGGCGTACTATCACGAGCCTCGCTGGAGTTCGGGAAGGCACGGCAGCATCCCGGCTTCAGCCGCGTTCTGGGACGCCTTTTACGCCGCCGGGGTCGATCTCGTATTAGCCGGGCACGACCACGACTACGAGCGCTTCGCCCCGCAAGACCCTGCCGGCGTCGCCGATGAGGAGCGCGGCATACGTGCGTTTGTCGTCGGCACCGGAGGCCGTAACCACACGGGCTTGTCAAAGGCCGGGCGGATCGAGAACAGCGAGGTCTTCGAGGCCAAGTCGTTTGGTGTGCTGAAACTGACACTTTACGCCGAAAGCTACGACTGGCAATTCGTGCCAGTGGGTGGCAGCGCGTTCCAGGATTCGGGCTCGGGGCGTTGCCACTGATCGTCGAGGTCACCCGTTAGTAGCCGTTCCGCGTGATGATGACATCGGGCGGGTCGTCCTCCTCTTCGGCCTGTTCCGTATTCGACTCGCTCAAGTCACGCGCGTATCGAGCGTCGCGGCCAACGTAGGTCTGCAGAAATGCGGTCACGTAGCGTGTGACGAGTTCGTGTGCTCGTTGTTGATCGCCGGTGGTGGCGCCGGCACTTCTTCGGCTGACTGTGTTATGACAAGTGTTCGTTGGCGGCCCGTTAATAAAGAATCCGGATCCAGCTTACAATCGCGGCGCGCGGCGGTTGGTAGAATGCGGGCGCCACGGCGAGGGCAAAAACGACGGAGGCAAGTATGCCGAATGTGTTTGCAGGAGCAGTCGCATTGCTCGACCGATTGATACCCGCGTCCCACTCACGAAGAAGAGACCTGCGGCTCAGCCGGTCCCGACACGAGCACGCACCGAGCGCAGCCGATTCGGGTTCGTGGATCCGCGAAGCGGAAACAATCGCGGCCCAAGAATGGCTCACCGATGCCGCTTCATGGATACGCGAAGCGGAGGCAATCGCGGCCCGCGCATCGCTCATCGACACGCCTTCCTGGATACGCGAGGCGGAGGCAACCGCAGAACGGGAGTGGCTCGCCCACGGGCGCACCGCGTAGTCGCCCTGGGCGTGCCCTGGACGTAACATCGATCGCTGCGCTCGGCGCATCCTCCGACCTCGTCGGCTGCCTGCGCATCCATCGCAGCGCTAGCAGACGCGGCTCCGCTGCGGCGACGAGGTGCAGACGACGTCGCGCTGGACATCTGAAGCTCGAAAGTGCCGGCGACGCCGTTGCCCGCTCAGTAACCGCTTCCCATCATCACCTGGCAACGCGATCCCTCTGGAGAACTCTGGCCGATATCGATCTGACTCAGGCGCAGTTTGCCGCACAAGAGTTCGGCAGCGTCCTCGCTATTCTGGTCGTTCAGCAGAGCGCAGCCGCCACCGTTGACTCAGCTTGACAGTGCGTCCGCATCGTCAGCACATACTTGAGCGTACTTGACATCATGTCCTTCAATTCCCCCCCCCGGGTCATCTAGAATCGCTCAACAAGGGCCTCGGATCGCAAGGAGGCGACGGCTAGAGATACCTAAGCGAAGGACGTCTTCACATGATGCGCTGGCTCGTCGATGCATGCCTGAAGTCGCGGGTGGTGGTGATCGTCCTCGCCGCGGCGATGATGTTCTTTGGCGGCCGAGAACTTCGCGGCGCGCCCGTTGACACGCTGCCGGAATTCGGCCCGACGACCGTCGAGATCCAGACGGAAGCGCTGGGACTCTCCGCGGCCGAAGTGGAGCAGCTGATCACCGTCCCGCTTGAGGCCGACCTGCTCGTCGGCCTGGCGTGGCTCGACGTTATCCGTTCCGAGTCGGTCCCGGGAATGTCGTCGATCGAGCTCATCTTCGAGCCCGGCACAGATGTCCTGAAGGCGCGGCAAGTGGTGCAGGAGCGGCTGGTGCAGGCGCACGCGCTACCGAACGTGTCACGGCCGCCCACGATGCTGCAGCCCGTCTCGTCGCTGAACCGCGTGATGATGGTCGGCCTTTCGTCCAAAGAACTCTCGCTGATCGAGATGTCGGTACTCGCACGGTGGACCGTCAAGCCTCGCCTGCTGGGTGTCGAGGGCGTGGCGAACGTCGCAGTCTGGGGGCAACGGGAGCAGCAGCTGCAGGTGCAGGTCGATCCCGAACGCATGCGAAACCACGATGTCTCGCTCGAGGAGGTTGTCGCGACCACCGGCAACGCGCTCTGGGTCTCACCGCTGAGCTTCCTGGAGGCATCGACTCCCGGCACCGGCGGCTTCATCGATACGACCAACCAGCGGCTCGGTATCCAGCACATCCAGCCCATCACATCGCCGGCGGACCTCGCCCGCGTGCCCATCGAAGACAAGCCGACCGTGTTACTCAGCGACGTGGCGACGCTGGTCATCGACCACCAACCGCTGATCGGAAACGCCATCATCAACGACGGCCCCGGTCTGCTGCTGGTGATCGAGAAGTTTCCCGGCACCAACACGCTGGAAGTGACCCGGGCGATCGAAGATGCGCTCGCTGACCTGCGCCCCGGCATGGCGGGCGTCGAGATTGACTCCACGATCTACCGGCCGGCTACGTCCGTGGACGCTGGGATCGACAAGCTTGGTATAGCGGCCGTGATCGGCCTCGTCCTCGCCGTCCTTGTGTTCGCGGCCTTTTTCTTCGGCTGGCGCGCCGCGCTGGTCGGCCTGGTGGCTATCCCGTCGTCGCTGATGGCCGCGGGGCTCGCGCTCTACCTACTCGGGACCACGTTCAACGTCATCGTCGTGGCGGGCCTGGTGGTCGCGATCGCCGTCGTGGTCGACGACGTCATCATCGACGTCGAGCACATCGTGCGACGGTTGCGAGAGCGCCGCGCCGCGGGCAGCGGCCTGCCGGTCGCCTCCATCATCCTGGACGCTTCGATGGAGATGCGCAGCTCGGCGATGCTCGCTCTGCTGATCATCGCGCTCTCGGTGCTGCCGGCGTTCTTCCTGAACGGCGAGAGCGGCGAATTCTTCCCGACGCTGGGCCTGGCCTACGGCGCCGGAACAGCCGCCGCCATGCTGGTCTCACTGACCCTGACGCCGGCGCTGGCGTCGCTCCTCCTGTCGAGCGCGCCCGTCGTGCGGACGGAGCCGGCCTTCGTCCGGAGCCTCAAGCGCGGCTACGGCGCTGCACTCTCGCGATTCGTCCAGTTGCAGGCGGCCCCATACGTTGCAGTGGTGGTGATTGCGGTCGCCGGGATCGCGGCGTTCACGCAGCTGAGCCAGCCATCGCTGCTGCCTTCGTTCGACGAGAGGGACCTGCTGGTCCACTGGGATGGCCCGCCCGGCACGTCGCAGACGGAGATGAGCCGGATCGTCACTACGGCAGGCCAGGAGTTGCGCTCCGTCGAGGGCGTGCGGAACGTGGGCGTCCACGTGGGGCGCGCGGTGACGTCGGACCAGATCGTGGGCGTGAACGCCGCGGAGCTCTGGCTCAGCATCGACCCGGACGCTGACTACGACGCCACGATCTCCGGCATCCAGGAGGTCGTGGACGGCTACCCGGGGCTCTCCCGCGACGTGGCGACGTACTCCGAAGAGAGGGTCGCGGACAAACTGGTGACGACCGCCGGGGACATCACGGTGCGCGTGTACGGCGAAGACTTCGATGTACTGACCAGCAAGGCTGCGGAGCTGAAGGACGGCATTTCGAAGATCGACGGCGTGCACGATGCGCAGGTGCGCCTTCCGACGGAAGAGCCGGGGCTGGAAGTTAAGGTCGACCTCGCCGCTGCGCAGCGTTACGGCGTGCGACCCGGCGATGTCCGGCGCGCGGCGGCCACGCTGTTGTCGGGCATTGAGGTGGGCAGCCTCTTCGAGGAGCAGAAGGTCTTCGAGGTCGTGGTATGGAGTACGCCGGCGACGCGCGCGAGCGTGACAAGCGTGCTGGACCTCCCCATCGACACGCCCGATGGCTCTTTCGTCCGGCTGGACGACGTGGCTGACGTACGCATCGCGGGCAGTCCGGACGTCATCAGGCGCGAGGCGGTCTCCCGGTACCTCGACATTGGCATCAACGTCAGTGGCCGCGGCGCCGGCGCCGTGTCCGACGACGTGCACGACCTTCTTCGCGCTACGACGTTCCCGCTGGAGCACCACGCCGAGCTGCTTGCCGACGAGGGGCGCCAGACGCCGGCCGACCACGGGCTTGCGCTGGGCATCGCCGCTGCGATCGGCATCTTTCTGCTCTTCCAGGCCGCGTTCGGAAGCTGGCGCCTGGCAGCGCTGAGCTTCGTGACCCTGCCTCTGGCCCTGGCGGGGGGAGTGGTAGCAGCGTACGCGGATGGCGGCGACATCACCATCGCATCGTACGCGGCGTTCATCGCGCTGGCCGGACTTGCCGCGCGCAACAGCGTCGTGCTCATCCACAGCTACCAGCGCCTTGAGGAGGAAGGCAACGCCGTGAATGCCGCGCTGGCCCTCGCGGGCGCCAAGGAGCGGTTGGCGCCGACCTTGATGACCGCGCTGGTGACCGCGCTGGCCCTCGGGTCGCTGCTGATCTTCGGTGACATGTTTGGCCGCGAGGTCGTGCGGCCCCTCGCCATAGTCATGCTGGGCGGACTGGTCACGTCGACCGCGCTCATCCTGTTCATTATCCCCGGCCTGTACGTTCAGTTTGCGCTCGGGCGCGAAGCTGTCGTAGCACGTGCACCCAGGGGCATTCAGTCTGCCACGGGTAGTGGAGGAGGAAAGTAGATGCGCGCCATTGCCTTACTGCTGCTCGCGGCTGGTCTGCTCGCTGGGTGCTCGTCCGACGACGCCAAGAGCACAGCAAAGACTTCCGCTTCCAAATTGGAAAAAATCGAGGGCTCCGAGTTCAAACGCGTCACTCTGACCGAGAAGGCGGTGGAGCGGCTGGGCATCAAAACGGCGCCCGTACGCGAGGCGAGCGTAGCGCGAAACGGCGTCGGCGAGTTGGCGCTGCGAAAGGTGATCCCGTACTCAGCGGTGATGTACACCACCAAGGGCACCGCCTTCGTGTACATCAGTCCCCAGCCGCTCACGTTCGTCCGATCGCCGATCACCGTCGACTACATCGAGGGAGATCTGATGGTCGTCTCGGAAGGGCCGCCCGTCGACACGGCGGTGGTGACGGTTGGGTCGGCCCTGCTGTACGGCACCGAGAAGCTCGGCAAGTAGACACGGACGGAGTGACCGATGCGCGCGATCGTAAGCTGGAGTCTGCAAGCCCGATTCATCGTGATCGCTCTCGCGGCGGCAATGATGTTCTTCGGCGCGCGCCAACTTCGCGACACGCCGGTGGATGTGTTCCCCGAGTTCGCGCCGACGCGCGTTGAAATCCAGACGCCCAGCCTCGGCCTGTCGGCGTCGGAGGTCGAGGCGCTCGTCACGGTTCCCCTCGAGAACTCGCTCAACGGCGTCGATCACCTGAAGACCATGCGCTCCAAGTCGGTGCGCGACCTGTCCTCGATCGAACTGATCTTCGACTCCGGGACCGACCTGCTACTGGCGCGGCAACTGGTGCAGGAACGGCTCGCGACGGTTACGCCGACGCTGCCCACATGGGCCTCGCCGCCGTTCATCCTGCAGCCGCTGTCGGCGACCAGCCGAGTGATGAAGATCGGGCTCTCGTCGAACGACGTGTCCCTGATCAACATGTCCGTCATCTCCTACTGGCACATCAGGCCGCGGTTGCTGCAGGTGCCCGGCGTGGCCAACGTGGCGATCTGGGGCGAGCGCCTGCAGATGTTGCAGGTCCAGGTCGAGCCGGCGAAGCTGCGCGAGAACGGCGTCGCGCTTGAGCAGGTGATGGAGACGACGGCCGACTCCCTGGACTCGGGGTTGTTGCAGTACTCCAGCGGCGGCTTCATCGGCACGGGCGGCTCCCTCGAGACCGCTAACCAGCGGTTTAGCATCCGCCACATCTCGCCCATCACGGCGCCCGCGGACCTGGGTGAAGTCCCGATCAAGGGCTCCCCGGGGCTGCGTCTCCGTGACGTGGCGACCCTGGTGCAAGACCACCAGCCGTTGAACGGCGACGCAATCATCAACGATGAGCCCGGCATCCTTCTCATTGTAGAGAAGTTTCCCTGGGCGAACACGCTCGATGTGACCCGCGGCGTGGAAGACGCCTTCGAAGAGATGCGCCCTGGCCTGACGGGCGTCGAAGTCGACACGACTATCTTCCGGCCGGCGTCGTTCGTCGAGGACTCCATCGACAATCTCACGCGGGCGATGCTCATCGCCGCCATTCTCGTTATCGTGATCCTCGTGTTCTTCCTGTTCGAGTGGCGCACGGCGCTGATCAGCGTCGTGGCGATCCCGCTGTCGCTGATGGCGGCCATGCTCGTCCTCAACTTCTTTGGGACCACGATCAACGTGATGGTCCTGGCAGGCCTGGTGATCGCCGTGGGTGTCGTCGTCGATGATGCGATCATCGATATTGAGAACATCTGGCGCCGGTTACGCCAGCACCGAAACGAGGGCAGCGACGTACCAACGGCGCGCATCATTCTCGACGCCTCCATGGAGGTGCGCAGCGCTATCGTCCACGCCACGCTGATGGACGTGATCGTGCTGATACCGGTCTTCCTGCTGGAGGGGCTGTCAGGCGCGTTCTTCCGTCCGCTGGCCCTCTCCTACGTGCTGGCCGTGCTCGCATCCATGGCTGTCGCGCTGACGGTGACGCCGGCGATGGCGGCGCTGTTGCTGCCCGGCGCGCCACTCGAGCGCCGCGACTCTCCTCTGGTGCGATTCCTCAAGATCGGCTACCGCGTGGTACTGGAGCGCATCATCGTGCGACCGGCGGCCGCATACCTCGGGGTTGCTGCCCTCGTGGCCATCGGTCTCGCCCTGGCGCCGCAGCTCGGGCAGTCGTTCCTCCCTGAGTTCAAAGAGCGCGATTTCCTGATG
>CAYWOO010000202.1:0-3068 GCA_964458665.1 uncultured Dehalococcoidia bacterium
TTCGCGGACGGCCGCAAGGACGCGCACGAGGAGCACCTGGTGCGACAGATCGCGGGGCTGCTGCACGTGCCTCACCCGGACTTCATCGACGCCAAGCAGCGCGCGCGCGCCAGGAGTGCGGAGGATCAGCAGGGCGGCTGATCCTGGGACGCTGCGCGGCCCTCAAGCGGGGATTTGAAGGCCGGACGGCCCGCGAAGCTACTCCTGCCGCAACGCCCGCGCGGGATCGACGCGGGCTGCGCGTAGCGCGGGCAGGCCGACGGCGATGAGCCCGGCCAGCATCACCGCTGCCGCGGTTGCGGCGTAGAGCCGCGGGTCGGAGGCGTTCACCCCGAAGAAGAGACCCTGCGCCAGCCGGGCGAGGGCGAAGGCCGCCACGCCTCCGACCGCCATGCCCACGGCCACGAGCCGGAGCCCGCGACCAAGCACTTGCCGAAGCACGTCGCCCGCACTCGCGCCGAGCGCCATGCGCAGCCCGAACTCGGGCAGCTGCGCGCCGACCACATAGGCGATGAGCGCGTAGAGGCCCAGCGCCGCAAGTAGCAGGGCCGCGGCCGCGAAGCTCGTCACGAGCAGGGCCGCAACCCGCGGCAGCAGCAGCGTCTCGGCGACGCGCTCGCCGAGAGACGCGACGTGGTACACGGGCTGCTCCGGATCGACCTCGAGCACGGCCTGGCGCGCTGCGCCCGCGAGCGCCAGCGGGTCGCCGCTCGTGCGCAACGCCAGCATCATCATCGACTCGGGAGCCTGGGCCAGCGGGACGTACGCCTCGGCGTCCGGATCGGTCGTGAGCGACCAGTGCCGCACGTCGCCCACGACGCCCACGATCTCGCGCCAGGGCGACGCGGGGCCGCCGACACGCAGCTGGCGGCCGATCGGAGAGACGTGACCGAGCTCGCGTCGGGCCAGGCGCTCGTTGACGATGACCACCGCGGGCGCTCCGGCGCGGTCACGACCGTCGAAGTCGCGACCCCGCTGCAGCGGTATCCCGAGCGCATCGAAGTAGCCGGGGGTCGTGGCCCGGTATCCGGCGCGAGCGGCTTCCCCGGGGACAGGCTCCGGGGCGCCTTCGATCAGGATGCGCGTGCCCCTGTCGTAGGTGCTGAACGGGAGCACGTTCACGGCGACGGCGCGCTCGACCCCGGGCAGCGCCGCGAGGCGCGCGAGCACCCGCTCGAAGAAGGCGAGCTGGCGCGCCGCGTCCGGATAGCGCTGCTCAGGCAGCGAGGCGGTCAGCGTCAGCACGCGCTCCGGCGCGAAGCCGGGCGCGCGCGCCAGCATCGAGCGGAAGCTCAGGAGCGCGAGCCCCGCCCCCACGAGAAGCACCAGCGAGACCGCCACCTGCCCCGCCACGAGCGCCCCGCGCAAGCGCTGCTGCGGCCGCGTGCCCAGACTGCGCGCGCCGGAGGCGAGCGCGGGCGCCGCCGGGCGCCGCCCGGCGCGCAGCGCCGGCAGCAGCGAGAAGGCGACACCCGTCACCAGCGCGAGCCCAATCCCGAACGCGAGCGTCGCGCCGTCGAGCTGGAGCTCGGCTACGTTGGGCATGGTCGAGAGCGCGGCCTCGGGCAGGGCCGCCCGGAGCGCGGCGAGCGCCCAGCTCGCGAGCAGCAGACCGGTCGTGGCTCCCGCGGCGGTGAGCAGCAGGCTCTCGCCCAACAGTTGGCGCACCAACCGCGCACGGCTCGCGCCGAGCGCCGTGCGTACGGCGAGCTCGCGTTCTCGAGCGATGCCCCGCGCGAGCAGCAGGCCGGCGAGGTTGGCGCAGCCGAGCAGCAGCACCGCGAGCACCGCCCCGAGCAGCGCGACGAGCGGCGGACGCGCCTCGCGCGCGCCCAGCTCCTGCAGCGGGAGCACGCGCACGCCCAACGAGCGGAAGGTCTGCGGGCTGGTGGCCGCGTGGCGCAGGAACGCCGCCCGCACCTCGGCCTGCGCCGCCTCGTACGAGCCGTCCTTCCTGAGTCGGCCGAGCGCGACCACCGAGCCGGACGCGCCCGGGTCCGCGAGCGCCGCGGCTTCGTCGACGGCAAGCGGCGTCCACAGCTCGCCCTTGAAGTTGTAGACCGGGAACTCGAAGCGCGCCGGCATCACTCCCACGACGCTGTAGGCCTCTCCGTCGAGACGCAGCGAACGGCCGATCACGCCGGGATCGGCGGCGAAGCGCCGCTGCCACAGTCCGTGGCTCAGCACCACTACCTTCGGCGCCGCGGGCGCCGCGTCGTCGGGCGTGAGAGCCCGGCCGAGCTTCGCTCGGACCCCCAGCAGCGGAAACGTCTCGCCCGTGACGCGATAGCCCTGCGCACGCTCCGGCGCTCCGTCGCCCGAGAGGCTCGCGCTCCAGTAACGGTACGCGGCCAGGCGCTCGAAGGACCTCGCTTCCGGTGCCAGGGCGACGAAGGCCGCGAGCGGCATGCTGAAGCTCTCCTGGTTTTTCGCCTCGTCCCAGGCTCGCAGCAGGCAGACTCGGCCCGAGTCCGCGTATCCGAGCGGCTTCAGGGTGAGCGCGTTCAACACGCTGAACACCGCGCTCGTCGCGCCGATGCCCAGGCCGAGCGTGAGCACCGCTGCAACCGCGAAGCCGGGGTTGCGGAGCGCGAAGCGCACCGCCTGCCGCAGATCCGAAATGAGCTCGGCCATGTGCTCTCCCTGCAGTCGGTCCATCAAAGGTCATGCCAGGCGAGCCTGTGCACCGTAACACACTCTGGGCGTTTGGTTTGGTGCCGGCGCGGTGTGGTGGCCTGCTTGTGTGGCGTTGTTCGTTTCCGAGACGTCCGGCTCCCGGGGTTGGGACGGCGCGAGCCTCGGGTTTCGCTTGCCTTCTGTGACCTCTGGAGGGAAGCTTTCCTTTCCCTGGGCGGAAAGGCGGCAGCATGGACGATCTCGCGGCACTCTTCTCCGAGCACGTGAAGCGGCTTCAGGCCGAGACGGAGAGCGCCCTGGCGGCGACGGGCCACGACTCGCTGGTCATCTCGAGCGGTACGCCGTTTACCTACTTCGCCGACGACCAGGACGCCCCGTTTCGGCCGGTCCCGCACTTTGCGCACTGGTGCCCGCTCGGCGGGCCGCACCAC
>CAYWOO010000203.1:0-13529 GCA_964458665.1 uncultured Dehalococcoidia bacterium
AGTAGGGGCCGGCTTCGAGCAGCAGCACCGAACGCGACGGATCTTCGGAGACGCGAGCGGCGATGGCCGCGCCGGCTGCACCCGCGCCTATCACGATGATGTCGTACTTCATGCGCGCCTCCGTGCGGGATCGTAGCGGACGTTGGCGATACGGGCATGGGCCATCCGGCACCTCAGCGGTCGTTTCGGGCACGCGCGCTACAATCTCCACGCCATGCAACCCGAACACGACGCCTCCTGCGACGAACAGCACCTGCCCCGCCAGCAGTGCAATACAGCGCTGGCGCCCGCGGTCGGGCAGCGCGATACCGCCGTTCCGGTGGTGACGCCGATCGCTGCACCAGCACCGGACGAAGATCCCGCGTCGAGCGCGATCCGCGAGACGGTCGCCATGGCGCACGCGCCGCAGCCGACCGTGTACGTGTCACGTGAGTGGGAGCGAACCGCTGCCGCGGTCGGGCCGCGAGAAGCTGCGGTAGTCGATGCGGACGAGCGTTCGAAAAGCGGCGGCATGCGACGCGCGGCGATGGTCGTTGTGGCGATCGCGGTGGTACTGGTGACGGTGCGCGGAGTGCGCGGACGGCGGGGAGAACGCGTGTGATCGTTAGTTGGTAGTTCACAGTTTGTAGTCGGTAGTCCGTGGTGAGCGCACGGGCACCTCACCCCGGCCTTCGGCCACCCCTCTCCATGACGCGGCGAGGATCCTGCCTGCGCGTGATCGAACGGGTCGTGCGATCAAGTCCAGAAGGCGGGCAGATACTCGCGGTGGGTGGTTAGTATTTCGTCGAGGAAGGCTTCGGCGGCTCGGGCGCTGTGAACGCACGGGTCGATGAGGAGCGCTTGGAGCGCGAGTTCTCGCGAGCCGGTGACGGCGGCTTCGACGGCGAGCTCCTCGATGGCGATTTCGCGCTGGACCATGGCGGCGACGGGTGCGGCCAGGCGGCCGACCTGCATGCCGCGATAGTCGCCGTCTTCGATGATGCCCGGGACCTCCACGACGGCGTCGTCGGGCAGGTTCTCGACGTAGCCGCAGTTCGGGATGATGAATGACGGCCGGCGGACTGTCGTGCCGCCGATGAGCGCGGCGATGATCTGCGTGACTCCGTGGCCGAGACGCGACTCTCGCGAGGACTGACGCAGCAGCGACGCGTCTGTGCCCCACACGCGGCGCACTGCATGCTACGGCGTACCAGCGACGGCGGCCTGGCCGTCCGTGAGCACGGGGGCGTACTTGTGGTCGAGGTCAACCCCGTTCAGCACGTCGTCGAGGGCCCTGTTCACGAAGCGCTCGGCCGGGGATGTGAGGAAGCTCGGGATGCTGCCGATCTCGATGCTGTCGATCTTGGCCTTTGGGTGCTTGCTGTCGAGCTGCATCGTGCCCTTGAGCTTGAGTTTTGCGTCGAAGCCGAAGAACGAGAACGTCGCAGTCGCCTCGCCAGAGCCGTTGTGGAGGCAGACGCGCGGATGTTCCAGCGGGGCATTTTTCTCCTTGAGGTATTCGTCGGCGCGCGACGAAATCTCACTCTCGGTGAAGTTCGCATTCGCGGGCACACCGCCATCGAGGGCAGCGCTGAGTATGTTCCACTTGCCGGTGAAGCCGGCTGCGTTCGCGGCGCTGATTGTCGTGGGGCCGCCGCCTGGCGTGCACGTTCCGGGGCCGCCGGTCGCGGAGAGCGCAACGAGCACGCCGGCGAAGACGAGCATGAGCACGAACGCGCCGACGAGCAAGCCGCTGATCATGCCGATGATGGATCCGGTAAAGATGCGGATGATGAACATGGCGGCCTCCGGCTGGTTGGTAGTTCGTAGTTCTTGGTTTGTAGTCCTCTGTTCGTGAGGTTACTTGATGACTGGTAATTCGTGGTCAGGGGCTGAAGCGGGTTCGGACGGATTCGGCAGCGCGGAGGCCTGATGTTAATGCAGCTTCAGTGTACGGGCCAACCAGGTAGTCGCCGGCAAGGAAGACGCGGTCGCTGCGGTCGCGCCGCTGCTGGAACGCGGCGAGGCTGCGGATGTAGCCCGCGTAGAACTGCGGGACGAGTTCGGGCCAGCGATGCACGGCGTGACCTTCGGTCTTGTCGAGCCCGCGGATGGGCAGCTTGCGCAGCTCGCCATGCAGCGCCTCGATGATGTCGCTGTCGGGCTTCGACATCAACTCGGCGGCGTACTCCTCGCTGAAGGCGCAGTTGAACATCGTCTTGCCAGGCGGGACGGCACCCTCTTTCGGATTCTCCATCGCCATGCCGTAGAGCCGCACGCCTTCGGGGCGGCTGATGCCGAGGCCGTAGACGCCAGGATCTGCCTCCGTCGTCGATGTCATGACGAAGACGATGATGCTCGACGCGTAGCGGACGCCTTCGAAGAAGCGGCGCTCGTCGGCTGTGAGCGTGCCACAGAGGCGCGCGACATGATTGCCCGGCGTGGCGATGACGACGGCGTCGGCCGCGAGCGTCTCGCCACCGTCGCGCGCGACGGTTACGCCATCAGCGGACTGCGCGAGAGGTTCTCGGGCAGCACCGTGAACGTTGACGCGAACGGCGGCTCGATCAGATAGTCGAGCACTTCGCGGCCGAAGCGGCGGAGCACCCAGTCGTACGCCGAGGCATCGTCGAGCGGCGCGGCCTTCTCGATGGCGTAGAAGTCGAGCATGCCGCGGGCGCGGCGGAGGTCGTTGAGGATGAGCGGGAGGCGCATCTTGCTGGCGAAGCCGAGGTCTTTCGCTTTCCAGATGGCGCGGAACCCGGCGTAGTTGCCGCTGACGAACTTCCCGTCTCGAAGCACAGCGCCGCGGCCGGTCTTGAGGCGCCGTACTTGCGGTTTGAGGCCGAGCTCGTCGACGAGGACGCGCATATTGCGGTAGCTGCTGGCGATGAACTGCGCGCCACGGTCGACGACGAAGTCTCCGTGACGCTCGCTTCGCATGCGGCCGCCGGCCGTGTCGTTGCGCTCGAGGATTTCGACATCGAAGCCGTCTTTCTGGAGCGTGTACGCGGCCGTGAGGCCGGCGATGCCGCCGCCTACGACGATGATCTTCTTCGTCATGCCGCGATCGTAGGGGGTTTCACCACAGAGGCACAGAGACACAGAGGAGTGATTGGGAGGAAGTGAGGATGAGGTCGCGTTTCGAGCACCTCACCTCCGGCCTTCGGCCACCTCCTCTCCACGACGTGGAGAGGAGGAGCGGATCGGGTATTGTGCGTGTTTGTTCGGGGATCTCTCTTCGCTCGAGCGGACTGCGGGCGGGGCGCCCGCGCTCCATTGCCTTTGATGCGGGATTTCACCTGTTGACAGGTTGGCGGGCGGTGGCGTACTCTCGGATGAGCCGAGCGGCGCGATTCGATGATTTGCCGCGATTGCGGCGCGATGGTGTGAGAGGAGGTGCCCGAGATGACGGAACTTGTTGTCAGTCTGGCATCTTTGCGCACCCGGATGGGGTTGGAGTAGCGGCCGTTCGTTCTCGATCGTCGTGATGCTCGGACCGCCTTCTGGCGGTCGTTCTGTTTTTCAGAGCCGTGCGCGTGATGCGTACGGCTCTTCGCTTTCTATCGGCAATGTCGAAGAAGACATGGAGGTGCATGCAGTGAACAATGACAGAGTTCGCGACAGATCGGCGGGTCGACGATATCGGGTGGCGACATCCGGGAGGACAGTTTGGGACAGAACAAAGACGACGAACAGATGGCGGCGCTCCAGCACTTCATCGATCAGGGCGATCTGGTCGGCGGCAGCGAACGCGGCAGCGACGCGCTGGGGCTGATCACTGAAGTGCTCGGCGTGGTGAAGAGTGGGAAAGAGGCCACTGTCTACCTGTGCGAGGCCTCGGACGGGGGGTTGGTGGCGGCGAAGGTGTACCGCTCGCGGCAGGTGCGGCAGTTCGCGAACGCGGCGGCGTACGGCGACGGTCGGATGCGCGGGGTGCATCGCCGCGAGGCGGTGGCGATGACGAAGAAGTCGCGCGTGGGCCAGGAGCTGTCGTTCGCACGATGGGTGTCGGAGGAGTACACGACGCTGCAGGTGCTGCACGCGGCCGGTGTGGCGGTGCCGAAGCCGATCGCGATGTCGGACAGCGTGATCATCATGGAGTACATCGGCCACGAGGACGCGCCGGCGGGGCCGTTGGCGAACGCGCGGCTCGATCGCGCCGAGGCGGTGCGCGTGTTCGGCGTGCTGATGCGAAACGTCGAGATGATGCTGGCGTGCGACCGTGTGCACGGCGACTTGTCGGCGTACAACGTGCTATATCGAGACGATGACGTGCGGATCATCGACTTTCCGCAAGCGGTCGACGCGCGGTTCAACTCGAATGCGCTGTCGTTGCTGGAGCGGGACATCGAGAATCTGTGCGGGCATTTCTCTCGGCTGGGGGTGCAGGCGGATGGGTCTCGCATCGCACGGGCGTTGTGGTCGCGGTTCTTGCGCGGGGAGTTGTGAATGGGGGGAACAAGGATTTCGCGGATTTCACGGAAGAGGGAAGAGAACCACAGATTCACAGATGCCACCGATTGGGTTGGACCTTCCACCACAGAGGCACAGAGACACAGAGGTTGTGTTGGAGCTGGATGAGGCAACGGGGCGCGTTGTGACGGAGAACGGGCACCAATCGCTCACGCTTGTCGCGTCGCTGGTGCGGCGTGAGGTTGCGTCGCTGCTGCCGGCGCGTCACCTGCGCTCGGACGATCGGCCGGGACTGGCGCGGGCGATGCTGGAGGCGTATCGCGGCGGATTCGACGAGCCCGGCATGACGACGGCCGACGTGGAGGGGTATCTGTGGAAGTTCTTCGATAGCGGAATCGCGACGCCGCTGCCCGAGTGCAGCTTTGTCGCTCTGGACGAGGGACGCATCGTCGCGGCGACCCAGGTCTGCCTGGACGAGGGACGGCCACTGCTGGCGAGGGCGTACACGGCGCCGCCGTGGCAGAACTGCGGGCTGGCACGCGCGCTGATCCAGCTGAGCGAGAACGCGCTGCTCGAGCGGGGCGAGCGCGTGCTTGCGCTCATGGTCAAAGCCGGAAATCTGCCGGCACGGCATCTGTACGAGTCGATGGGGTTCGTTTGTCGTGGAGCGAGGGCCTGAGTGAGTTCGGGCGCTGCTAGAATAGCGGCATGGTTACTCACGAGACGATGCGGCGGGTGTTGCAGGAGCATGTGGATGCGGAGAACGTGCACGATCGGGCGCGCGTGCTGGCGACGTACATCGATGACGGGCCGGAGTTCGACGATGTGCCGACGGGGCGCCGGTTCACCGGGCAGGACGAGATCGTCGGGAACTATCGCAATTTGTGGGACGGCTTCCCGGGGCTGGTACGGCGCATCGACCGCTGGACGTTCGGTGAGGACGCGTGCGTGATCGAGCTGACGCTGACGGGCACGCACGATGGCGAGTATCGCGGCATCGCGCCGACGGGGCGAAAGCTGGAGCTGCGGATCAGCGCGCACTTCGCGTTCGACGCGTCGGGGAAGATCGTGCGCGAGACGGCGTACTACGATTCGCTGACGTTTATGCGGCAGATGGGGATCGGGAGTTCTTAGTTTGTAGTTTGTAGTTGGTAGTTTGTAGTTCTCTTTGAAGGACGAAGGCCCCGCTCGACCGAGCGGGGTCTTGTCACACAGGCAGAGGAAGGAGGTAGCCGGATGACCGCCCCTGCAAAGCGATCCGCCGCTACCTTGAGCATCGGATGGATCCGCTCGATCTGTTGGCCGGATGGCGTGAAGTTTGTTGCGCGGCGAGCGTGGCGGATGCGTCGCACGCGGAGAGTTGTTGTGGAGCGAGCGGATGTACTCCGTCGGTCCGGCGTTGCCGGACACACAGCCGGGGCGGCTATGCTCCACGCTTCGCGTCCCTCACGAAGCCGATTCGAATCACTGGCATAGCGACTCGTTGGTACGCATCCGTACACACCCATATACTCGCTGCATGAAGCACGACTTGCGTCGTCGGATCATGGCGCTGCCGATTCGGGCGAAGCTGACGTTCGCGTGGCGGATGTTCCGCGATCCGGGTGTGCCGTTCGCTGCCAAGGCAGTGATGCCGGCGGTGCTCGTGTACCTCGCTTCGCCGATCGACATCATTCCGGATTTCATCCCCGTGCTGGGGCAGCTCGATGACCTGTTGGTGCTGTTTCTGGGGCTGGGGATCGTGCTCTGGCTCACGCCGCGGCACGTGATCGAGGATCTGCTGTTCGACGTGGAGGGTGGGGTGGTGCGTAGTTCGTAGTTCGTAGTTGGTGGTTGGTGGTTTGTAGTTTGTAGTTCGCGGAGAAGGGCGACCTGATCGGTCGCCCTTCTGTCGCTGCTGACCGGGCGCGACTGCATCGGGTCGCGCGACGTATCATCTACTTCGCTTTGCGGCCCGCGCGGGGCTTGGCGGCTGGCTCCGTGCCGGGCATCGACACGAGCACTTCGAACAAGTCCTGGACGACGGGCTTGCGCAGCGTGGCTGCGAGCTTCGTGGTAAATGTCAGAAAGCTCTTGTCGGCCTGATTGCGCTTGCGCTGGGCTTCGAACGCGGCGAGGTCGGCGTGCAGGATCGTGACCTGAAACTCAGGTGCGTGCTGGCCGAGCACAAGCTCGCCGAGCGCGATCTGCTGGCCTGCTGCTCGATTGATCTTTACGCGCGCCAGCAGCAGCGTGCGGGCGTCAGCGATCTTGTCGGGGCTGGGGTGGACGGTGACGCGCTGGGCGTACATGGTGTGCGGCCTCCTATGGTCGAATGCTTCCTGACGATGAGCCTTGCGGCGTGCCATCTTCACAGGGTTCGTAGGCGCGGTCAACCTTCCCGCCTGGTCTACGCAACCTCCGTGATCTCCGTGACCTCTGTGGTAAACCGTCGCTGCCGACTAAACTGGCGCAATGAGACTTCCACTCGTCACTTCGCACGCGGCTTGCAAGGGGCATGCGCCGGAGAATACGCTCGCGGGGATCGAGGCGGCGCTGCGGCTGGGCGCGGACGCGATCGAGATCGATGTGCATTGCACGTCGGACGGCGTGCCGGTGCTGATCCACGACGAGACGGTCGAGCGCACGACGGACGGCGCGGGCAACATCCACGAGATGACGTTCGACGTGGCGCGGGCGCTCGACGCGGGGGCGCGGCAGTTCGCGCCGAAGTTCCAAGGCGCGAAGATCCCGACGCTGGCGGAGGTGCTGGACCTGACGAAGGGCAAAGCGCTGCTACAGATCGAAGTGAAGCAGGCGGGCATCGAGGATCAGGTCGCGGACGTCGTGCGCGAGGCGGCTGCGATCGGCGACTGCGAGGTGCATTCGTTCTATCCGAACGTGGTGCGGGCGATGCGGGCCGTGGAGCCTCGGATGGCGGCGGCGCTGCTGACGGACGGGCGCCGCGTCGTCGAGTGGCAGGAATTCTTCGGGTTCGCGCTGTCGCTGAACGCGCAGGGCGTGAGCGTGTACTACGCGTTCGCGACGCCGGAGATCGTGCGGCAGGGGCAGAAGCGGTCGCTGACGTTCATGACGTGGACGGTCGACGGCGAAGAGGACATGGCGAAGATGTGCGACTCCGGCGTCGACAGCATCTGTAGCAACTTCCCGGACCTGGTGCGGCGCGTCGTGGACGCGTAGGCGCACGCGGGCCTCACCCCGGCCTTCGGCCACCCCTCTCCACCGCGTGGAGAGGGGATGAGTACGGACGCCGATCGCAATCGCGCGCGGATATGGCGTTCCGTATACTGTCCGTTGCGGACGGGTGTAGCTCAGTTGGAAGAGCAGCGGTCTCCAAAACCGCTTGTCGGGGGTTCGAGTCCCTCCACCCGTGCCACTTCTCCGCAATCCAGCACCCGCCGGCTGCGTTCGCGGCGGCGAGGCCGATCCAGGCTGATGAACCTAGATGGATGAGTACGTAGTCGCGGCTTCGCCGATTGGCGACGTGTATGTGGCGTTTGGCGATGCTGGTGTGAGCTGCGTCGTGCTGGTTGCGCATGTTGCGCGGTTCGATGCGTTCTTTGCGGAGCGGTTCGGGCGGGTGGTGCGGCGCCGGGCGCGCGTGCCGCGGGCGATCGCTCGGGCGCTGACGCTGCCGGCGGATACGGTCGCGGATCTGGCGCTGACGTTCGATCTGCGGGGCGCGGGCGACTTCGATCGCCGGGTGCTCGAGGAGACGCGGCGCATCCGTCGCGGCGAGACGCGCTCGTACGGGCAGCTGGCGGCGGACATCGGGCTGCCGCGAGCGGCTCGGGCGGTCGGCACGGCGCTGGGGCGCAATCCGATCCCGCTGCTGATCCCGTGTCACCGAGTGATCCGCTCGGACGGGAGCGCGGGCGAGTGGGGCACAGGCGGGACGGAGATGAAGCAGCGGTTGCTGCGGCTTGAGGGTGGGCTCTGAGTCCGTTGGTTGATCATCCACAGATTTCACAGATTTAGGGGATTGTGGGAACCACGAAGGACACGAAGGGGCACGAAGGAGGGTTGCAGAGCATCCCCGGCGTCGTGCGCACACGCGACTATCGGTTCCATGCGGACGGTCGGAGTTGCGTCGGTCCGGCGTTGCCGGGCTGACAGCCGGCAACGCTGTGATCCGCGCTTCGCGTCTCTTTACCTGCCGGGTTTTCGTTGGATAGCTCACGCGTCACGGAAAGCACTACACTTGGGCGCCGATGAGTGTTGGCCGGCGCTGCTCCGAATCACCTGAGGAGGTGGTCATGGCGAAGACGCGGATTCTGATCGTCGATGACCACGAGGTGGTGCGGGAGGGGCTGCGGGCGCTGCTGGCGCGTCGTGAAGGCTTCGAGGTCGTCGGGCAAGCGGGTACCGTCGAGCAGGCGATCGCGGAGGCGGCGCGGTCGGAGCCCGACGTGATCGTAATGGACGTGCGGCTGCCGGACGGGAGCGGCATCGAGGCGTGCCGGGAGATCCGCGAGGTGCGGCCGGAGACGAAGGTGATCATGCTGACATCGTACGCCGACGACGATGCGGTGTTCGCGTCGATCCTGGCGGGGGCAGCCGGGTACGTGCTGAAGCAGACACGCGGCTCGGTGCTGGCGGACGCGATCGCCGCGGTGTCGCGCGGAGAGTCGCTGCTGGATGCCGCGGTGACGCAGAAGGTGATGGATCGCGTGCGGTCGGCGAGCCAGCGCAAGCCCGACGACCCACTGGAGGCGCTGACCGAGCAAGAGCACAAGATCCTGTCGCTGATCGCGGAAGGCAAGACGAACAAGGAGATCGCGGGCGAGGTCTACCTGAGCGACAAGACGGTGAAGAACTACGTCAGCAACATCCTCAGCAAGCTGAACATGCGGCGGCGGTCGGAGGCGGCGGCGTTTATCGCGCGGCGCGAGGGGATGGGGAGTTCGTAGTTTGTAGTTTGTAGTTCGCAGTTCGCAGTTCGCGGTCGATGGAGCATAGCCGCCCCGGCTGTGCGTTCGGCAGAGCCGGACCGACGCAGTACCTCCCTTCATTCGACGCACGTCGGTCGCGTGCGCAACGGCACCCTGCGTAGTGTCGATATTCGATTCGCGGTGCGCGAAGCAGCCCCACGACAACCTACCCTTCGCTCGCCTTGCCTCTGTCGCGCACGCGGCGGGTGGTCGCTGGGCGCGGAGCCGTGCCACGTCGGTCCGGCTGCGCCGGACGCACAGCCGGGACGACTATGCCACGCGCTTCGCGGGGCCGCCTCGATTGCCAAGTCGAAGCACAACATGAACCGGGCGAATGCAACCGTTTCGCAACGATTGGGAGGTTTGGACTGCGGGAAGCGGCCAAACGGCCCGTCCGCCTGCTGGCGCGGCACACGACCATGAGGTGCGTGTTGCAGCTTCAGTTGGAGGAGGGTTCCGATGAGACGAAGGTGGTTCATGGCGTCGTGGGTGGCGATGCTGGTCGGCGTGGTCGCCGTCGCGGGCATCGCGTTGCGGAGCGATGCGGGGCGGGCGCGCGCTTCGACCGAGTACATGGGGCCGAAGGAAGCCGTCGTCACGATCGAGGACGGCGACGTCAGGACCGTGCACCTCACCAGTTCGAAGTTCCAGTGGCAGTTCCGCGACGACCAGCCGCCGGTGGAGGTGTGGGGCTACAACGAACAGATTCCCGGCCCGACGCTGCGTTTCCGGGCGGGCGACAAGGTGCGCATCTACTATCGCAACGATCTCGACGAGGCGTCCACCGTGCACTGGCACGGGTTGGTGGTGCCGAACTCGATGGACGGCGTGGGGTTGCTGACGATGCCGCCCGTGATGCCGGGCGAGACGTTTGTGTACGAGTACACGATTCCGAATACGCCCGGCACGTTCATGTACCACGCGCACATGAACGACCTGGAGCAGGTGAGCATGGGGCTCAGCGGCGCCTTCCTCGTCGAGCCGCGCGACGGCGGCAACGGGAAGTACGACCAGGATCACGTGATGCTGCTGAACAACATCCAGGGGCGTTATTTGATCAACGGCAAGGAGTTCCCGAACATCGATCCGTGGCTGGTGAAGAAGGGCGACCTGCTGCGCGTGCGGATGATCAACATCAGCCCTATCGAACTGCACCCGATGCACTTCCACGGCCACTTCACGAAAGAGATCTCGCGCGACGGCACGGACGTGGCGAATGGCCCGAGCGCCAAGGTCGAGAATACAGTTCTGATCGCGCCGGGGCAGACGATTGACGTCGAAGTGCGGATGAACGCGCCGGGCAAGGGCGCATGGATCTGGCACTGCCACATTCTCTCGCACGTGATGGGGCCGGACGGGAAATCGCTCAATCTGGCGAAGGCGAACGGCGGCATGGTCATTCCGGTCGTCTACACGGACAGCCTGAACTTCACCGACATCGTCAAGACGCTGCAGGACGCGATCGCCGGCATTCAGCCCGGGCCGGAGGGCTTCGCGCCGATGCCTGACATGTCGAGCATGTCCGGGATGCCTGTCACGCCGGCGACATCGAGCACCGCGCCATGAGACGGCGCGGCGCGCGGCGGACGAACGGCGTGATGCTGTAGTTGGAGGAACGGTGGAGATGAACAAGAAGTTGGTTGCCGGCGCGATCGTAGCTGGTGTGGCGCTGCTCATGGGCACAGCGTGCAATACGGCGACGGACAACGATCCGACGCCGGTCAGGCAGTTCAAGATCACGCCTGCGGCCGGAGTGAAGACGCCGGCGGCAAGCGCAACGGCGGCATCCAAGGCGACGCCCGCCGCGACGGTAGAGGGCACTGCGAGCGCGGGATCGATCCTGGAGATCAAGGCGTCGAACTCGGTGCTGAAGTTCGACAAAGAGAAGCTGACGGCGAGTGCGGGAGCTGTGACCATCGTGTTCGACAACCAGGATGGTGGCATTCCACACAACATCAGCGTGCACGAAGGGAAGGATGCTTCCGGGAAGACGCTCGGGAAGACGGATCTCGAAAATGGCCCCGTAACGCAAGAGTTGAAGCTCGACCTGAAGGCCGGATCGTACTTCTTCCTGTGCGATGTGCATCCGACGACGATGAAGGGCACGCTGACGGTGAGTTGAGGCCGGGGGTGCGCTTCACGCCGGCCTTCGGCCACCCCTTTCCACGCCGTGGAGAGGGGAGCGTTTTCGAGCGCGTCCTGACGTTCACAGACGGTGCCAATGCGAGCACCTCACCCCCGGCCTTCGGCCACCCCCTCTCCACGGCGTGGAGAGGGGAGCGTTTCGAACAGGATCCTGAATTCGTTCAGTAGCGCATCGATCCGCGTCTTGACAGACGGCGGAACACGGCTGCTGTAAGATGGTGCAACTCTTTGGGGAGAGCAGCGGCGGCGCGCGCGCACGTCTCAACGGGGCATCTTCATGAAGCGACTGGTCGTGTTCGGCGCGCTTGCTGCGCTCGTGCTTTTGTTGTGCTTCGCGCCCCTTCGGCAGGGCGCGGCGCTGGCGGCGGGCGGGAGCACACTCAACCGTCCGGAGGATCCGGTGGTGCTGACGGGCGCGGATGTGCCGACGCTGGCCGGCATCGCTCCGGGCGATCTGGTGGCGTTTCGATACGGCTCGGGCTGGGTGCAGATCCCGGTGCAGGTGGACGAGCGCGACACAAAGACCTTCGCGGCCATCTACAACGGCGTAGTGCCGTCCAGCGTAACCCAACTGTTCTACACCGACACGGACACCTGGACGGGCGCCGACTCGGATCCGACGCTCGATGCGAATGACGAGATCGTGTTCATGGCGAACGACGCTGGCGGTGTTCCGCCGTCGTTCTCCGAACCCGCGAATGTGGTCGCTGGGACGGGCCGTCAGGTGAGCATCACGGATCCGCTCGCGCCGACGCTGCACGGCTGGGTGTACCTGTTCCGATCGGATGGCTCGCTCGACCCGAGCGCGGGACAGTCGTATGTCAGCTACACGTTCAGCCTGAATTCGGGCAACTACAAGACGACGTACACGCTCGGCGATACGCATCCTGGGCTGGCGGGCAACCCGGAATACTCGACGATTGTGACGCCGAACTACACGTATCACTTCGGCGACCGCTGGCAAGAGGACGAGATGACGATCAGCATCGGCGGGGCGACGAACGTCGATATCCTCGACCGCCACAAGCCGATGTTCGCACCAGGAAACTGCGGCCGTCACGAAGACACGTTCGACGGCTACGTCAACACTGCGCCTATCGAAGGCGCCTTCGTCGCGAACAAGAGCGGCGCCGTGCGCGCGATCCGCTCGTACGTAGGAGCAAACAGCGGGCCGCTGACACAGCGCGACCAGATCTTCTACGCGCAGCGGCAGGAGATCCGCACCTACCTCCGCGTCCACGCGATCCCCAGCGTCATGGACTTCTTCGACTACAGCCCGGCGGCATCGGGGATGACGTACTACAACGACCTGAACACCGGCGGCATCACGATCGATGGCGTGCCTGAGACGCCGGTGGCTGGCGCCTTCCAGTGGCAGATGGTGACGGGCGCGCAGGGTACGGTCGTGCAAGCGGGCGCGCTCTCCTCGAACATAGCCGGGTTCACGTACACGTCGTACTACTACGACCAGGCGCCCGCCGGGGGTTGGGCAGTGCACGGGTGACAACGCGTCCTATGGATCGAGCGGCACCTACGTGACAGGCATCCCGGGCGGCATCCCGTGCACGGATCCGGGCCTGGGCTGCACAAACTACCTGAACACGACGAACACGCTGTACTACGAGGCGCCCGGTGTAAGCGTGGCCACGGCGCAGGCGCTGAACGCCGCTGCCAATGCGCCGCTGACGCACACGATCCAGCCGTGGCAGAACCTGACGCCCGGTGTGGGTGGGATCGCGGAGGCGGCGACACCCCTGGCGCTAAGCGGGAGCAGCGGCGGGCGTGCGGGGATTGTGCTTGTGCTGACTACTCTCGCGGCGCTCGGCGGCGTCGGGCTGCTTGCCGCGCGGCGCGTGACGAAGCGGCTGTAGGCGCGCGCAGCCCGTCGCGTGGCTCTCTCTCGCTGAGTTCGATGTTCTTGTCTCGATCGGAAGCTGGTCTCGCACGCGACGGGATTGCGTCGGGCGAAGGGTTGTACCGCGTCGGTCCGGCTATGCCGGACGCACAGCCGCGGACGGCTATGCCACACGCTTCGCGTCATCTCAGCCACAATCAGTT
>CAYWOO010000204.1:0-14621 GCA_964458665.1 uncultured Dehalococcoidia bacterium
TGTCGAAGCCTGGGTATACATACGTCTCTACGTTCACGCGCGCTTCCAGGTTCCGGTACGTGCGCCGGATGCTTCGCCTGGTGTACGCCCGTGCGTGCGGGACGAGCCTGTTGCGCACTGGGTTGGGCAGCCAGTTGATCAACGGAATGTTCCCGAACACGAATCGCTTGCCCAAGTAGACGCCGTGCGTCTCGAACGGGTAGAACCGGTTGGGGGCGAAGATGACGATGTGGCCCCCAGGCCGGATGACGCGCAGCGCCTCGGCCAGCGTGGCTGCATCATCGCGGACGTGTTCGATCACCTCGTTCAGCACGACGACATCGAACGCGGCGTCGAGAAATGGCAGCGTTTCGCTGGTGGAGAGCATGAGCCCCGGGGTCGTGCGCGCACCCTCCAGGAGTCGCTTCGCGTCGATATCGATGCCGTAGACGCGGTCGCTGAATTCGCGGAACTTACGCACATATACGCCCAGTCCGCAGCCGATATCGAGAATACGCGCGCCTTCGAGGGGTGCGTAGTGACGGATGAGGTTGAGCCGGCGGTCCTGACCGAACCGCCATACGAAGCTGGGGTTCCCGAGGGCTACTTCGGCCCTGTCGGGCGTTGTGACCATGTGTCCTTCCAATGACCCTGCCAATAAGGATCGTACCAGATGACCGCAGCCCCCTACATGACGAAACGCTAAGGAATGGTTGCGCGCTCGCGACGTGTCAGACGATTGCGCCTATGGGATCGGGGCGTGACCGAAGGTTACGGACCTCGGGGACGAACAGGACGCCGGCGGTCGGTACGAGGATGAGGATCACGCCAATCCAGAGCGTCGCGTCAATTCCAATGAGGTCTGAAACCGGGCCGGCGGCTACGAGGCCAATCGGCGAAATGCCGATCGATCCGAGCGCGTCGTACGAGCTGACACGGGCGAGCGCCTCGGGCGCGACGTGTTCGTGCAACGCCGTGTGCCAGTACACGGAGAAGAGCTCCGTGCCCACTCCCTTGATCGCGGCGAAGCAGACGATGGTGCTCAGCGGGAGGCCCATTGCCAGCGCGGCAATGGGCAGCGCGTGGCCGAAACACGCGATGGAGGCGATCAGGAGCGGGCGCGCGGGCCGCCAGCGCATGGCGAGCAGGCCGCCGCAGAGCAGGCCGACGGACTGGCCACCGAGGATGGCCGCCCACGAACTTGCGCCGGAAAGATCCCGCTCTGCAACGACCGGCCCCAGCACGAGGTAGGCGCCGAGGTACGCGAGCAGCATGACGGAGAACTGGGCGACGATGGTCCAGAGCCAACGGTGAGCGATGAATTCGCTCCAGCCGTCTCGAAGATCGGTGAGGAAATGGCTCGCGCCCGTGGCGGCGGCTTCGATACCGCGCATCGAGGCCATCAGGCCGGCGGCGACGAGAAAGGTCGCGGCATCGACTGCGAGCGCCCAGCCCGGGTTCGTCGCCGACACGATCACGCCCGCAAGCACGGCGCCAAAAATCAGCGTCGCGTTGGTGCCCAGCCGGATCAGAGCGTTCGCCTGCTGCAATCGATCTTCCGGGACCGTCAGCGGGACGAGAGCGGAGTCCGCCGGGTAGAAGAGGGCGAACGCGGCGCCGTTGATGGCCTCGAGGATCAGGAGATGCCAGATTTCAGCATGGCCCGAGAGCAGCAAAGCCGCGGCCATCGCCTGCGCGCCCCCTCCCAGGACGTTGCTGCCGATCAGCACGGTGCTGCGAGGCAGGCGATCGGCGATCACGCCGCCAACTACCAGGAGGAGGACCTGCGGCACCATGCGCGCGGCCAGCACGAGTCCAAGCGCCGACGCCGACCCGGTGAGTTGGAGCACAGCGAATGCGATCGCCACCGGGGCCATCGCGTTGCCGAGAAACGAAACGCAGCGCCCCGAGAACAGCAACCCGAAGTTTCGCCGGCGGAGGAGGAAGGCGGCGCTTTGCACCGCGGGAGTATAGCCGGAGCGCGCCCGTGAGAGCGGCGATACTATGGCGGCCAGGCGTGTGCGGTACCGCGCGACGAACTCAGCCGCTAACCTGTCCGCATGAAACTCGATCGCTCTGTCGTCACACATATGGCAAAGCTCGCGCGCGTCGAACTCACCGAAGCGGAAGTGGAGATATTCGCGGAGCAGCTGTCCGAGATTATCGGCCACTTTGACGCGTTGAACGCCGTGAACACGGACGGTGTTGAGCCGACCGCGCATACGCTGCCAATTCGTAACGTGATGGTGGACGATGCGTCGCGACCTTCGCTGCCGCTGAAGGACGTGCTGGCGCTGGCGCCGAACACGGACGACGGCTATCTGCGCGTGCGGGCGGTGCTGGAATAGCGATGCCCGATCTCTACTACCTGACCATCGACGAGGCGGCGGGCCTGCTTGCGAAGCGCGAGATTTCATCGCGCGAGCTGACGCAGGCCGTGATCGAACGCATCGCGGCGGTGGAGCCGCAGGTGCGGGCGTACCTGGCGCTGACGACCGAGCGGGCGCTGGTGCAGGCGGACACCGCCGACGCGCGCATTGCCGCCGGCGAGCGCGGCCCGCTGCTGGGCGTGCCGGTCGCGATCAAGGACCTGCTGACGACGAAGGGCATCACGACGACGTGCGGCTCGAAGATGCTGCAGAACTTCGTGCCGCCGTATGACGCGACGGTCGTGTCGCGGCTGTTCGGAGCCGGCGCGGTGATGGTCGGCAAGACGAATATGGACGAGTTTGCGATGGGCTCCTCGACCGAGAACTCGGCGTTTCACGCGACGCATAACCCGTGGGATCTCACCCGCGTGCCCGGCGGCTCGTCGGGCGGGTCCGCGGCCGCGGTGGCGGCCGGTGAGGCGATCTACTCGTTGGGGTCTGATACAGGCGGGAGCATTCGTCAGCCGGCGGCGCTGTGCGGTGTGGTCGGTATGAAGCCGACGTACGGGCGCGTGAGCCGTTACGGGCTGGTGGCGTTTGCCAGCTCGCTGGATCAGGTGGGGCCGTTCACCCGTACTGTGCGAGATATGGCGACGGTACTGAACGCGATCTGTGGCCACGATGCGAGCGATTCCACATCGGCGCCGCTGAACGTACCGGACTTCACAGAAAGTCTCGACGAGGGCGTGAAGGGGCTGCGGATTGGCGTGCCGAAGGAGTATATGCCGGCGACGCTGGACACGGGCGTGCGCGCGCGCGTCGACGAGGCGCTGGCCGCGCTTGAAGCGCAGGGCGCGATCGTCGATCGCGATGTCGCGCTGCCGAGCACGGAAGCGGCGCTCGCCGTGTACTACATCATCGCACCGAGCGAGGCGTCGGCGAATCTGGCGCGGTACGACGGCGTGAAGTACGGCTTCTCGTACCAGCAGGGCGAGGGCATGTGGGACAACATGGAGAAGACGCGCGGCCGGGGCTTCGGAGCGGAGGTGAAGCGGCGGATCATGATCGGCACGTACGCGCTCTCGTCGGGCTACTACGATGCCTACTACTTGAAGGCGCAGAAGGTGCGGACGGTGATCCGGCGCGAGTTTGATGCTGCCTTCGAGAAGTATGACGCGCTGGTGGCGCCGGTGACGCCGACGACGGCGTTCAAGATTGGCGAGAAGACCGCGGACCCGTTCGAGATGTACCTGAACGATGTGTTCACGTTGCCTGTGAACATCGCCGGCTTGCCGGGGCTTTCCGTCCCGGCCGGGTTCGTCGATGGGTTGCCGGTGGGGCTGCAGGTGATCGGGAAGCCGTTCGATGAGGCGACCGTGCTGCGGGTTGCACATGCCTATGAGCAGACAGCAGCGTGGAGCGCGAGGCGGCCGCCTCTGTAGCGCCGCACGAGCAGCGATGGCCAGCGAACACGATTGCCGCGCACATCCGAGCTGGCCAGGCAGCCGTAGATACCTGTGTTGTGAGTCATGGCCGGACGGCCTGAGGAGATGTTGAAGGAGATGCAAATGAGTCAAGGACGATCACGGTGGAGCAAGTTCGCGCTGGGCGCGACGGCGCTGATGACAGCGACGGCGCTTACGGCGGCGGCGTGCGGCGGCAGTACGAGCGACAACGACAAGACAGCGACAGCCGCAGCCAAGGGCGGCACGACGGCTGTCGCGACAACTGGTGCGACGAAGGCCGCGGCAACAAGCGCTGCCACTTCGGCCGCAACGGCGGCGGCGACGAAGGCGGCGAGCACGCCCGCCGCCAGTTCGACGACGGCCGCAACCGCAGCTGCGAGTGCGACGCAGCCAAGTGACACGACGGGCGCCGGCGTGAAAGTCGCGGATTCGGCGCTTGGCAAGATCCTCGTCGACGCGAAGGGGTTCACGCTGTACACGTTCAAGAACGACGTCGCTGGGAGCGGCAAGAGCGCTGCCGAAGCCGTTACCGGAGCCTGGCCACCGCTGACCCTCGCGACAGCGCCATCGAACATTGCCGGCGCCACCGGCGCATGGGCGGTGTTCACGCGGGCCGATGGCAAGACGCAGGTGACGTACAAGGGACTGCCGCTGTATTTCTTCGTGAACGACAAGGCGGCGGGAGACACGAATGGCGACAAGGTAGGGGACGTGTGGTTCGTCGCTGTGCCGTGACATAAGAAGAGGAAGCCTCGTAGGGTTGTGTGGCATGAGGCGGTCGCCGTGGCGGCCGCCTCACGCGCGTCTGCGCGATATGCTGCGGCCGTGAAGCCGTACCGCCGCAGGCTTTCGGGCGAGGATGCAGCCACCAGCACGATCCTCATCACCAAGGATCGCTGGTCGGCGCTCCCGGGCCCGATGGAAGAGTTCACCATTCTGGTTGGACGGCGGCGGTTCGCCACACGGATCGTTGCAGAGGATTGCGCCTGCGTGCCGCCGCCGCACCAGCACTTGCATCTTGAGGCGGGACACTTCCGGCAACTCCTGAACTTCGAGCGTGGGGACGTTGTGGAGATCGAGTTCCCGCCAGCGGGCGATCCGCAGATTCGCAATGGATAGAGACGAAGAAGAGGGGCTGCGGGCGTTCGCGCTGACCGTTGGCGCGTATGCGGGCGGGAGCTACCCCGAGCGGCCGCAGTGGATCGAGCGCGACGGCGTGCGGATTGACGTTGTGGACATCGCTGCGACGTGGCGGGAGGAGGAGCGGTTGGGGTTCCGCGTCGCCCTCGGTGATGGATCGTCGCTGGTACTGTATTATGTGCCGGAGTTGGACCTGTGGTCTGGCGTCTGGCCGGATCGCGGGGCGGAGGATATGGTCCGCAGGAGGCTGTGAGCCCCGACGGCAGCGCCGGACGGGCAGACGATGAGCGAAACCTCGACGCATCGCGGCAACATCTCGCAGCACGTCCAGGCGATTCCTTCGTCGGGCATCCGGCGCTTCTTCGACCTCCTCGCCAGCATGGAAGGCGTGATCTCGCTGGGAGTGGGCCAGCCGGACTTCGTGACGCCGAACCAGATTCGCCAGGCAGCGATCAAAAGCATCGAAGACGGTGAAACGTACTACACGTCGAACTATGGCCTCGTCGAGCTGCGAGCGGCCATTTCGAAGCATCTGAACCGGCTGTACGGCGTCCGGTACGACGCCGGCACGGAGATCATCGTCACGGCGGGTGTTAGCGAGGCGCTCAACGTCGCGCTCGAAGCAATCCTCGATCCCGGAGATGAGGTGCTGAGCCCAGACCCGGGCTACGTCGCGTACATGCCGTGTGTGCTGCTGGCGGGTGGCAAGTACATGCAGATCCCGACGCGGGCCCAGGACGGATTCCAGCTTCGGCCGGCGGAGATCGAGGCGCGGATCACGCCACGATCGAAGGCGCTGCTGATCGGTTATCCGGCTAACCCGACGGGCGCCGTGATGAGCCGCGAGACGATGCTGGCTGTGGCCGCCATCGCTGAGAAGCACAATTTGTTCGTGATCTCCGACGAGATCTACGACCGGCTGGTGTACGGCACGGAGCACGTCTGCTTCTCGACCCTGCCGGGGATGAAGGAGCGGACGATCCTCCTCGGCGGCTTCTCGAAGGCGTACGCGATGACGGGCTGGAGGCTAGCGTACACCTGCGCGCGCAGCGAACTGACCGAAGCGATGATGAAGGTGCACCAGTACGTGATGATGTCGGCGCCGACGCCCGCACAGTTCGCCGCTCTCGAGGCGCTGAACAGCGGCGAGGAGGATGTGCGCGGCATGGTCGCCGAGTACGACCGCAGGCGACAGCTGGTCGTGAGCGCGCTGAACGGGATGGGGTTGGCTTGCTTCGAGCCTCGGGGAGCGTTCTATGCCTTCCCGAACATCGGCAGCACGGGCATGAACGACGAGACGTTCGCCGAGCGGCTCCTGATGGAAGAGCGTGTGGCTGTCATCCCAGGCTCCGCCTTCGGCGAGGCGGGCGCCGGGCACGTGCGTATCTGCTATGCCGCCAGCTACGAGCAGCTGGAGCAGGCGATGGAGCGGATGCGGAACTTCGTCGGGCGGAACCGCGTCGGGTCGAAGTAGGCCGGAAGCTTGCTGCTGGGCGTCCTGAGGCCACGATCCACGAAGAACACCAAAGGGAAGTGTAGGCGAGGTGGTGGCCGAACCGCCCCATCGTGCGCGCTCACGGTTGAACCATAGCGAACAAACAAGAAGGCCGCATTGCTGCGGCCGCTCTTGAGCGAGGCGATTGGTGTCGGCGCGGCTAGAAGCCGTCGTTGAAGCTCTTTGCGTCGGAGCGGCCGGTCCAGCGGGACTGGGGGACGCTGCGCTCCCAGAGGTAGTCCTCGGCGGAGTTCGGGAACTCCTTCTCTTCGCCGCAGACCTTGCAGCGGCCCAGGCTCATCTCGCCGTCCGGGCTGGCGATCACCCAGTGGTGCGCGCAGGTCGGCGCGGCGACGACTTCGATCTCGGCGACGGTTATTGCGGCCTTCGACTCCTTCTTCTCTATGACGGTCTTTGCGGGCTTTTCTCTTGTGGCTGTCTTTGCCATCTCTTCCTCCTACCTCCCCCTTTTCGGGCTCTCGCAGGTAGTACGTCCGAGAGTCGGGGTTTGGTGCCTGAGTATGGCACACGATTTTGTACCGTGTCAAGGTACGGACGGTTGATACATAACATAGCGTAACAATGGCCAGAAACGGGCCAAGTCGGTATACTGCGTGCGTCCGGCCTGAAACCCGGACGCTATGCATTCAACGAAGACCGAAATCCTCGCCTTACTCAAGCGCAACGACGGCTCCACCGTCGACGAACTCGCATCCTCCCTTGGGCTCGCGCCGATGACTGTCCGCCAGCACCTGACGGCGCTGGAGCGCGACCTGCTGGTCCGCGCCGAGGAGGTGCGCCGGCACACTGGCCGTCCGCACCACCTCTACCGACTGACCGTCGATGGCCACCGAAGCACGATTGACGGACACGATCGAATGCTGGCGCTACTTGTCGAGCAGGTGGGTACGCTGGAGCCGGAGGACATCGCCGGAATCGCTCCCGGCGCGCGGCGCGCGAGGTTGTTTCACAACGCCGCCATCAGCCTTGCCGAGCGCCATGCCGCGGACGTTCGAGCACTCTCGGGCACGGACCGTATCGCTAAAGTCGTCGCGATTCTGCGCTCCCACGGCGGCTTTGCCGAGTGGCACGATCTGGGCGCTATGTGGGAAGTGCGCGATTTCGCCTGCGTGTACCGGGCGGTTGTCGGGGGCGGTGGCCCGTGCGATTGGCATGAAACCTTTCTCTCCAGCGTTATGAGTGTTGAAATACGGGTAGCGGAGAGCCCCACGGGCTGCGCGGACTGCTGCCGCTACCTCATCCCTGTCATGGCGCCGGTTTCCGGTGCGCCTCGAGGCAAGCACTGATGCCCGTCAGCGAACAAGAGATCATGAAGGCGCTGAGCGCCATCGAAGACCCCGACTTGCATCGTGATATCGTGTCGCTGGGCTTTGTGCAGACGCCCGAGATCGACGGCGATGTCGTGCACGTACGCATCGTGCTGACGACGCCCGCATGTCCGGTGCGCGAGACGATCGAGCGGGACGCACGCGCGCTGCTGCTGGCCTTGCCGGGCGTGCGCGAAGCGAACGTGACGATGGACGCGACGGTCGCGCAGCATAGGGTGTCCGAACGAACGCCGGTGAACGGCGTGCGGCACCTGATCGCCATTGCCAGCAACAAGGGCGGTGTTGGCAAGTCAACCGTGTCGGCGAACCTGGCGGTCGCGCTGGCATCGCTGGGCGCGCGGGTGGGGCTGCTGGACGCGGACATAACGGGACCCAACCTGCCGACGATGATGGGCATCGGGCAGGGCTCGCAGGTCGAAGCGGGCGGCCTTCGCGTGGACGAGCGGCACGGCGTGAAGGTGTGCTCGATCGGCTTCGTGCTGCCGCGCGGGACGCCGGTCGTCTGGCGCGGCCCGATGATCGGCACGGCGGTGCGGCAGCTGTTGCACGACGTCGATTGGGGTGAACTGGACTATCTGCTGATCGACCTGCCGCCGGGGACGAGCGACGCCTCGATGAGCATGTCGATGGAAGCGCCGATCTCGGGCGCCGTGATCGTCAGCACGCCGCAGGATGTTGCGCTGGAAGACGCGGCGAAGGCGGTCGGCATGTTCGACAAGCTCAACGTGCCGATCTTCGGCGTCATCGAGAATATGAGCTATTTCGTTTGCCCGCATTGCAACGGACAGACGGATATCTTCGGGCATGGCGGCGCGCGGGCGGCGGCGGAGGACCTTGGGCTGGAGTTCCTGGGCGAACTGCCGCTCGATCCGGCGACGCGACGGGCGGCGGACGAGGGCACGCCGATCGTGGTGGCGGCGCCGGAAAGCCCGCAGGCACAGGCATTTGTTGAAGTCGCGAAGAAGGTGGCCGCGCGATGCAGCGTGCTGGAATACGCAGCGGCGGTCACCGCGTGAGGGAGCACAACCTTGGTTAAGTTTTTCGGGAAGACACGGGCGACACGAAAAGAAGCAGCGCCTAAAGCAGCGGCGGAGGCCGCGCCCAAGAATGGTGCGAAGAGCGAGATGGGCGCTCCTGTGCCGAAGGCCGCGCCTCCCGGGCCGCCAGCCAAGGCCACCGCGGCCGCGGCAGCCGATGCGCCTGCGGAGAAGAAAGCCGCACCGCGGCGTCGCACGACGACGGCGCGTCCGCCTCGGCGCGACTGGGCCGCGGAAGCGGCGGCTGCACCCATTGATGCGCCTGCGCCTGCGCCATCGTCGCTGGCTACCGCGCCATCGCCTTCGACGGCATCGGCGGATGGCGACGCCGCATCGGGGCCGATGAAGCGGCGGCGCGGTACGCGCGGCGGCCGCGGGCGCAAGAAGCCCGGAGCTGGGCTGAACGGAGAGACGGCGCTGTCGATCGTAGATGGCGTGCATGAGGGCGAGCAGATGACGTTGGAGCGCGTGCTTGCGCATCAGTCGGCGGTGCTCGAGAGCTTTGCGCGCGACATAACGACGACGATGAAGAAGCTGCAGACGACCGTCGCCGACATGCAGACGAAGATGGACCGTGCGCCGAGCGCTTCGACAGCGCACCCGCGCGTGGGCATATTCGTCGATGTGCCGAACCTCATCTACGCGTCGGAGCGGCGCAACATCAACATCGATTTTGGCCGCGTGCTGGACTACTTCACGCGCGGACGGGAGCTGGTGCGGGCCAGTGCGTACGCGCCGATCAGCGACGATCCGCAGGCGAAACTCGAAAGCCAGCGTTTCGTGCATCACTTCGTCGGGCACCCGTATCGCATCGTTACCAAGCCGCTGAAGCGCTTCGCCGATGGATCGATGAAGGCGAACTTCGACATCGAGCTGGCGATCGACATTCTCACGATGTCCGAACGGCTGGATGTCGTCGTGCTGATGTCGGGTGACGGCGACTTCCGCCGGCTCGTTGAGTTGATCGCGAGCCGCGGCGTGCGTGTCGAGATCGTCGCGTTCGCGGAAGCAGTGTCGCTGGAGCTGAAGACCGTCGCTGACCTGTACGTCGATATCGGCGCGCATCTCGACGATTTCAAGGCACTGAAGTAGCGTCCCGCGGACGCGACATCACGGCGGCGGATCGGCGCTGACCCCGCTAACTTGACGGTTCGCGTAAACGCTTCGTGAACGTTCGCCCGCGGCGGCTCAGCGCCTGGCAGGCGACGCACGCGCCCTCCTGTGTCTTGACGACCGAGGGAGTTTCCGGGCGCTACTCCTTCACGGTCAGCGTGCCCAACATGCTGTGATGGATGGTGCAGTAGTAGTAGAAAATGCCGGCCGCGTCGAACGTGCGTGTGAACCTCTCGCCCTTGCCGACTGTGTCGCTGGCGAATGCGCCGCGGTCGTCGGTGACGTTGTGCGGGAGGTCGCCGGTGAAGTTCCACGTGACCGTTGCGCCGTTGTTCACGGTCAACTTGTTCGGGATGAAGTCGTTGTCAACCACTTCCACGCTCACCTGCTGCTCGGTACTGACGACAGGCGTCTGGCGCAGGAGCCGGCGTTTCGGGGCGCTGCCGCCATCGAACGCGAGCCACACCGCGACAGCCACGACGGCAACCAGGACGATCGCGCCCGCGGTTAGCGTCGCGTTGTTCGGCATGCGCTTGCGGGGCCGGGACTTCTTTGGCTTCGGCATGGACCCTCCCACATAAGGCTCGCTGACCCTCGCGCCTGCCGGTAGGGCCGTTCGGCCGATCTCCGGGACGGCCATGCGGCTGCACGTTGCGCCGGTTCCACCACAGCGGTGATCGGAGTATCATCGTCATTCATGGGCAAGCACGAGATCGAGAAGCGCATTGCGGCGCACGGCATCGAAACCGTGAAGGTCGGCACGCCCGATATGGACGGCGTGTATCGAGGCAAGCGACTGTCCACGAAGCAGTTCCTTGCGGGCTGCGAGGGTGCGGGCTTCGCGCAGTGCGACGTCGTTTTTGGCTGGGACATCGCTGAGGAAGTGATCAGCGGGCAACAGCTCGCCGTCGGCAGTGCCGACACGGGCTTCGCCGACATCTTGCTCAAGCCCGACCTGGCGACGTTTCGCATCGTGCCGTGGGAGCCCGCGACGGCTGCGGTGGTGTGTGATGCGTATACCGAGCATGGCGAGGCGTTGGCGGTATCGCCGCGGACGGTGCTGCGACGGGTGCTCGATCGGACTGCGAAGCTTGGTCTGACGGCGCAGATGGCTGTTGAGCTGGAGTTCCGCATCTTTCGCGAGGACCAAGAGTCGTTGCGCGCGAAGAACTTCAGCGACCTGCGCCCGCTGAACCCCGGCTACAACTGCTACTCGATTAGCCATGCCAGCATCGACGACGACGTCGTGGGCGGACTGCGGCGGTACATGGATGCGTACGGCATCGAGGTGGAGGGCTACAGCCGCGAGCACGGCGAGGGCATGTACGAGATGAACCTTCTCTACTGCGACGCGATGGAGGCGGCTGACCGCGGCATGCTCTTCAAGAGCGGCGCGAAGGAGGTGCTCGCGCAGTCGGGCACCGTGCCGACGTTCATGGCCAAGTACTCGGACCAGATGGATGGGTGCAGCGGCCACATTCACCAGAGCCTCTGGCGCGGCGAGAAGAACGCGTTCTGGGATGCCGCTGCGCCGCATCACATGTCATCGACCCTGACGGCGTACATCGCGGGCGCGCTCGGTGCGATGCCCGAACTGTTCGCGCTGTACGCGCCGAACGTGAATTCGTACAAACGCTACGTGAGCGGCAGCTGGGCGCCGACGTCCGCATCGTGGGCGATCGAGAATCGCACGTCGTCGTTGCGGGCGATCACGAACGGGGAGACGGCGATCCGGGTCGAGAATCGTGTGCCCGGCGCGGACGTGAATCCGTACCTGGGTTTCGCCGCATGCCTCGCGGGCGGGCTATCAGGCATCGAGCGCGGGCTGACAATGTCGCCACCCGCGGAGGGCAACGTGTACGAGACGGCGGGCTTGGCGGCGCTGCCACGCACGTTAGACGAGGCGATCGAGCGGCTGGATGCGAGCGCTATCGCGCGCGACTTCTTCAGCGACGCGTTCGTCGACCACTACGTGGCGATGCGGCGCTGGGAGGTCGAGAAGCACCGGCGCGCGGTGACGGCTTGGGAACGGACGCGATACTTCGAGCAGGTGTAGGTTCGGTCGTCGGTCGTCGGTCGTCGGTCGTCAGTCGGCTGAGGTTGGAGGGCTATGGCTCATCTGACGCGTGACGGCGTGAAGCTCTCCTACGAGGAGGCCGGTAGCGGGCCGGCGATGGTGCTCGTGCACGGCTGGACGTGCGATCGCTCGCACTTCGCGCGGCAAGCCGCGCATTTCTCGAACCGTTACCGCTGCATCTCGGTGGATCTGCGCGGGCATGGCGAGAGCGACAAGCCGGAGCAGGCGTACACGATCGCAGGCTTCGCCGATGACATCGCGTGGATGTGCGGCGAGCTGGGTGTGTCCAGGGCCGTGCTGGCCGGACACAGTATGGGCGGCGCGATCGCGCTGGCCGTGGCCGCGGCTCGTCCGGAGTTGTGTGCGGCATTGGTGATGCTCGACCCGGCGATCCTGTTTCCACCAGAGCTGCAGCCGTTGATCGCGGAACTCGTCGCCGGCTTCCGATCGCCGGATGGACCGGCGGTGCTTCAGCAGTTCGGATCGGATCAGTTCTTCACGCCGACGAGTGATGCGGCGTTGAAGGCGCGGCTGCTGGACGGGATGGGCCGCACGCCGATGCACGTCGTCGCGTCGGCGTTCGAAAGCGTTGGTTCGTTTGGCGGCGAGGCGGAGCTGCAAGCGCTTCGCGTGCCCGCGCTGTACATCGAGGCGGATCCGGTGCTGGATCGCGTCGGGCGCCTGCGCGAGCTGTGCCCTGGCGCGGCGACGGGCAAAACCGTTGGGTCGGGACACTTTCACCAACTCGAGGTGCCGGAGCAGATCAATACGATGATCGAGCGGTTTCTGGCGGTGAGCGTAGCGGTGTAGGTCTCGCCGGCGTGCTGAAGGCAGGCGCGCCTTGAGGGCAACTTTCGTTGCGAACGCGCCCGTCGGCTGCGCACGAACGGGCGGACAGGTCTGAAGACCTGTCCGTTCGGGTTCTGCAAGACGCACCAACTCGGGCGTACGAACGGAGGGACAGGTCTGAAGACCTGTCCCTACGGGTTTTGCAAGACGCACCAACTCGGGCGTACGAACGGCCGGACAGGTCTGAAGACCTGTTCGTATGGGTTCTGCAAGACGCACCAACTCGGGCGTACGAACGGGCGGACAGGTCTAAAGACCTGTCCCTACGGAGAAGCAGCCAGACGCAGCAGACGGCCTTGGTTGCCGGCGAGCGTGATCGACTGCGCCGCTGCGGGCAGACCGTGCGTGCCGATCAGCGTCTCCGTAACGCGGAGCGAGGCGGGCAGCTCGAAAGAGATCGCGTCGCTTGTGAAGTTGAGGACGGTGAGCAGGCGATCATCGCCGTGGCTGCGCGTGTAGGCGTAGATGCCTGGGGGCACGCCGTCGATCGGTGTGTAGTCGCCGTAGCGGAGGGCGTCGGAGGCGCGGCGGAACCAGATCAGGCGGCGGTACAGCGATAGCATTGACGCCGGGTCGTCGCGCTGGTGCTCGACGTTGACGGAGAGGTCGCCGTACGGCAGCCAGGGCGTTCCCGTCGTGAACGCGTCTTCGCGCGACCACTGCATGGGCGTGCGCTCTGGGTCGCGCCCGCGCGCGTACGTACGTGCCGGATCCTGCAGCATCTCTTCGGGGACATCGGTGTTCTCCATGCCGATCTCTTCGCCGTAGTAGATGAACGGCGTACCTCGCAGCGTCAGCAACAGCAACGCGGCGACGCGCGCGCGCTCGTGGCCGCGGCCGTCGCGGTTGACGCGGCTGATGAAGCGATCGACGTCGTGGTTGCCGAAGACGTGGTTCGGCCAGGCGCCCGGGAGCAATGCGGCCTCGAACGCGTCGACGCTCTTGCGTACACGCTCGGCGTTCCAGCGATCGTCCCAGATGCGCACGAACGGGAAGTTGAATGCAAGGTGGAGGCCGTCGAGCTCGGTGCCGCCGTAGTAGTGGACGATCTGTTCCGGCGGCCCAAACACCTCGCCGACGGTCATGCGCTCCGGATAGGCGTCGGTGACCTTGCGAATGCCGCGTACGACATCGATGATCTCCGGCCAGTTCTGGTCGTAGGTGTGCATCTGCATCGCGGTCTGCGCGATGGCGCGAATGCGCGGGTTGTTCTGCGGCGGGTTATCCCGCAGCTGTGGATCCTTGATCACGCGATCCATGACGTCGATGCGGAAGCCGTCGACGCCGCGGTCCATCCAGAAGCGCAGGACGTCATGCATGCGCGTCTCGACCTCCGGGTTGCGCCAGTTGAGGTCGGGCTGCTCGATGAGGAACGAGTGCAGGTAGTACTGCTGCGTCTTCTGATCCCACTCCCACGCCGGCCCACCGAATGCGGCGATCCAGTTGTTGGGCGGACTGCCCTCGGGCTTTGCGTCGCGCCAGATGTACCAGTCGCGCTTCGGCGAATCCTTCGAAGCGCGCGACTCGATGAACCACGGGTGCAGTGACGACGAGTGGTTCGGCACGAAGTCGAGGATGACGCGGATGCCGCGCTTGTGCGCTTCTGCGATCAGGCGGTCCATCGTCGCCATGTCGCCAAAGTCGGGATGCACCTCCTCGTAGTCGGAGACGTCGTAGCCGAAGTCGGCCATGGGCGAGGGGAATGTCGGCGAGAACCAGATCGCATCGACGCCGAGCGAGCGCTCGG
>CAYWOO010000205.1:0-7063 GCA_964458665.1 uncultured Dehalococcoidia bacterium
ACTTTCGACCGTAAACTTCGACCAAGCGCACGGGGAGCGCCAAGCACTCGATCTGCTTCTGGCTCAGGGCCATACGCGTATCGCTTACCTCGCAGGGCCCTCGTCCTCGCTGAGCAATCGAGTTCGACAAGCTACCTATGAGTCGACGCTGAGAAAAGCCGGCTGCTTCGACTACAGACTGATTATCGAGATCAGTGGAAGCGCGCCGGCCTTTGTCTACTATTCAGGTGCATAGGCGCGCAGCGGCGGCTGAAGCCATTAGGATCTTGATTGCACTCATGAACGATCCCGACGAGACGCCGGAGGAAGTAACGCTTCCTACTGAGTTCATACGGCGGGAATCGACGCCACAGATCTCAGTTCGGGCGTCGCCCGCCGTCGGCGGAACGAAGCTCAGCCGTTGAGGCACCTTGCGCTTGTCGGGAATCCCCGTAGGCAGGATGGCATCAAACGCCGACAGCCGGTCGGGTCGCCACGATGAGCATCCAGTCGCCGAGGTCGTACGTATCGCGGACTTTACCCCGGTAGGTCCTGTTCGGCAGCGGTGAGTCGACCAGCACTGACATCGGCTTGCTTTCTCGCTTTCAAGTCGTAGTACAGGAGGGTCTGCGCGGTTACGGGGAACGGTATGACAAGCGCGAACACCATGCTTGTGAGGGCCGATGCGCCGAGTGGTGGCAGCGCCTGGGCGATGGCGGCCGCCATGGCGAGCGGCCCAAGTTCGATCAGCCCGATGACGATGAGCGTACCAAACACCCGCCACCAACTGCCGCGGGTGAGGATGGCACTCTCGTCGAGTGCCGCCCAATTGCGTCCGTTTTCAATCACGACGGACTGTTGGACGAAGACCCAACGCACGACAAGGTAGATCGCCAGCGCGCCGGGCACGAGCGCCAGCCACCAGTTGCGCTGTCCATCGATGGTCGCCTGACGGTTGAACAGCCAATAGATGGCGAGGGCCGGTGCCGCGAGGAACGAAAGCACGGCCAACAATCCGCCCAGAATGCTGGCCTTGAACAGCGCACCAAGTCGCTCGAACGCGCCATCGAGTGCGCGTCCGAACTCCGGTACGGCGCCGCCGGTCGCTTCGTGTATCGCGAAGATGAGCGCAGCAGAAGTGATCAGTCCGACGATGGCATATGGAATGTTGAGCAGCCCTGCCGCAGCCTGGGCACCCTCGCCGGAGCTGCCCTGCTGGATCACGCCGATGAGAAGTTGCAGTGGGATGGTGATCGCGGCAATCAGGAAGAGTGGCGCAAAGTTGCGCGCGTAGAGCCGGTACGAGAGACCGACGATCTGGCCGAGGTCGTGCTGGCCGCGCAGCTCTATCTTCACGCGAGGCCGAGCCGACGGAAGCTGTCGTCGACGTGCTTGGTGTACACGCCGTAGTCGAAGATCTCGTCGAGCTTGGCCGCATCAAGCCGCGATGTCGCGTCCGCGTCGGCTTCGAGCAAGCCGCGCAGGGGTGCGCGCTCCTTCCATGCACGCATCGAGTTGCGCTGCACGATACCGTAGGCGTCCTGCCGCGAGAGTCCCGTATCGATGAGCGCCAGCATGACGCGCTGCGAGAACACCAGCCCCTGCGTCAGCTCCAGGTTGCGGCGCATGTTCTCCGAGTAGACCGTGAGGCCGCGCACGACGCCGGTGAAGATATCGAGCATGTAGTCCAGTAGCCCGCATGAGTCTGGCAGCGTGATGCGCTCGGTCGACGAATGCGAGATGTCACGCTCGTGCCACAGCGCGATGTTCTCGAACGACGTCAGTGCGTAGCCGCGGATCACGCGCGCGAGGCCGCACACGCGCTCGCATAGCTCCGGGTTGCGCTTGTGCGGCATCGCGCTCGAGCCGGTCTGGCCAGCCTCGAACGGCTCCTCCGCTTCTAGCACCTCGGTGCGCTGCAGATGCCGGATCTCCTGCGCCATCCGCTCTAGCCCGGCGGCGATGATCGCCAGCGTCGAGACGAAGTATGCGTGGCGGTCGCGCGGAACGACCTGCGTGCTGATCGGCTCCACCGACAGCCCGAGGTTGATGCAGACCTTGTCCTCGATGTCCGGCGGCACGGTGGCGTGGGATCCGACGGCGCCGCTGATCTTTCCGTACGCGATCTGCGCCTTCGCCTCGGCGAGCCGGCCCTGCGCGCGGCGGATCTCCGACACCCATCCCGCCAGCTTCAGGCCGAACGTCGTCGGCTCAGCGTGCACGCCGTGCGTGCGGCCAATGCAGATCGTGTCCTTGAACTCGACTGCCCGCCGCTCCAGCACCTCGCGCAGCGCGTGCAACCCGTGTTCGAGCAGCGTCGCCGAGTCCCGGAGTTGCAGGGCCGTGGCCGTGTCCCACACGTCCTGCGAGGTGAGCCCCAGGTGCACCCAGCGCCCCTCCTCGCCCAGGCTGTCCGCCACGGACTTCAGGAACGCCGTCACGTCGTGGTGTGTCTCCGCCTGGTACCTGGCGACGTCGGCGATGTTGTAGCGCGCCTTGCGCACCTTCTCGGCATCAGCGACCGGCAGCCGCCCCGCCTCCGCCCATGCATCGACGACAGCGACCTCCACGGCCAGCCAGCGGTCGAGCTTGCCCTCGTCGGTCCAGATCGCGGCCATCGCGGGACGCGAATAGCGCTCGATCATTGGACCACCACGGAGGCGCGGAGAACGCGAAGATACCGACGGGGTTGGACGGGGTTGGATTTCACTGCGTAGTTTAGCCCGAAGCCAGCCCCGCGCGATAGGCGTCATATTCCACACGGATCTCCGCGTGCGAGAGCGCCAGGATCTCCGCCGCGAGCGTCGCCGCGTTGCGCGCGCCCCACGCGCCCACTGCTACCGTCGCCACGGGCATGCCCGGCGGCATCTGCACGATCGAGTACAGCGCGTCGATGCCCTTCAGTTCGCTCGACGCCAGTGGCACACCGATGACGGGCAGCGGTGTGTACGCCTTGCAGACGCCGGGCAGCGCCGCCGCCCCGCCCGCGGCGGCAATAATCACCTCGAAGCCGCGCTCACGCGCGGACGACACGAACTCCCGCACTTTGTCGGGATTCCGGTGCGCCGACATCACGTGTACTTCGTGTTCGATCTTGAACTTCGCCAGCGTGTCCATGCACGTCTGCATCACGTCCATGTCCGACTTCGACCCCATCAAGACCGCGACAAGTGCGCTCATGCGTGTACCGCCACCTCACTGGCTCCGATATCGGTTCGATAGTGCATGCCGTCGAAGTGTATGCGGTCGATGTTCCGGTACACCTTCTCGCGCGCCGCGGCCATCGTCGGCGCCCTCGCCGTCACCGCCAGCACACGGCCGCCGTTCGTCACGAGTCCGCCGTTCGCGTCGTGCTTCGTGCCAGCGTGGAACACGACGATATCGCTGTCCACATCGTCGAGGCCGCTGATCGGCAGGCCGCGCTCGTACGACCCCGGATAGCCGCCCGAAGCCAGCATCACCGTGACTGATGCATCGTCGCTCCAGCACACGTCGACGCGGTTGAGCGTGCTGTTCGTGACGGCGAGCATGATCTCGAGTAGATCGCTTTCGAGGCGGGGCAGCAGCGCCTCCGCTTCCGGGTCACCGAAGCGCGCGTTGAACTCGATCACGCGCGGCCCGTCCGCCGTCACGAAGATGCCCGGATACAGGATGCCCTTGAACGGCATCCCTTCCGCCGTCATTGCACGCACGGCCGCCTCGGTGACATCCCGCCGGATCGCCTCGGCGACGGTGGCGTCGAGCCATGCCGGCGGGCTGTACACGCCCATGCCGCCCGTGTTCGGGCCGACGTTGCCGTTGAACACAGGCTTGTGGTCGCATGAGAAGGGCATGTGCGCAACGGTCTTGCCGTCGCTGAACGCCATCGCCGACGTTTCGCGCCCAGCGAGCATGTCTTCGACGACGACCGTGCGCCCTGCCGCGCCCATCTCGCCCTCGACCAGCATCGAACGCAGCACCGCGATCGCTTCTTCGCGCGAAGACGGCACCACGGTGCCCTTACCGACAGATAGGCCGTCGGCTTTCACGACGACCTCGCACGTTCGCGATTCCACGTACGCACGTGCGGCCTCGAAGTCGTCGAACCGCGCCACCTCACCCATCGGGATCCCGTGCCGCCGCATCAAGTCCTTCGCGAACGCCTTCGACGCTTCGATCTGCGCGGCGGCCTTCGACGGCCCGAACGCCGCGATGCCCGCGGCCTCGAGCATGTCGACGAGCCCGAACGCAAGCGGATCGTCCGGCGCAACGACGACGAGCTCGATCTTGCGTGAACGCGCCAGCGCGACGACGGCCGCGCCGTACTGGCGGACTTCGCCTTCGGGTACGTGGGCGCTCGGCACGGGCAGCGCCACGCACTCGGCGATCTGCGCGATGCCGGCGTTGCCCGGCGCGACGATCAGCTCGCCCAGCAGGCGCGACTGCCGCAGCTTCCAGCCGATCGCGTGTTCGCGCCCGCCGCCGCCGATCAGCAGGACGTTTGTGGGCATCAGTCAGCCGCCCGTGCTCTGTTCGAAGCGTCGCAGGATGACGATAACGCCCAGCGCGAGCAGCACCGGCACCAGCAGCTTGCGCGGCCGCACGCGGCCCTTCTGCCGCTCCTGCATCGCGTCTCGGGCGCCGGTGATCGCCTGCTCGACTTTCATGCGGCCGTTTGTATTTCGCTGCTGGTCAGTGGTCATGGCTCGATCCAATGTTGCCGCGCGCGACCCGCGTCGCCGTTGGCTCTATCTACAGCGTCGGTCCGGCGAAGCCGAACGGACAGGCGAGGACGCCTATCCCACACGCTTCGCATCCTTCCCGACCACTGGAATTTCGTGTCCTTTGTGCTCTTCGTGGATCGTGACCTCGTCACTCCCACTCGATCGTGCCTGGCGGCTTCGAGGTGATGTCGTAGACCACGCGGTTCACTCCGGGCACCTCGTTCACGATGCGGCTGCTGATGCGCGCTAACACCTCATATGGCAGTCGTGCCCAGTCCGCCGTCATCGCGTCTTCCGCCGTGACCGCGCGCAGCGCGACGACGTGTCCGTAGGTGCGGAAGTCGCCCATCACGCCGACGGAGCGCGTGTCGGTCAGCACGGCGAACGACTGCCACAGCTCGTGGTAGAGCTTCGCCTTCTTGATCTCGTTCATCACGATCCAATCAGCTGCCTGTAGCACCGCGACGCGCTCTGGCGTCACTTCGCCGATGATCCGAATCGCCAAGCCCGGTCCAGGGAAGGGCTGCCGATACACCATCTCGTCCGGCAGGCCAAGGCCAAGGCCAACCTGCCGCACCTCGTCCTTGAACAGGTAGCGGAGCGGCTCGATGACCTCAAACGTCATCTCCTTCGGCAAACCACCGACGTTGTGATGCGTCTTGATCTTCGCCGTCGTCCCGTTGCCGGTTGCGCTCTCGACGACGTCCGGGTAGGTCGTGCCCTGCACGATGAAGTCGACTTTGCCGATCTTGTCGGCTTCTGCTTCGAACACTCGGATGAACGTCTCGCCGACGATTCGCCGCTTCTGCTCAGGATCCGTGACGCCCTGGAGCTGCGTCAGAAAGCGGTCCGCCGCGTCGACGTGGACGAGTTTGATCTCCATGTGGCGCCCGAACGTATCGACGACGCGCTCCGGCTCTTCGCGCCGCATCAATCCGTTGTCCACGAAGATGCACGTGAGCTGATCGCCGACGGCCTTGTGCACCAGCATCGCCGCCACGGCGGAATCGACGCCGCCTGAGAGCGCGCAGATCACTTTGCCATCGCCGACCTGTTTGCGGATGCGATTGATGCCATCCGCGATGAAGTTGCCCGCCGTCCAGTCGCCACGCAGCCCGCATGTTTTGTACAGGAAGTTCTCGATCAGCTGCTTTCCGTATGGGGTGTGCACGACTTCCGGGTGAAACTGGATGCCGAAGACGTTCTTACCGTTGCTCATCGCCGCGAACGGCGAGTTGTCGGAGTACGCGATCGACGAATACCCTGGCGGGAGCTGCGTGATGCTGTCGCCGTGCGACATCCACACTGGCATCGAAGGCGGAAGGCCGTCGAATATGGGCGATTCGACATCGCCCTGATGCAGCGTCGCGTGGCCGTACTCCCGGTGGTCCGACGCCACGACTTTGCCCCCGAGCTGGTGCGCCAGCGCGTGCATGCCGTAGCAGATACCAAGCACGGGCAGATTGCGTTCGAACACCCAATTTGGAATGGTCGGTGCGCCCACTTCGTAGATGCTTGCCGGCCCGCCGGAGAGGATGACGCCGCGCGGCTTCAGCTTCTCGATCGTTTCCCACGGCGCGTCGTGCGGCACCAGTTCGCAGTAGACATGGCACTCCCGCACGCGGCGCGCGATCAGCATCGAGAACTGCGAGCCGAAGTCGATGACGACCACCGTCTCGGGCAGGACCGACACGTTCGGTGGCTGGTTTGAGGGCGCTTCGCCCGACTTTTCGCGTGCAATCTCCAGGTACGCGGAAACCTCCACGTCGCCCGAGACGCCTACGCGGCGGGAGCTTGGTGTGTCTGCCATGTCGTATCCTGCGTGCGCTGGTGGAAGTAACCTGAGTCTATCGAAGCGCCGCCGACCGGTCAATGACTACTGATAATCGACATAAGCAGTTGGACATCAAACAAGCTTACCGCACCGCTGCAGAGGTCCTCCGAGCCGGTGGCATCGTCGCCATGCCGACCGACACCGTGTATGGCTTGGTCGCGATCGCGGCGAACCGCGCCGCAGTTGAGCGCGTGTACGAAACGAAGGTCCGCGACCCCAACCAGCCGATGCCGATTTTCGTCGCGTCGATCGAGCAAGCGGAGCACGTCGCCGATGTGAACGACACGGCGCGTCAGTTGATGCAGCGCTTCTGGCCCGGCGCGCTCACGATCGTGCTACCAAAGGAGCCGTCGTACCAAACGCGTGCCGTCGCCGGTGGCGATACGATCGGTGTGCGCGCGCCCGACGATCCGGTGCTGCGCGAACTCGCATCACAGCTCGGTCCGCTAACCGGCACTAGCGCAAACGTCGCCGGCCGCGAAGAGTGCCACACCGCCGCCGAAGTCCGCGCCCAGCTAGGCCATGCCGTCGACCTGATCGTCGATGC